>NZ_JBFAXL010000082.1:0-30817 GCF_040680795.1 Streptomyces sp. NPDC051976
CCCCGGGGGGGCGGCCGCCTGCCGCCCCCCGGGGGGGGGGGGCACGCCCGTACGCGGCCATTGATGACTGCTCCGGCCCCGTCCTAAGGTCCGCGACATGGCCCACTTGCTGCAACCGGTCGGACTCGGTCCGACCGACAGCGATGTCTACCTGCACCTGCTCTCGCACGCCCACGCCGAACCACCGGACGTCGCACGGTCGCTGGGTCTGACCACCCCGACCGTGCGCCACTCGCTGCAGCGGCTGACGGACGCGGGTCTGTGCAACCGGCTCTTCGGCCGTCCGGCCCGCTATGTCGCCGCCCCGCCGGAGGTGGCGCTGGACGCACTGGTGCTCCACCACCACCAGGTACTGGACGATCTGCGCGCCCAGGCACGGGAGTTGTCGGTGCGCGCGAAGGCGGCGAGCACCGAGCCCGGCCATCTGATCGAGGTCGTCGAGGGCGCCGAGGCGGTCTTCCGCACCCTCGCGCAGCTCGAACTCGGCGCGCGCCACGAGGTGCTGATCGTCGACAGCCCGCCGTATCTCGCGGACGGCTCCCTCAACACCAACGAACTCCAGGCGCTGGCCCGCGGGGTGCGCTACCGCGCCGTCTACCACGCGCCGGTCCTCGCCATGCCCTCCCGGCTGACGCTGCTGGAGCAGTACCTGGCGGCGGGGGAGCAGGCCCGCAGCCTGCCCGACGTCCGGATGAAGATGCTCATCGCGGACCGCGAACGCGCCCTGGTCCCGCTCAGTTTCACCGGCACCGACGCCGCGGTGCGGCTGCTGGTCCGCCCCTCGCCGCTGCTGGACGCGCTGCTGATGACCTTCGACGCGCTCTGGGACCGGGCCACTCCGCTGGGCGGCGGCACGCCGGGCCCCACCGCGCCGCGCGCGGACACCGCCCCGGGCGCCGGGGCGCTCGCGCAGCGCGACCGCGACATCCTGCGGCTGCTGGCCTCCGGCGCGAAGGACCGCAGGATCGCCCGCGCGCTGGGCATCACCGAACGCACGGTGGTGCGGCGCATCCACACCCTGATGACCACCCTCCACGCCACCACCCGCTTCCAGGCCGGTATCCAGGCGGCCCAGCGCGGCTGGCTCGACACCGGCGATCCGGACGGTCCGCGGAACTGACCCATCCGCCGGCCCCTCCGCTCCGAATCCCAGGTGAGGGGTCCGCCACGCCGTTCGCGGCGCACGCGGCCCGAGGAGCGACGGGACGGGAGTGGCTGTGCGACGGCGACGGATCGCGGTGGTCGGGGCGGGCGTATCGGGCCTGACCGCCGCCTATGTGCTGCAGCGGGCCTGCGAGGTGTCGCTGTACGAGGCGGACGACCGGCTCGGCGGCCACGCCCACACCCATGACGTCGCCGGGCGCGGCGGCCAGGCCATCCGCGTCGACACCGGCTTCATCGTGCACAACGAGCGCACGTACCCCACGCTCCTGCGGCTCTTCGACGAGCTCGGGGTGCGCACCCAGGACTCGGAGATGAGCCTGTCGGTGCGGTGCGGCGGCTGCGGTCTGCAGTACGCGGGCGCCCGCGGCCCGGGCGGGCTGTTCGCGCAGCCCCGCAGCATGCTCCGCGGCCGCTACCTGCGGATGCTGACCGAGGTGCCGCTCTTCCACCGGGCCGCCCGGGAGGTGCTGGCCTCGGAGCGGGCCGGGACGCAGACGCTGGGCCGGTTCGTCGCCGAGCGGCGCTTCTCCGCGTACTTCGTGACGCACTTCGTCATCCCGCTGGTCGCCTCCGTCTGGTCCTGCGCCCCCGAGCTGGCCATGCGCTACCCCGCCGCCTACCTGTTCCGCTTCCTCCAGCACCACGGCCTGCTGTCGGTGAGCGGCTCACCGCGGTGGCGCACGGTCACCGGTGGCTCCGTGGAGTACGTCAGCAGGATCGGCAAGCAGCTCACCGCCCTGCACACCGCCACCCCGGTCAGGTCGGTGCGCCGCGGCAGTGACCGCGCCGAGATCACGACCGACGACGGCACGACACGCGAGTACGACGGCGTCGTCCTGGCCACCCACCCCGACCAGGCGCTGCGGGTGCTGGCCGATGCCACGCCCGACGAGCGGCGGGTGCTGGGCGCCTTCCGCTACTCGCGCAACGAGACCGTGCTGCACACCGACACCTCGCTGCTGCCGTCGGCCCGGCGCGCCCGCGCGTCATGGAACTACTTCCTGCCGACCTGCTCGGCGCCCGCGCAGAACGTCCAGGTCAGCTACCACATGAACCGGCTGCAGAAACTCGACACGCCCGAGGACTACGTGGTCACGCTCAACGCCGCCGACATGGTCGCCCCCGAGCAGGTGCTGGCCCGGATGGTGTACGAACACCCGCTCTACACCCCCGAGTCCGTGGCCGCCCAGCAGCATCTGCCGTCCCTGGCCACGCCGGTCACCGCGTACGCGGGCGCCTACCACGGGTGGGGGTTCCACGAGGACGGCTGCCGCTCCGGGGTGCGGGCCGCCGCGGCACTGGGGGTGCGGTGGTGACCCGCCCGCCTCGTGACGACGCCCCGGCCACCGTCCCCGGCGGCCCGGCCCCCGCGCTCTACGAGTGCGCGATCGCCCACGCCCGTACCGAACCGGTGCGCCACGCCTTCCGGCACCGCACCTCCATGTGGCTGGTCGACCTGGACGACCTGCCGGTGCTGCCCAGGGCGCTGCGGACGCTGGCGCGGTTCGACCCGCGCGACCACTTCGCCGGGAAGGCGCCGTCGATCCGGGCGGGCCTGGACCGGTTCCTGTCCGCGCACGGCGTGTACCTCGACGGCGGCCGTGTGCTGATGCTGGCCCACCCCCGGGTGCTCGGCCATGTCTTCAACCCGCTGACGGTGTACTGGTGCCACGCCCCCGACGGCGAGGTGCGGTGCGTGGTCGCCGAGGTGCACAACACCTACGGCGAGCGGCACTGCTACCTGCTGCGTCCCGACGCGCGCGGACGGGCCCTGGTGCCCAAGGAGTTCTACGTCTCCCCGTTCTTCCCGGTGGACGGCGACTACCGGATGAGACTGCCCGAGCCCGGTGAGCGGCTGCGGCTGACGATACGTCTGATCCGGCCCGGCGCAAGGCCGTTCACCGCGAGCGTGCGCGGGGTGCGGCGGCCGGCCACCACCTCGGCGGTGCTGCGCGCCGCCGTCCGCCATCCGTGGCCCACGGTCGCCGTGTCGCTGGGCATCCGCCTGCACGGCATCCGGCTCTATCTGCGCGGAGTTCCCGTGCACCCCCGCCCCCACCACCGCACTCAGGAGGGTCTCAGGTGATCGGCCTCGTCTCGGCAGGCACCCGGCGGCAAGGCGCCGGACCGGCCACCCGCACCGAGGTGGACGCGGAGTTGTGGCCCGATGTGGCGTGCCTGCCGCCACGCTCCCAGCCGCGTACGGCAATCGCCCGGCTGCTGGTGCAACGGGCCCTGGCGCGGCTGCCGTTGCGCCTGCGATGGCCCGACGGCACCGTCACCGGGGACGCGGGCCCGACGCTCACCCTGCGCGATCCCGACGCGTTCCACCGCCGTATCGGCACCGACGGGCTGATCGGGTTCGGCGAGTCGTACATGGCGCGGGAGTGGGACGCCGACGACCTCGTGCGGGTCCTCACCGTGCTCTGCGCCGAGCTCACCACCCTCGTACCGCCCGCGCTGCAGCGGCTGCGCGGCGCGTGGACGCGCGCCCGGCCGCGGGACGACCGCAACACCCCCACCGGCGCCCGGGAGAACATCCGCCGCCACTACGACCTGTCCAACGACCTGTTCGCGCTCTTCCTCGACGAGACCATGACGTACTCCGCCGGGATCTTCCGCGGCTTCCCCGCCCACCAGGACGTGCTGGCCGCCGCGCAACGGCGGAAGATCGACCGGCTGCTCGACCTGGCGGCCGTCGGCGAGGGGTCGCGCCTGCTGGAGATCGGCACCGGCTGGGGCGAACTCGCCCTGCGCGCGGCCGCCCGCGGCGCCCGCGTGCGCACCGTGACGCTCTCGGCCGAGCAGCGCGACCTGGCCCGCGCCCGGGTGGCCGCGGCCGGGCTCGGCGACCGCGTGAGCGTCGAACTGCGCGACTACCGCGACGTGGACGGGGCGTACGACGCGGTGGTCAGCGTGGAGATGATCGAGGCGGTGGGACGGGAGTTCTGGCCCGACTACTTCGCCACGCTGAACCGTCTGCTGGCGCCCGGCGGCCGGGTCGCGCTCCAGGCGATCACCATGCCCGACGACCGGATCGACGCCACGGCCGGCACCCACACCTGGATCAGCAAGTACGTCTTCCCCGGCGGGGTCATCCCCTCCGTCGAGGCGATCGACCGGCAGGCGGCGGCCGCGGGTCTGAGCGCCGCGCCCAGCACCGGCTTCGGCGACCACTACGCCGAGACGCTCCGCCTGTGGCGCGAGCGCTTCACCGGCGCCGCCGACGATGTCGCGGCACTGGGCTTCGACACCACCTTCCGCCGGATGTGGCACTTCTACCTCGCCTACTCCGAGGCCGGATTCCGCGCCCGCTACCTGGACGTCCACCAGTTCCTGCTGACACGGCGCCCCCCGGCGGCCCCTGAGACGAAAGGCGGCGAAGCGCCGTGACCACCAGCGCCGACCGGCTCGGACAGCTCCTCACCACCGCGCTCGGCGGACCGCTGCCGCTGCGCCTGCGCGCCTGGGACGGCAGCGAGACCGGCGCCGCGGACGCCCCGGTCGTCGTCGTACGCTCCCGGCGCGCCCTGCGCCGGATGGTCTGGCAGCCGGGTGAACTCGGCCTCGCCGACGCCTACATCGCCGGGGACCTCGACATCGACGGCGATCTCGCGAGCGGCCTCAGCCAGGTGTGGGGCGCGCTGCGCGACCGCGGTCCCGGCCGCGCGCGCCCGCGGCCGCGGGACCAGGCCGCCATGGCGCTCACGGCGCTGCGGCTCGGCGCCCTGGGACCGCGACCGCCCGCACCGCGCGCCCCCCGGGCCCGGCTGAGCGGCCGGCCGCACAGCACGTCCCGTGACCGCGCCGCCATCGCCCACCACTACGACCTGTCCAACGACTGGTACGCCACGCTGCTCGACGAGTCCATGGCCTACTCCTGCGCCTATTGGCGAGCGCCGGACCATCCCGCGTACGGCCTCGCCGAGGCGCAGCGCGACAAGCTCGAACTCGTCTGCCGCAAGCTCGACCTGACCGAGGGCTCCCGGCTGCTCGACATCGGCTGCGGCTGGGGCAGCCTGTCCCTCTACGCCGCCCGGCGGCACCAGGCACGCGTCACCGCCGTCACCCTCTCCCGCGAACAGTGCGACTTCGTCCGGGCGAAGGCCAGGGAACAGGGCCTGAGCGACCTGGTGGACGTGACACTGCGGCACTACCGCGACATTCAGGGCGGCGGCTACGACGCGGTGAGCGCCATCGAGATGGGCGAGCACGTGGGGGAGAGCCAGTACCCGGCCTTCGCCGCGCGGCTGCACCGGCTGCTGAGGCCGCGGGGGCGGCTGCTGATCCAGCAGATGTCGCGGGGCGCCACCGCGCCCGGCGGCGGCGCGTTCATCGGGTCGTACATCGCCCCCGACATGCACATGCGGCCCGTCGGGCAGACGGTGGACATCCTGGAGTCGGCCGGGCTGGAGGTGCGGTCGGTGGAGTCCCTGCGCGAGCACTACGCCCGTACCATCGCCGCCTGGTCCCGCACTCTGGAAGATCGGTGGCCCCGCTTCGTGGCGATCGCCGGTGAACCCACCGCCCGGGTCTGGCGGCTCTATCTGGCAGGCGCCGGACTGGCCTTCGCCGAGGGCCGGATGGGCGTGGACCAGATCCTCGCGGTGCGCCCCGAGTCCGGTGGCGGCTCCGGGCTGCCGCCCACCCCGCACTCCTGGTACGCGCCGCACGAGCAGTCGTGAACGGCTACCCGTGGGCGGCGTTCGCCGTCAACCTCGGCTGGGCGGCGGTCACCGCCCTCGCCGTCATGGCCGTCACCTTCGCGGTGGCGGTCGCCAAGGGCGTCCACCGGATCGTGGACATCGCGTGGGGCGCCTCCTTCGCCGCGGTCGCCGCCGTCACCTGCGTGCTGTCCGCGGGGCACGGCGACGACGGCCGCAGGCTGCTGGTCACCCTCGCCACCGCGCTGTGGGGACTGCGGCTGGCCGCCCACATCGCCCGGCGCGGCCGCGGCCACGGCGAGGACCCCCGCTACGACCGCCTGCTGTCCAGGGCCCCCGGCAGCCGGAACGCCTACGCCTTCCGTACCGTCTACCTCGCGCAGGGCGCCCTGGTCTGGGCGGTCTCCCTGCCCGTGCAGGCCGCGCAGTACGATCCCGGGCCGCTCGGCGCCGGGGCCGTCGTCGGCGCCCTGCTGTGGCTGGCCGGCCTGGCCTTCGAGGCGGTCGGCGACCACCAACTGGCCCGCTTCAAGGCCGATCCCGGCACCCGCGGCCGCGTCATGGACCGCGGCCTGTGGTCATGGACCCGCCACCCCAACTACTTCGGCGACTTCCTCGTCTGGTGGGGCCTGTACGCGATGGCCTGCGAGACCTGGCAGTCGGCCGCCGTCTCGGCGCTGTCGCCGCTGCTGATGTCGTATCTGCTGATCTTCGGCAGCGGCAAGCGCCTCCTGGAGCGGCAGATGGCCGACCGCCCCGGATACGCCGAGTACGCCGCCCGCACCAGCGGCTTCTTCCCCGCCCCGCCGCGTGCGGACGGGAGCCGGGGGCCACGGCGCTGACGGGCGGCCGCGTTTCCGACGAGGACCGCGGGCGCCCGGCCGGCATGTCCCGGTCCGGGAGAAACCCCTCACCCGAGTGACCTTGCCTGACGGCTCCCGCGGAGGAGATCATCATGGGCGGCTGCCCGTACGCGGACCGTCCACGTGCGGCGCCCGTGGATGGCCGGGTCCGCGACAGGCGTGCCAAGATCGAACACGTGGACACGCGAAGGGAAGGTGCCGTCCATGGCCGACCCGGAGAAGACGGCCGACCCGGCCGCGGCACGCCACGCCGAGCCCGGGGACGGCACGCGGGCGCGACGCCGGACGGGGCTGCCCGCCGGGCTGTTCGACCTCGTCGAGGCGGGCGTCTACGTGGTCGACGACCAGGGGCGGATCGTCGCGGTGAACCCGAGCGCCGAGCGGCTGCTGTCGCGATCCGCCGATGAACTCGTCGGACAGGACGCCCACGACCTGCTGCACGTCGACCGGGACGGCAAGCCGACCCCGCGGGCGGCGTGCGCGATGCTGCACGCCCTGCGCGGCGGCCGTACCGTCTCCGAGGGCCCCGGCTGGGTCGGGCACGAGGACGGGACCGTGCTGCCGGTGTCGTGGCTGCTCACCCCGTTCCGCCTGGACGAGGAGACGACCGGCGCCCTGGTGGTCTTCCACCCGGCCGCCGGGGCGGAGCCCGTCAGCCCCGACGTGGTCGTCGAATCACCGCTGTCCGAGACGGCCCGGCTGGCGCTGCTGGCCGAGACCACCACCCGGCTGACCTCGACCCTCGACCGCGACGAGGCGCTGCGGCGGCTGGCGGACATCGTGGTGCCGCGGCTGGCCGACTGGATGATCGTCGACCTGATCGCGGACAACGAAGAGGCGTGGCGGACCGCGGTGGTCCACTACGAGGAGGGCGCCGCGGTCAGCCGGGACGACCTGTGCGGGCCGCTGCCGCCCGTGCCCCGGGAATCGCCGCTGCCGCTGTCCCGCGCCCTGCGCGGCTCGGCCTCGTCGGTGGCGACCCCCGCGACGTACGAGGGGCACCTCGACTCCGGTATCGCGGTCGAACAGCTCGCACTCTTCCGGGCCACCGGCATGCACTCCATGATCGTCGCGCCGATCCGCGGGCCGCGCGAGGTGCTGGGCGCCCTGACCCTGGGCCGGGCCGAGCGGGAGACCCCGTTCACCAGCGGCGACGTGCCGCTGCTGGAGGACATCACCCGGCGTACCGGTGTGGCGCTGGAGAACGCCCGGCTCTTCCACCGGCAGCGCCGCGTCGCCGAGACCATGCAGCGCCATCTGCTGCCGAAGCTGCCCGTGCTGCCGGGCCTCCAGGCCACGGTGCGCTATCTGTCCGCGCCGGACGCCTCCCAGGTGGGCGGCGACTGGTACGACATGTTCACCCTGCCCGACGGGTCACTGGCGGTGGTCGTCGGCGACGTCGTCGGCCACGACCTCAACGCCGCCGCCGGAATGGCCCAGGTCCGCAACATGCTGCGGGCGCACGCCTGGACCCACACCGAGGGGCCCGGGGCGATCCTGGGCCGCCTGGACGACACGATCACCCATGTCACCGACGTCTCGATGGCCACCGTCCTGTTCGGCCGGCTGGAGCGCGAGCCCGGCGCCGACTGGCGGCTGCGATGGAGCAACGCGGGCCATCCGCCGCCGCTGCTGATCGACTACGAGGGCCGCGCCCGCTACCTCGACAAGCCGCACGGCATGCTGCTCGGCACCAGCAGTTCACCGGGTCGCGTCGACGCCACCGTCACGCTGCCGCCCAGGTCCACCCTGGTGCTCTACACCGACGGCCTCGTGGAGTCGCCGGGCTACTCCCTGGACGTGGGGCTGGACCGGCTGCGGCGCAATGCCGCCGCGCTCGTCCACCGTCCGCTGGACCAGTTCTGCGACGAGCTGCTCACCCGCGTCCGTCCCCCCGCGAACGATGACGACGTCGCCCTGCTGGCGCTGCGCGTCCCCGCCCGCGCCCCGGCTGACGAGCCGTCGCAGGGTCAGGTGCGCACGTAGCCGTTCTGCCCGTCGTGGCCGTCCGCGCCGTCCTCGTCGAACCAGTAGTCGCCATGGGCCAGGTAGCGGAAGTGGACGCGCTGCTCGGCGGGCATCTGGACGGTCACGGCGCGCGTGCCGTCGCCGCGGGCGGCGAGCGGATGCGCCCCGGGCCGCCAGTCGTTGAAGTCGCCGACCACGCTCACGTCACCGGACGGGCTGTCCGCGGGCAGCACGAAGGTGACCTCGGTGGCGTTCTCGTGCTGGGCGCGTTCCAACATGACGGCGGCTCCTGGCGCAGGGGGGTGTTGCAGCGATTGTGGCGCCCCTGACGCCGTACCGCCCGCGCAACCCGCCGTCCGGGGGAGTGGCGCCGGGGCGGCGTGGCCGCCGGATGTGGCGCCGGTCACGGTGGGCGGCGAGCTTGGGTGTTCCGGCAGATCCCTTGTAGTCGCCCCACTACGATCCGTCATAGATCGCCCGCTCCGGGAGCGGACCGCACCGGGGGCGGGCATCTCCACGAGACGCGGCTTCACCAGGTCTGCGAAAGGTAGGCACTTCCCATGCTGACCACCGATAACCTCACCGGCTCCCCCAATTGGCTCGACATCGCCAGCACCGACATCCCGGCCACCGCCGAGTTCTACGGGGCCGTCTTCGGCTGGACCTTCCAGTCCGCGGGGCCCGACACCGGCGGCTACGGCTTCTTCCAGGTGGACGGCAAGACGGTCGCCGCCATCGGCGCGCTCGTCGGCGACGACGCGGTCCCGGCGTGGACGGTGTACTTCAACACCCCGGACGCCGAGGCCACCGCCAAGGCGGTCGAGGAGGGCGGCGGCACCGTGCGGCTGGCCCCCTTCGACGTGCTGGACGCGGGCCGGATGGCCTGTTTCACCGACCCGGGCGGCGCCGAATTCGCGGTCTTCCAGCCGGGCACGGTCAAGGGCCTGGACGTGACGTCCAAGTACAACACCCTCGGCTGGACCGAGCTGCACGCCACGGACCACGCCGCGGCGATGGCCTTCTACGGTTCCCTCTTCGACTGGCGCGGAGGGGAGTTGGACATGGCGGGCACGCCCTACACCACGCTGTCCACCTCGACCGGTGACCTGCTGGCGACGTCGTTCGGCGGCATCATCGCGCCCGACGAGGGGACGCGGTCGCGCTGGCTGCCGTATTTCGACGTCGAGGACGCCGACGACATCCTCGCCAAGACGCAGGAGAACGGCGGTTCCGTCCTCGTGCCCGTGGTGGACGTCCCCGGCGTGGGCCGCCTGGCGCGCTGCGCCGACCCGGCCGGAGTCGCCTTCGCCGTCCTCCAGCCCGCCTGACACCCCCTCACGGCCCCACCTCCCGCGTACCACCCGAGCCGCCCCGGGCCCCCGGACTTCCCGAGCCGCCCTCCGTCAGGGAGCGACCTCGGCGATCAGCAGGGCGACGTCGTCGTGGCAGTCCGGGCGGCGCAGCGCGGCCAGCAGCCGGTCGCAGGTCGCCTCCAGCGGCAGCCGGGGGTGGCTGAGCAGGTCGAGCAGGGCGTTCAGGCGGTCGTCGATGGGCTCCTCGCGGGTCTCCACCAGCCCGTCGGTGTAGAGCACGAGCCGGTCGCCCGAGCGCAGGTCGAGACGCGTCGTCTCGAAGGGCACACCGCCGACGCCCAGCGGCGCGCCCGTGGGCAGGTCCAGCAGCCGGGGCGCGCGGCCCAGCCGGGTCAGGACCGGTGGCGGGTGGCCCGCGAGCGCGATGTGGCACTCGGCGCGCCCCGGGTCGTACACGGCGAACACACAGGTGGCCAGGGTCTCGTCGAGCTCGCCGAGTTCGTCCGTCGCCCGGTCCAGGTGCCGCAGGATCTCGTCGGGCGGGAGGTCGAGCCGGGCCAGGGTGCGGGTGGCGGTGCGCAGCTGGCCCATGGTGGCGGCGGCGTTGATGCCGTGGCCCATCACGTCACCGACCACGAGCGCGGTCCTGCCGCCGGCCAGCTGGATCGTGTCGAACCAGTCGCCGCCCGCCTCGCCGATCACTCCCGCGGGCTGGTAGCGGTAGGCCACGTCGAGACCGGCCAGCTCGGGCGGCTGACGGGGGAGCAGATGGCGCTGGAGGGACAGTGCCGCGTTGCGCTGCCGCTGGTACCAGCGAGCGTTGTCGATGCACACCGCGGCGCGCGCGGCCAGCTCGCCCGCCAGCACCACGTCGTCACTGGTGAACGGCGCCGGGTTGCGGGTGCGCAGCAGGTCCAGGGTGCCCAGCACCTGGCCGCGCGCGATCAGCGGCACCACCAGGTACGAGTGCAGACCGGCGGCGGTCAGCAGGGCCGCGGACCGCTCGTCGCGTGCGATGCGCCGCAGGTCCCGCGGTTCGACACGGGCCAGCAGCACGGGGCGCCGGGTGTGGATGCAGCGGGCCACCGGGCGGTCCGCGGTGTACGTGGTGATCTCGCCGATGGGATCGGCCGCCTCGACGGCGTCGGTCGGATACGCCGTGGCGACCGCCAGCGCCCGGAACCTGGCCGGTCCCGTGGTGGGCACCGCGGCGGTGGTGATGTCGCTCTGCAGCACCGAGTCGAGGACGTCCACCGCCGCCAGGTCGGCCAGGTCGGTCACCACCAGGTCGGCGAGTTCGCGGGCGGTCCGCTCCAGGTCGAGGGTGGTGCCGATCCGCACCGAGGCGTTCGCGATGAGCGCCAGCCTGCGCCGCGCCTCCGCGGCCTCACGCCCCGCCCGGTACTGCTCGGTGATGTCCACCACCGACACCGCGACACCGATCACCCGGCCCGTCGGGTCCTCGAGGCGGTAGTACGACACGCTCCAGGCGTGATCGGTGTCCGGGTCCGCGGGGGTGCGGCCGACGGAGACCTGGTCCAGCAGCGGCGTACCGCTCGCCAGGACCTCGCGCATCGCGGCCTCGATCACCGTGGTGTCCAGGAAGGGCAGCGCCTCCCGTGCGTCACGGCCCAGATGCTGCCCGGCCGCCAGGCCGTTGATGCGTTCCAGCGCCGGATTGGCCATCACGTAGCGCAGGTCGGTGTCCAGCACCGCGAGACCGATCGGCGACTGCGACACCAGCCGCACCGACAGCGCCAGGTCCCGCTCCACCCCGCGCAGGGTGGTCTCGTCGGTGGCGAGCCCCAGCGCGTACATGCCGCCCTGCTCGTCCGTCAGGCGCATGTTGCGGAACTCCACCAGGCGGGTGCCGCCGTCCTTGTGCCGTATGGGGAAGACACCCGCCCAGGCGCTGCCGCCCTCCATCACCTTCGAGAACAGCTCCAGCGCCAGACCGACGTGCTCCTCGGCCACGAGCAGCGTCGCCGCGAAGGAGCCGAGCGCCTCCTCGGGGGTCCAGCCGAAGAGCTCCTCGGCCTGCGGGCTCCACAGCGCGATCCGCCCGTCCGCGCCCAGCACCACCGCGGCGACACCCAGGACGTCCAGCAGTCCGCCCGGCTCGGACGGGATGATCCCGGCCGAGTCGAGCGGGGCGCCGAACGCGTCGGATGTGCTCATTCCCTGGCTTCCTTCCGTCGGCCCATGGCGGTGCCCGGCCGGTACCGGCTACCGGCCTCGCCCGGCGCTGCGCGCGCCGCGGTCGCTCTCATCGTCCCCCCACGTGATCCCGGCGGCAGCCCGGATCAAGGAAGCCGTGGCACCACTTTCCCGCGGGCCGGGGCCAAGACGGCGTGACCTGACGGCAGAGCCCACCCGTACGGGTGACGGAGCGTGACGATTTGCCGCAGGTGGGCGCGGGTACCGGGTGCCGCGTACCGGGAAGAAGCGCAGTATTTGGAGAGAGGAAGGAAAACGCGCCAGCAGGACCATGTGAGACGTGACCGGCGCCGAGCGGCACGATCTGCGGACGGTGGACCATGTTCTTCCACACGCCAGTCCAGCCGAGCGGGGACGCCTTCGCGGTGGTGGACGGCCACGGCGCCGTGGTGAGCTGGAGCCCGGGAGCGCAGCGGCTGCTCGGACACACCGCGGAGCAGGCGCGGGGCCTGCCCGCGGCGGATCTGCTCTTCTCCCCGGCCGACGCCGCGGCGCTCGCGGAGCGCCGCCCGGCCGCGGAGCCCGTCTCCGGCGATGCCCGGCTGCGGCACCGCGACGGCCACGCGGTGGAGGTCGTGCTGCGGGTGCACCCCACCCCGACGGCGGAACGGCAGCAGTGGCTGGTCCAGGCGCAGAGCGCGGAGGCGGCCAGGGCGTACGAGGTCAGCCAGGCGCTGCTGCGGGGGCTCTTCGACGAGTCACCGTTCATCATCGACGTCTTCGACACCGACCTGCGGTACCTGGCCCAGAACCGCTCGATCGGCCGAACGCCCGGCTTCGCGGAGAACGTCACCGGCCGCACCCTGCGGGAGGTGGCGCCGCCCGGACTGCTGGACATGGACGCGCTGGAGGCACGGCAGCGGCGGGCCCTGGAGACCGGCAAGGCGCTGATCGGCCAGGGGGTGCGCGGGCGCGACCCCCGCGACCCGGACCGGGACGTGGTCTGGTCGGAGAGCATCCTGCCGCTGCGCGGCCGGGCCGGGGACATCATCGGGCTGGTCCACCTGGTCGTCGACATGACCGAGGAGGAGCGGGCCAGGGAGCGGCTCGACCTGGTGAACGCGGCGAGCACCCGGATCGGCAGCACGCTGGACGTCCTGCACACGGCCAAGGAGCTGACCGATGTCGCCGTGCCGTGGTTCGCCGACTACGCCTACGTCAATCTGCTCGACCCGGTCTTCAGCGGTGAGGAGCTGGTCAGCGGCCCCGTACCGGAGTCGGTGCCGATGCGGCGGGCGGCGGAGACGATGCTGCCGGGCGAGCCCGGGTTCATGACGGTCGCCCTGGGCGAGGTCGACGCGTTCTCCAGCACCCCCGGATCGCCCACCGCGCGGGCCCTCGCCGCGGGCCGTCCGGTGCAGCTGACGGGACAGGAACTCGACGCCGAACTCATGACGCTGGATCTGCGCCGGGCGGCGGCGATGCGGGAGCGCGGGATCCACTCCTGGCTGGTGGTCCCGATGCGCGCGCGGGGCGCCACGCTGGGCGTGGTGGTCTTCGCCCGCTTCGCCCGCGCCCACTCCTTCGAGGCCGACGACATCCTGCTGGCCGAGGAGTTCGTGGCACGCGCGGGCGTCTGCATCGACAACGCGAGCCGCTACACCCGCGAACGGGCCACGGCCACCGCACTCCAGCGCAGTCTGCTGCCGCAGCGGATGCCCGCGCTCGGCGGTGTCGAGACCGCCTCGCGCTATGTCGCCGCGAGCGGCCATGTGGTGCTGGGCGGCGCCTGGTTCGACGTCATCGCCCTGTCGGGGGCCCGGGTGGCCCTGGTCGCCGGTGACGCCGGGGGACACGGGCTGGACGCGGCCGTCACCATGGCCCGGCTGCGCACCGCGGTCCGCACCCTGGCGGAACTCGACTTCTCCGCCGACGAACTGCTCAGCCATCTCGACGGCCAGGTCACCCGGTTCCAGGGTGAGGTCGCGGCCGGGCCCGCCGGGGAGTTCCCCGCGTCGACATGCGTGTACGCGATCTTCGACCCGCTGTCGGGCCGGTGCGAACTGGCCAGCGCGGGCGGCCCGTTGCCCGTGCTGATCGCCGCGGACGGCGAGGCGACCGTGATGGACATCCCCGTCGGCTCGCCGCTGGGCACCAGCGGGGACCCGTACGAGTCCCGGGAGGTGAAGCTCGCCGACGGCGACACCCTCGTGCTGTCCACCGCGGAGTTCGGCGAGCCGCTGCCGCGGACCTTCACCGCCTCCGAAGGGCTCGCCGGGTTCTGCGACGACGTGCTGCGCCGCCTGCACCCCGAACACCTCCAGGACGATGCCGCGTTGCTGCTGGCGCGGGTGCGGACCCTGACACCGGAGCGGCAGGCCGCCATCGACCTGGCCTCCGCACCCGAGTCCGTGGGCAAGGCCCGCGCCTGGGCGGCACGCCAACTGCTCGACTGGGACCTGGCGGACCTGGACTTCACCACCGAACTGCTGGTCAGCGAGCTGGTCACCAACGCGATCCGCTACGGCACGTCGCCCATCACGCTGCGGCTGATCCGCGACCGCAGCCTGATCTGCGAGGTCTCCGACGGCAGCAGCACCTCGCCGCACGCCCGGCGCGCCCTGGAGACGGACGAGGGCGGCCGCGGGCTGTTCATGGTGGCGCAGTTCTCCGAACTGTGGGGCACCCGCTACCACACGCGCGGCAAGACGATCTGGGCGGAGCAGCCGCTGCCGTAGAGGCGGTGTGCTCCTCGTACGGCGGCGGCGGTGGTCGGGCGCCGGCGCGACGGACCGGTCGTGGCCCTCACGCCGGCGCCCCTGTCCGGCTCCCGGTCAGCTGCTCCGGTGCGTGACCAGGTCCACCAGCGACCGCAGGCCCTGGGCGGCCCGCGGGTCGAGGGCGACCGCCGCCAGCCGGTCGAGCGCCGTGGACCGCTGCCTGGCCGCCTCCTCCACGGCCCAGCTCCGCCCGCCGGCCTGCTCGACCAGCGCGGTCGCCCGCTGGATGTCGGCGGACTCCCAGGCGCGCCCGTCGCCGTACAGCTCCGCCAGCCGCCGCCCCGCGGGCGTACCGCTGTGCAGTGCCGCGACGACCGGCAGGGACTTCTTGCGGCGGCGCAGATCGGCCCCCACCGGCTTCCCCGTCGCCCGGCTGTCGCCCCAGATGCCCAGCAGGTCGTCCACGAGCTGGAAGGCCAGGCCCAGATGGTGCCCGAAGTCACGCAGCGCCGCGGTCTGCGCCGGGGTGCCGTCGGCGGCGAGCGCGCCGAGACCGCACGCCCCGGCGAACAGCGCCGCCGTCTTGCCCGCGGCCATCGCGAGGCACTCCTCCACCCCGACGTCGGCGCGTTCCTCGAAGGCCAGGTCGGCGCTCTGGCCCGCGACGAGGTCGAGCAGCGCCCGGCAGAGCTCCTGGATACCCGCGGAGTGCCGTACGGGGGCCGGGGCGGTGGCCAGTTGCTCCATCGCCAGGACCAGCAGGGCGTCGCCCGCCAGCACCGCCTGGGCGCTGCCGAACACCGTCCAGGCCGTGGGGCGGCCGCGGCGGGTGGCGTCCTGGTCCATGACGTCGTCGTGCAGGACCGAGAAGTTGTGCACCAGCTCCACCGCGGCGGCGGCGCCCAGTGCCTGTCCGGCGGCGGCGCCCAGCGCCTGCGCGCCGCCGAGCACCAGCGCGCCCCGCAGCCCCTTGCCCCACCCGGCGTCGGTACGGCGGCCGTCCGCGTCGCACCAGCCGAAGTGGTAGCGGGCGACGGTGCGGACCGGCTCGCTCAGCCGGTCGAGGGCCTGGGCGATCCGCGGGCCGGTGAGTTCACCGGCGCGGCGCAGCACCTGCCAGGGCTCCGAGGTGTCCGGGGTCAGTGTGGTGGTCATCGCTCGGTCACCACCAGATCGGGCTCCAGGTACAGCGCGGGCCGCGGCGCGGTCGCACCGCTCTGCGACTGGTACCGCCGGGTGCGGCTGGACCAGTCGAGGTTGCCGCGGATCCAGGTGCGCATGCCGGCCAGGTACGGGACCAGCACGTCGGCGTGGTCCGGATACCTGTGCAACAGCCGCTCCTCCAGGGCCAGATAGCGGCGGGTCTCGGCGGAGGTGGCCTCGCAGACATGAGCCATCGCCCGTGTCGCGTCCAGCGCGCGGTGGTGCTGCACGACGTACACCAGGTTGTGCACCTCCCCCAGCGACCGCTCCTTCTCCAGGGAGTAGATGTCGTTGGTCCAGCACACCACGTTGCAGGCCGCGTCCAGCGCCTCCCCGAACTCCGCGCTCCCGTACAACTCCACCGGTACGTCGAGGCGTTCCACGACGTCGATGAGGTCCATGCACACGTAGATCGCTCCGGTGTGCCGCCGGTTCTCGATGTAGTCGTCCTCCTCGGGGACGATGCCGCGCACTCGGTTGCCCGCCTCCCAGACCGACGCCGCCGTGAGGCAGTCCTCCAGGTGCTGGACGAAGCGGCGCCGCCAGGCGGGCGTCATGCCGCTCGCGGTGCGCCGCCACAGGTCGGCCAGGGAGCTGACCGCCGTCGGCAGGTCCTCGCGGCGGGCCGCGGCCGCACCGTCGTCCGCGCTCTCCAGGACGGCGCGCATCCCGGCGACCACCTGGCCGGCGTGCTCCGGGTCGCGGCCGAACGCACCGTCGTCCAGTTGGTCGTCGACCAGGAAGAGCCAGGCGAACCAGTCCGCCATCAGCTCGATCCGCTCCTGGTCGGCCGTCGGGTAGACCACGGAGGCGAACCAGCCGAAGTCGGCGTGCTCGAAGCGCCGTCTGGCCGACTCCCGCTGGATCAGGCCCACCGTCCCCACCCACTGGCTCAGATGCCGCCGCGCCTGCTCGGCGTGCGGGTTCACCTGATGGGGGAGCGGGCAGTGCAGCGGCGGTATCCCCGCGGCGGCCATCAGCGCTCCTCCAGCCGCAGGTGGATACCGCCCTTGGGGTGCAGGGTGATCAGCGCGTCGGGGAGCACTTCCGTCGTCGGGTCGGGCAGCACCAGGCGGTGCTGCCGGACCACCGTCGCCAGGACGAGGATCAGCTCGGTGAGGGCGAAGTGCCGCCCGATGCAGATGCGGTGGCCCGCCCCGAACGGCGTGTAGACGTGCTTGGGCCGCTGGGCGATCGCCTCGGGTGTGAACCGCTCGGGGTCGAACCGCTCGGGGTCCTCCCAGAAGTCCGGGTGCCGGTGCAGGAAGTAGCTGTTGACCAGGATGTTGGTGTTCGCCGGGACCCGGTACCCGTCGACGGTGTCCTCCTCGCGCGCCCGGCGCATGAACTGGTAGGCGGGGGAGTAGATCCGCAGCGTCTCGTCGATCACCATCCGGGCGTAGGGCAGCTTGGGGAGGTCCTCGAAGGAGGCCACCGTCCGCTCGCCGAGCACGGCGTCGACCTCGGCGTGCAGCCGGGCCTCCACCTCCGGGTGCCGGGCGAGCAGATAGAAGACCCAGGACAGGGTGTTGGTGGTGGTCTCGAAGGCGCCGATGCAGATGTTGAGCACCTCGTGGTGGAGCTGCTCCAGATCCATGCCCTTGCCGTCCTCCTCGTCCACGGAGTGGAGCAGCAGGGTGAGCAGATCGGGTTCCTCGTCCCCGGCCTCGCCGCCCTGGGCGGCGTCCGCCTGCAGCCTCGCCCGGATGAACTTCGAGACGAAGGCGTCCATGTCGGCGATCGACCGGTGCAGCCTGCGGTTGCGGGGCGTGGGGAAGTTCAGCGGCGGGAACGGGAAACGGAAGAAGTCCCCGAGGATGGCGTTGGCCGTCCCGAAAGCCTGTCCGAACCCCTGTGCGGTCGTGCCGACTTCGGCGCTGAACAGCGACCTGTTGACGATACGCAGCGCGAGTTGGCCGATCTCGTCGGTGACATCGAGGACCTCACCGGGACGCCGCTCCCAGCCCTGGAGCATCAGCTCGGTCTCGTCGGTCATGTTGCGGGCGAATTTGTTGACCGTGCGCGGGGTGAAGTGCGGTGCCATCATCCGGCGTTGGCGGCGCCACAGCTCCATGTCGGCGTTGGCGATCAGGCCCCTGCGCAGTACGGGCCGCACGACGCGGAACAGCATCGCGTCCTTGTCGTAGCGCTCGCCGTTCTCCACCAGGATGTGGCGGATGTAGTCCGGGTGGTTGACCAGCACGATGGGGATGCCCAGCGGCCGGAAGCGGAAGATGTCGCCGTACCGGTCGAGTCCGGCCCCGAGGAAGCCGAGCTGGTCGTTGCGGAAGGCCAGCGCCCCGCCGATGCCGTCGCGGCGGCGGATCGTCGGGATTTCCCGGGGGCGCGCCGGCCGGCCGGTGTCGGCCACGGGTGGTGCTGAGGACATCGAGTTTCCCCGTTTCATCGATGGGTGTGGGGGCGTGGGGCATGCGTCGGCGGTCATGGGTCATGTGACCGCGAAATCCCGGCTGCGGTTATTCCGGCGCGTTATCCGGATGCCCGCGCTCTTCGCAGCCGGAGGCAGGGGCGGCGGATATTTCCCAGGGCGGATCTCGGCCGGTTGAATTCACGGCGTCCGCGGGATGTGTTCCGTCCGGCGTCACGGCGAAATGGTCGCCGCGCACGGGGAGGCAGGGAGAAGTCCCAGGCTGTGGTGCTCGGTTGGGGGAGTAATCGGTCGCGGCGTAACGCGAGATTTCCTGCTGTGCGGTCCGCCGGTAAGCCGCGGGCCGCTGTCCGGGAAGGGGCGGGCATGGCTTTGCCGCGTGTCGGCGTCGTCATTTATCCCCCCCGGCGCCGAATCGGCGGACTTGGACACCCGTCAGTATGCAGCCTGTTCTTTTCGGTGTCGACCCCCATCAATTCGCGGCATAACCCTGGAATGCAGCCCCCTGCGCTATTAGGCGCCCCTTCTTCCCCGCTGGGGGATTTGCGTGTCCTTCCGTGCGTACGGCCCCGCCGGAGGCCGCCCGGCGTCGGGCGGGCCGGATCCCCCGGCCGTACGGGGCAACCTCCGCGCCCGTTTTCGTCTCTGATCCATGGAGGCGGTCGGCATCGAGGGGGCGGGGCCATGCGGAAGGCGCGAGGCGCACTGCTACGGGCGTCGGTGGCGGCGGCCGTCCTCGCCGCATGCCTCGCCTGCGGCGGCCGGGCCGCCACGCCGCACAGCGCACCTCCGTCGTCCCCCGCGGCCGCCACCCGCTCCCGCGCCGGCCGCGCGGACCTCGGGGGCAAGGATCTGGCGGCCGCCCTGCTGACCCGAGGCGAGGCGCACACGGTCGGCTATACGGTGCTGTCGCCCGCGCCGGCCGTGGAGGGGCCCATGGCGGAGCGCAACGAGGCGACACCGTCGCGCTGCCACGCGGTCCTGGACGCGATGGAGGGCGGCCGTGGCGCCGGATACTCCGCGCTGGCGTCCGAGTCCGTCAGGGCGGACGCGCACCGCGAGGCCGAGCGTTCGCTGCTCCTCGCGGCGTTCCCCGGCGACGGCGCCGCGCGGTTCATGGCGTCGCTGCGCGCGGCGGTCACCTCCTGCGGCGCGTTCTCCTACCCCGGCCGGTACGGCGGCCGCGTCGCGGCACGGGTGACCCCCACCGGTGTCGCGCCCACCGGAGCCGACGAGGCGGTCGGCTTCCTGGTCAGCACGTCGTCGTCGCCCGGCGGCATGACTGGGGAGGACGAGTGGGCCGTGACGATCGTCCGCTGCGGCACCGTCACCAGCACGGTGACCGCCGACCGGGGGTTCGGCCGCCTGCTGACGCCACGACAGCGGAAGCAGGCCATGCCCGCCATCGAGGCGGCAGTCGTCGCGCGGCAGACCGCGAAACTCCGTACGACCATGGCCGAGTGACCAGGACGCGCGGCAGAGGCGACCATGAGACAGAGCAGAGGAACGCGATGAGCGAGCGGACGATCCGGCGGGCACACGGGAGACGGGCATGAGCGCGCCCGGGGCGGCCGGTGGCGGTTACTCCGCGACCCCGCTCGCCAGGAAGATCGGCGTCAAGCCGGGCAACCGCGTCCACCTGTCCCACCGGCCCGGCCACTGGGCCATCCCGGACCTGCCGGAGACCTGCACGGTCGCCGACGGCGGCACCGAAGGGGCCGAGGTCACCGTCGCCTTCCACACCTCCCTCGTGGACCTGGCCGCCGAAGCCGGCGCACTGGTCGACGGTCTCGCCGACCACGCGATGCTGTGGCTGGCGTGGCCGCGGCGGGCGGCGGGCCACAGCAGCGACATCACCGACAACGCCCTGCGAGAGCTGTTCCTGCCGCTCGGGGTGGTCGACGTGAAGGTCGCGGCCCTCGGTGACGACTGGTCAGGGCTGAAGTTCGTCCGGCGCCGGGAGAACCGCCGCGCCTGATCCCGGGGCCTCCCCAGGGGGGCGGTGCGCCGGGCGGCACGGCGGTCCGGGACAATTCCTCCAGATCACCGACCTTGGGGGACCTGTCGTGACCGCACCACAGCCGGAGCCGAACAGCACCGGGCGCTCCTGGCCGGACGACTCGCCGTACGCCGCCGCGGCCGACGGCCCCTCCGCGGCGAGGCGGCGGCGCGGGAACGCCGTCAGGGTCGCCACCTTCGTCACGGGCGTCGGCATCGCGGCTCTGCTGGCCGTCCATGTGGTGGAGTCCCATGACTCCGGGCACCGGCTCTCGGTGCCGCGCACTCTCGACCACGGGCGCTACACGCTCGCGCAGGATGCCGGCGGGCAGGAGTCCGGCGGCCTCGACCGCAACGGCGACGCGCCGGGCATGCACGACATGACCGGCGTCGGCGGCTCGTACAAGGCGGCGCCGCCGCGGACCTCCGCCCATGACCTGCTGGACTTCGACGGCGACTACGGGACCGTCACCGACCGGAGCCGCGCCATCAGCGGCATGCTCACCTGGATGGGGGACAGCGGCGAAGGCGATGTCGCGGTCCCGCCGCGGAGCATCACCCCCGCGGGCGCCTCGGCACCGCTCACCTGTGAGATCACCAGCACCATCGCGGTCGGCGACCAGCGCACCTACCGCCCGCTCTGCGCCTGGGCCGACTCCCACACCGTCGGCGCGGTCGCCGAGACCGACTACGACCACCTGGCCACCTCCGCGCACGCCGTCGACCTGGCCGCCTTCGCCGCCCGGGTGAACACGATCCGCGACGAAGTCGGGGGCTGAGCCCCCGGGGCGGACACCCGTCGGGCAGCGCCACCGCGCCGATCCACGGTGGAACGCGACGGCACCCGTCCAGTGGCTCAGTGGATGAGTCACTGCTCCACCTCTTGTACCGGGGAGTAGTTGTGCCCCATCCTCGGTAGCGCCGGATCCCCGCCAGGGCAGCACGGCGGCGGCCTGTTCCAGTTCAGCGGTACGGCTCGGTCCTTTCTGCTTCCCTGGAGGTCTCCTGTGTCCCTGTCACGAGTACGCGCCGCCGTGGCCGCCGCGAGCCTGGCTCTCGGCATCTGCGCAACGGCCCTGGCACCGAACGCGGTTGCCGCCCCCGCCCGCTCGGCGGTCCCGGTGAGCGCGGCCGCCGTCGCCTCGTTCACCGAGCCGTCCTTCGCGGTCACCTGCACCTGGCACAGCTTCGGCGAGGGCGAACAGCCGCCGTGGTGGCTGGTGTTCGCCGATCCGCTGTGCGTGGAGTACAGCAAGCGCGACATCACCTTCGACGACGGCGGCGCCCTGACGTTCCTGCTGGCCGAACCGGCACGCTTCGCGGTCGCCCTCAGCACCTGCCGCTACTACCAGAAGGACCACTGGAGCGTGCAGACCACCACGGGGGCGACCCCGCTGGTGGCCTGGGACGGCCAGTACTGGTGGGACAGGACCGGCGAGCGCGCCGGGGCCCGGCTGACGCACTTCCGCATCGACGGGCAGACGGTCGGCATCGGCGACGCGGCCGCCGCACTGCGGGCGCACGGCTTCCCCCACGTCGCCGACGTGCTCGACGACTACGGCCAGGCGCCCGGCGAGAGCGGGGCCACCGTCTCCCTCCCCTTCGACGCGCGCTGCGCGCTGTTCGGATGACGGCCGTGCCCGCACGGGACGGGGCCCCTGCACAGGACGTTGGCCAGGACGTCGACCGGCGCACCGTACTCAAGGCGCTCACCGCCACCCTCGCCGTACTGGCCACGGGACAAGCGGTCGCCCCGGCAGCCGCCGAGGCGGCCGGGGCGAGTGAGAGCTGGACCGTCCAGACCCTCGAAGCCTTCGCCGACACCCTCATCCCCGGTCAGCGCCGCTTCGCGGGGGATCTGCCGATCGCGGGCGCCGTCACCGGACCCGGCGCGGTGCAGGCGGGCGTGGTGGCCGTACTGACCTCGCCCGCGCTGCCGTTGGCACCACTGCTCCCGGCGATCGCCGCGCTGCTCAACACCCGCGCCACGGCCTACGCCGTGGAGCACCTCATCTGGCTGCCCGTCACCTCACCGGCCTTCGTCGGCCTGTCCTTCGCCCAGCGCACGGACCTGGTCGGCGGGGTGTTCGGCCCGGACGACCCGGACCGTGCCGTCTGGCAGATCCTCAGCCTGATCACCGGCCTCGCCTTCGACACCGCCGCGCACCTCGACACCCGGGAGGCGCTGGCCGCCGGCCACCCCGGCCTGACCTGGCTGCGGTTCCCCGCGCCGAACGCCGACGGACTCTGGCGCTTCCCCCAGTTCTCGTACGGCCGCGCCCTGGCTGACCCGCACCCCGCGACCACGGCCTCCGGGAGCCCGGCATGAGCGTGCAGACCACGGACGTCCTGGTGATCGGCAGCGGGTTCGGCGGCTCGATCCCCGCCTACTACCTCGCCGCCGGCGGCGCGCGCGTCACCGTACTGGAGCGGGGGCCGCGGCTCGCCGCCGAGGACTTCACCCACTCGATGCGGCTCGGCACCTACAACCGCATCGTCGACGTCATCCAGGGCGACGGCATCTCCGTCGTGGCGGGCAACTGCGTGGGCGGAGGCAGCGTCGTGTACTTCGCCGCGTCGCTGCGGGCGCCCACCTTCGCCTTCGAACGCCACGGCAGCCTCGGGCGGCGGATCTGGCCCGCCGCGCTGACCCGTAGCGGGCTCGACCCCTGGTACGACCGGGTGGAGGAAGCCCTGCCGGTGACGCGGGCCGACTGGCCCGACGTCTCCTACGCCGGCGGGGTGCTCGCCGCCGCCTGCCACCGGGCCGGTCACACCTGCAATCCCGTCCCGCTCGCGGTGGACACCGCCCGGTGCACCAACTGCAACTGGATGCTGTCGGGTTGCCGCTTCGACGCCAAGCGCTCGATGCTGCTCAACTACCTGCCGGGTGCCGAGGCCCACGGCGCCGTCGTCCGCCCGCTGCACGAAGTGCAGGTCATCGCCCCGTCGTTGGAGTCCGGCTACCGCTACGCCGTCGGCTACACCGTCCTCGACCCCACGGACTACACGTGTACGGCGGAGGTCGGCGTCATCCACGCCAGGATCGTCGTGCTCGCCGCCGGAGCCGTCGGCAGCCCGGTGATCCTCCAGCGGTCCGCCGCGCTCCTCGGCGGCGTACCGGCCGCGGTCGGGCGGTACTTCTCGGGAAACGGCGACCGGGTCAGCGTCGCGGACGTCGACGAGGACAAGGCGCGCACCCTCCTGGGGCTGTCGCGGCCGGACGGGACGGCGTATCAGGGCCTGCCGATCGGGCGGCCGATCACCGCGGCGACGTACGACTATCTGGACCCCGCGGCGCCGGAGTTCAGCCGGTTCGCACTCCAGCAGATCTACTTCCCCCCGTTGACCAACCTCCTCGCCCAAGTGGCCAGCGCACCGGGGTGGTTCGGTGTCGCCAAGCGCGCCATGCGGAGCAGATGGCGGTCCTGGCTCACCCTGCTGGCCATGGTCGAGGACGACAACGAGGGCTCCTTCGGACTGCCGCCGCTCACCGGTGGTTTCACCCGCGTCGCCCCGGGGCTCGGTGAGGGCGGTATGAGCTTCCGTCCCACCGCGCGCACCCGCGGTGCCTGGAGCACCGCCGACAGCGCGCTGCGCTCGATCATGGAGAAGGACGGGCTCGCCCGCGTCCGCCCGTGGTCGGAGGACGTCGCCGCGACGGTCACCGCCCATCCGCTCGGCTCGGTCCGTATCGGCGACGACCCCGCGACCAGCGCGCTCACCGACACCCATGAACTCCGCGGCCACCCGGGCATCTTCGTCACCGACGGCTCGGCCGTCCCCGCCTCCCTGACCGTCAACCCGTCCCTGACCATCGCTGCCCTGGCCGAACGCGCGGTCCCGGCGATCACGTCCCGGGCCCGGGAAGGAGGGATCTCCCTCGTCGGCGGAGCCCCGCTGCCACGCGCGTAGGCGAACGGGCCGCCCGTCGGCCCCGGACATGGGGTCTACGAAGGGTCCTTCGGTGGTTCGGCGGCTTCCGGGGCGGTCGGGGCCGGGGTGTAGAGGACTTCCCTGACCTGTTCCGCGGCGCGCAGGATGCTCTCGCTGATGAAGTCGCTGAAGCGGGCGATGTTCTCCAGGCGGGCGGCGGCCGGGGTGTCGCGGCCGAGGACGCTCACGCCCTGCCGTGCGGTCTCGGCGACCTGGGCGATGCCGCGGGCGCTGGCGATCGTCGACTGGTACCAGATGTCGTCGTCGACGACATAGCGCTCGCGGCGGCGATCGTCGCGCTCGCGCCGGACGAGGCCAAGATTCTCCAGCGCCGCGACCGCCTTGGAGACGGTGGCGGGGCTGACGTCGAGGTGCTGGACGAGTTCGGCCGCGGTGAGGCTGCCGGAGTCGGTGGTGAACAGGCAGGTCAGCACCCGGGAGGTCATCCTCGGCAGGCCCTGCTGCATGAAGAGGGTCGTGAAGGTCTCCTGGTACTCGCGTACGGCTTCGTCGTCCCGCTCGTGGCCGTACGACGGCGCCGCCCGCCCGCGCTGCGGGGCCGGCCTGCGCCGGTGGGTGCGGCGCTCGGTGGCGCGGTGGGCCAGGTCGGCGCGGTAGCCGAGCGGGCCGCCGTTGCGCATCACCTCACGGGTGATCGTCGAGGTGGGGCGGTCGAGGCGCCGGGCGATCTCCGCGTAGGCGAGGCCGTCGGCCATCCCCAGCGCGATCTGCTGGCGTTCCTGCTGGGTGAGTCTGCCTCCCGGCACGGTGGTCTCCCTTCGGGCTTCCCCGGTGCGGCCAGCGTAGCGTTCGATCCTTACCCATTGCAACGAACACGGGTCTGGTGTTGCGTTAGATTTACACTCGTTGCAACGAAATCACTGCGCTGAGCTGCAAAGATCCATTCTCCATGCAACGAAGTCGTTGCCTGATCCGTGAACGCAACATAGTGTTTCCCTCATCGGAAAGCACGGACCGCAACGAGTCGCAGGAGAGAACAATGCAGAAGTTCGACACCAAGGCCCCGATCGCCGTCGTCCTCGACATCCCCGCCGGGCGCGTCCAGTTCTTCGCCGCCGACCGGGCCGACGCCACCGTCGAGGTCCTCCCGGCCAACCCCGGCAAGAACCGCGACGTCCAGGCCGCCGAGCAGACCGCCGTCACCTTCACCGACGGCGTGCTGCGGATCCAGGCGAACGGCCCCAAGAACCAGCTGTTCGGCCCCTCCGGGTCTCTGGAGGTCACCGTCAAGCTGCCCGCCGGGTCGAGCGTCGAGGCCAAGGCGGCGAGCTGCGAGCTGCGGGCCGTCGGCCGCCTCGGGGAGATCGCCTTCGACGGCGCGTACCGGCAGATCAAGATCGACGAGGTGGCGGGGCTGCGCCTCACCGCGGTCGACGGCGACGTCGAGGTCGGCCGCCTCAACGGCCCCGCGCAGATCAGCACCGCCCGGGGCGACATCCGGATCACCGAGGCCGTGCGCGGCACCGTCGTGCTCAGCACCCAGTCCGGCGACATCTCGATCGGCGCCGCGGCGGGTGTCTCGGCCGCCCTGGACGCCGGCACCACCCACGGCCGGATCAGCAACGCCCTGAAGAACGACGGCACCGCCGAGCTCGACATCCGCGCCACCACCTCGAACGGCGACATCACCGCCCGCAGCCTCTGAATCCGAAGGAGACCACCGCACATGACCCAGCAGGCGAATCTGGCCATCGCGGCGACCGGACTGCGGAAGTCCTACGGCGACCACGTCGTGCTCGACGGTGTCGACCTCGCCGTCCCCGAAGGGACGATCTTCTGCCTGCTCGGCCCGAACGGGGCGGGCAAGACCACCGCCGTCAAGATCCTGTCCACCCTCATCTCCCCGGGGCCCGGCTCCGGAGACCTCCGCGTCGGCGGCCACGACCTGGCCGCCGACCCCCAGGGGGTCCGCGCCGCGATCGGCGTCACCGGCCAGTTCTCCGCCGTCGACGGCCTGATCACCGGCGAGGAGAACATGCTCCTCATGGGGGACCTGCACCATCTGCCCGCCGGTGAGAACCGCCGCAGGGCCGCCGCGCTCCTGGCGCGCTTCGACCTCACCGAGGCGGCCGGGAAACCCGCCTCCACCTACTCCGGCGGCATGAAGCGCCGCCTGGACCTGGCCATGACCCTGGTCGGCGACCCCAGGATCATCTTCCTCGACGAACCGACCACCGGCCTCGACCCGCGCAGCCGCCACAACATGTGGCAGATCATCCGCGAGTTGGTCCGCGACGGCGTCACCGTCTTCCTCACCACCCAGTACCTGGAGGAGGCCGACGAACTCGCCGACCGTATCGCCGTGCTCAACGACGGCAGGATCGCCGCCGAGGGCACCGCCGCCGAACTCAAGCGGCTGGTCCCCGGCGGGCACGTCCGGCTCCGCTTCACCGACCCGGCCGCGTACCGGAACGCGGCCGGGTCGGTGGGGGACGCCGTCCGCGACGACGAGTCGCTGACGCTGCGGATCCCCAGCGACGGCACCTAGCGCGCCCTGCGCGCGCTCCTCGACCGGCTGGACGCCGCCGCCGTCGAGGCCGACGAACTCACCGTGCACACCCCTGACCTCGACGACGTCTTCTTCGCCCTGACCGGCGGCGGCGCCGTCCCCCACCAGCCCAAGGAGGCTGCCCTATGAGCGCGTTGTCCCTCGCCGTGCGCGACTCCTCCACGATGCTGCGGCGCAACCTCCTGCACGCGCGCCGCTATCCGTCGCTCACCCTGAACCTGCTGCTCACCCCGATCATGCTGCTGCTGCTCTTCGTCTACGTCTTCGGCGACACGATGAGCGCGGGGATCAGCGGCGGCGCCCCGGACCGCTCCGCCTACATCGCCTACCTCGTCCCCGGCCTGCTGCTGATGACCATCGGCAGCACCGTGGTGGGCACCGCGGTCTCCGTCTCCAACGACATGACCGAGGGCATCATCGCCCGCTTCCGCACGATGGCCATCCACCGCGGGGCGGTGCTCGTCGGACACGTCGTCGGCAGCGTCCTGCGGTCGGTCATGAGCGTGGTCCTGGTGGGCGCGGTCGCGGTGGCGGTCGGCTTCCGTTCCACCGACGCCACCGTCCTGGAATGGCTCGCCGCGTTCGCCCTCCTCGTCCTGTTCGCCACGGCACTCACCTGGATCGCCGTCGGCATGGGGCTGGTCAGCCCCAACGCCGAGGCCGCGGGCAACAACGCGATGCCGCTGATCCTGCTGCCCCTGCTGTCCAGCGCCTTCGTCCCGCTGCACGCCATGCCGGGCTGGTTCCAGCCGATCGCCCGGTACCAGCCCTTCACCCCGGCCATCGAGACCCTCCGCGGCCTGCTGCTCGGCACCCGTATCGGCGACAACGCCTGGCTGGCGGCCGCCTGGTGCGTGGGCCTCACGGTGCTCGGCTACCTCTGGTCGACCGCGCGGTTCAACGGCGACCCGAAGTGATCCCTCCTCCGCCCGGTCACCCGCCCCCGCCGTCGCGGGGCCGGCGGTCCAGGTAGTCGACGATCCCCACAGTCAGGTAGGCGGTTGCGTGATTCTACGGATACCGCGGAGGACCGGGGCGAGCGAAAGTTACCCGCGTAGCGGAAGCGGCCCGCAGGTCGGCCGGGGGTGGGGGTCCCCGGCCGCGCGGGCGCTGTGACCTCGGCCGATTGTGGCGGACCTCAGGAGAAGACGTTGTTCGACGTCACCACGGCGCTCGCGGACCCGGAGTTCTACGCACCGCAGTCCGCCCTCGGTGACGCCGGCCCACGTTACGTACCTACGCGTGTCCCCGAAGGGTGGCAGCGCGGCGGCCGGGACATCTGGACCTCGTGGACGCACCAGGACGCCCAACGGGCCGACCAGGGCTGGAAGATCCACGTGTCCGCGCGCCTCGCACGCGCCCAGGACGTCCTGGACGTGGTCGCGGACATCTGCTTCGCGCACAGGGTGCCGTTCAAGCACGTCGCCGCCGAGCGGTTCTTCCTGTCGCTGCACCACAAGCACGCCGACCGGGCGCAGGCGGGCAAATTCTGCGCGCTCTACCCGCACGAGGTGGAGACCGCGCGCCGGGTGATGGACGCGCTGTCCACCGCGCTGGACGGCGAGCAGGGCCCGTACGTACTGTCCGACCGCCGCTACGGGGACTCGCGGACGGTGCACTACCGCTACGGCGCCTTCCGCTCCCGGAGCCGGCTGCTGGCCGACGGCACCAGGGAGCCGCTCCTGCGTGACGGCTCCGGCCGTGACGTGCCGGACGTGCGCGGGCCCGCCTTCGTGCTCCCCGACGGCGTCACCGACCCCTTCGTCACCGAGGAGCCCGAGCCGCACGCGGGATCGATCGTCATCCGCGACTACGAGATCGTCGGGGTGCTGCAGCCCAGCAACGCCGGTGGGGCGTACCGGGCGAGGGACACCCGTACCGGACGTGCCGTCTTCATCAAGGAGGCCCGCGCCCACAACGGATACACCTGGGACGGCGTCAGCGCGCAGCGCAGACTGCGCCGCGAGTACGACGTCCTGACCGCCGTGCACGCGGCGGCCCCGGGGGTGTGCCCGGAGCCGCTCGACCACTTCACGGAGTGGGAGCACGACTTCATGGTCACCGAGTACGTGGAGGGCGCGCAGCTGCGCAACTGGGTCGGCCGGCACTCGCCCCTCACCAGGTCCGACGGCTCGCGGCAGGACGCGGACGCGTACTACGCGGCGTGCCGCCGAGTGCTGCGGGACCTGGACGAGGCGCTGGACCACCTGCACGCGCTGGGCTACCGGTTCGGGGACCTCAGCCTCGGCAACGTCCTCGTCGCCGCCGACGGGCGGCCCAGACTCGTCGACTTCGAGGCCGCGACGCCGCTGAGCGGACCGCCGGCCGCCATGGGCACCCACGGTTTCACACCGCCGGGGGAGGGCGACGAGGGCGCGGACCCGCGGCTGCGCGACCGGTACGGGATGGCCGCGCTCGCCCTGTCGCTGCTCGCCCCTCCGCTCCAGGGGGCCGCCGCACGCACCCCTTCCCGGTTCGCGCTGCTGGAGCGCGACCTGGCGGCCATGGCGGCGCCGCCCGCGGACCTCTGGGCGCGGGCGACGGCGATGCCACGCGCCGACAAGGCGGACGCGCCGCCGCTGCCCACCCCGGCGGACGCCGACGCCGACCCCGAGGGCAGCCTCGCCGCACTCGCCGCGCGGGTGGTCACCGGGCTGCTCGCCACGGCCGACCCCGCGCGGCCCGACTGGGTCTTCCCGCCCGCGGCCATGGCCTTCCACACCAACACCGTCTGCGTGGCCTACGGCACCGCCGGGGTGGTGCACGCCCTGCACCGGGCGGGCGTGCCGATCCCGGACGACATCGAGAAGCGGCTGGTCGTGGACGCGATGGCGGGACGCGACGGCCTGCCGCCCGGGCTGAGCACCGGCCTGGCGGGCGTCGCCCGGGTTCTGGCACAGCTCGGCCGCATCGACGAGGCGGCCCAACTCCTGCGCGCCGCCGAGGACCACCCGCTCACCCGCGGCTGCGCCACGCTGGCCGGCGGGCGGGCCGGGATCGGTCTGAGCAGGCTCGCCCTGTACCGGCGCACCCACGACGCCCACCATCTGGAGCGGGCCGCCGCGGCGGGGGACAGCCTGCTGCGCGTCCCCGCCGCCGACCTGGTGCGCACCCTCGGCCCGCACGACGCCCGGGGGCTGTTCCACGGCCGCTCCGGGCTCGCCCTCTTCCTCCACCAACTGGCCGCCGACACAGGCGAGAAGCGCTACCTCCAGGCGGGGCTCGGGCTGCTCCACGAGGAGCTCGACCGCGCCCTGCCGCTCCCCGACGGCGGCCTTTCCTACGCCGACAACGCGGTGGTCAACCGCGCCCTGCCCTTCTGGGCGATGGGTTCGGCGGGCGTGGCCACGGTCCTGACCCGGTACGCGGAGACGGCCCCGGACGAGCGCTGCGCGGCGGCGCTGCCCCGGCTGGTCACCGACGCCCGGAAGACCTGCGCCATCGATCCCGGCCTGTACACCGGACTCGCCGGACTGGCCTACTTCCTCGCCGCACACGCGGAAGCGACCGGCAGCGCGGAGGACCGCGCGGCCGCCGTGCGCACCGCCACCGGCCTGCTGAAATACGCCGCGCCCCACGGTGAGGGCGTCCGCTACCTCGGTGAGGGCGGACTCCGGTACTCCGCCGACCTGTCCGGGGGCGCCGCGGGAGTCCTGCTGGCCCTGCTGCGCGTCCTGCACGGCCCCTCGGACGAGTTGTTCACCCTCGACCGCGGCGCACCCAGCGCCGTGACATCCGCCACCGAGAGCGAAGGGATCACCGTATGACCCAGATTCTGGCCCTGCAGCAACTGACCGTGGACGAAGGGGAGGAGGGCTTCTGGCCGCCCTGCTTCAGCTTCCACCAGAGCTTCCTGACCAACCCGTCCACCACCACGGAGTGACCGCCGCGGACCGCCGGCGCCACTGCCGG
>NZ_JBFAXL010000083.1:0-29333 GCF_040680795.1 Streptomyces sp. NPDC051976
TTTTAATTACAACAAACCATTTCCGCCCCCCCTTGTTGTTGCAACTTGGTGGGACTCGTCGGCGGCCGTCAAACCCAACCCCACACACCCCGGGCGGGCCGGGGCTGACCCCCCGCCCCGACCAGGGCCTTGGGAAGCGGCAGGGAACAGGGGAATCGGGCGCTCAGGCCGGATCGGCGAAGAGCTCGCCCAGGAACTCCGCGGCCACCTCGGCGTACCGGGAGACGTCCTCGGCCGTGGCCGCGAAGGAGATCGAAGGGCCCGAGGTGGCGATGGCCTCCCAGACGCCCCGGTTGGCGAAGTGGATCCTTCGGGTGTCGACGAACGGCAGGTCGATGGACTGCCAGGAGTCGGCGCCGGTCAGCGGAGGGTCGGGGGTGAGCCGCCACTGGAGGCGGCCGCCGAAGCGGTCGATCGTCCAGTCCTGGCCCGCGCTGTCGATGTGCTGCTGGAGGAGGGCCTGGAGGCGGCCCGCGAGGGTGTCGACCCGCTGGGCGCCCTCCTCGGTGAAGACCTCGCGCAGCCCGGCCCGCGCGGCGGCCATCGAGAGCGCGTTGCCGTACAGGGTGCCGCCGGTCGCGACCCCGGTCGAGTCGCCGACCGTACGCGTGCCCGGATCGTCGGCGCGGTGGTCGGCCAGGAAGGCGCCGAGGTCGTCGGTCATACCGAAGACGCCGATGGCGACCCCGCCCGCGATGCCCTTTCCGCCGGTGATGATGTCCGGCCGGAAGCCGAACCTGCGGGTTCCGCCGCCGTGGACGGCGAATTGGGTGTGCGTCTCGTCGACGACCAGCAGTGCGCCGTTGCCCCGGACGTCCTCGTTGAGCGCGGCGACGAACTCGGGGGTGGGCAGCACCAGCCCGCAGTTCGTCAGGGTCGGCTCCAGCAGCACCGCGGCCACATCCCCCGTCCGCAGGCGCGCCCTGAGCGCGTCGACGTCGTTGTAGGGAAGGACGGTGGTGCTGTCTCCTGACGCGGGGTCAAGTCCCAGTCCCTCGCGGGCGAGTCGCCCGCCGTCCGGCGACCAGAGTGTCTGGTCGAGTTGGCCGTGGTATTTGCCGTCGAAGACGACGATCGCCCGGCGCTCGGTGACACTACGGGCCAGCCGCAGCGCGTCGGTGTTGGCGCCCGAGGCGGAAAGCGTGAACTGCCATTGCGGCAAAGGGAAACGCTCGCTCAGCAACGCGCAGACATCGAGGGCGTCGGCGGTCGGGAGCAGGAACTGATTTCCGCGCGCGGCCTGTTCGGTGACGGCCGCGGCAATCGCGGGATGGGCGAATCCGGCGGCCATCGACAGATCGCAGAGGTTGAAGTCCACATAACTGTTCCCGTCGAGATCGCGGAAGGACGATCCGCTGCCCTCGACGGCCACCACGGGCAGATGCCGGTACAGCCCCCGCATCCAGCTCATCGGCACCCCGTCGGGCATCCGGGTGCGGGCCTGCTCCAGCCATTGCGCCGATTTCGTGGTGCGCGACGCGAAGGCACGCTCCTCACGCGCGCGCATTGCGTCGAGTCTCCGGTAGATATCCGGGTCCAGTACGGGCTTCACGTGAGCCGCCATCGCGCGACCTCCTCAACCGTCCCCCCGGAACGGCCCATCTCCCCATAATAAGGGCGTGCGTCGGAGGGGGCGCGGCTCCGTGGCGCGGACGGCGCCGGCGGTCGGCCGTCAGGCGCCCGCGCCGCCCTTGAACTCCTCGCCCTCGCGCAGCATCCGGAACCGCAGCGCCGACCAGGTGTCGTCCACGGCGATCTGGGAGATCGGCCGCATCCCGTACTCGGCGAGGATCGGCCACAGGGAGTCACGGTTGATGTCCGTCTTGTTCCCCTTGGGGTAGGCGACCCAGAAGGCGGCGGGCGCCGCGAGCGCGTCCCGGTGCGCGTCGAGCAGCCCGCGCGCCGCGGCCTCGTCGGCCGCGAACAGCAGCCCGGTCGCCGCCTCCGCCAGGCCGTCCGCCACGGTGACGCCGTCCGGCAGCGCCCCCACCAGCTCCAGATGGCCTTCGGGCGCGGCCCAGACGGTGGTGCCCGGCTTGATCAGCAGTTTCTGCGCGACGGTCTTCGGCGTAGCGGCCATGGCGGCACCTCTCGAACGGGAATTCCGGAGGCGAGCATACGCAGGCGCCGCGTCGCCCGGCCGCGGCGCCGCGTGTCACCATGCGTTGTGACCGATGCGACCGATGTGGCCCATCTGAAGCAGTTGCGCCAGGCGAAGGACGCGATGGACCGCGACTGGGCGAGCCCGCTCGACCTGGACGCGGTCGCCGCCCACGCCGGTTACTCCCGCTATCACTTCGTCCGCGCCTTCAAGGCCGCGTACGGCCAGACCCCGGGGCAGTACCTGACCCGCCGCCGTGTCGAGCGGGCGGAGGAAATGCTGCGCACGGCCGATCTCACCGTCACGGAGATCTGCGCCCTGGTCGGCTTCACCAGTCTGGGCAGTTTCTCGGCCCGCTTCAAAAAGGCGACGGGAATGTCCCCGACCGCCTACCGCGCCCGCCATGTCGGCCGCGGCGCCGCCCTGATCCCCGGCTGCTACGCCATGCTCTGGGCGGGCGGTTTCCCGAAGACCGGCCAGGAACCCTCCGCCGGTCAGCAGCCGCCCGCCCGACACAGCAATTCCGGAGAAGCACCCTGAATCGGTACGTGCCTAGGGTTGTTCCGCAGCCGCGGAAACGACGTGGCACGACCGAGGAGCACCCATGATCAAGGGTCTGACCATTGCCACCGTCTGGGTTCTGGACCAGGACCGGGCCAAGGAGTTCTACACCGAGAAACTCGGCCTGGAAGTGCGTACCGACATGACGATGGGCGACGGCGGAATGCGCTGGCTGACCGTGGGCGCCGCGGACCAGCCCAAGGTGGAACTGACCTTGATGGTGCCCGGACCGCCCGCGATGGACGCGGAATCCGCCGAAGCCATGAAGAAGCTGATCTCCAAGGGAATCCTCGGCGCCGGCGTGCTGGCGACCGACGACATCCACGGCGACTACGAGAAGCTGACGTCCCGCGGCGTCCAGTTCCTCCAGGAACCCCAGGAGCGCCCGTACGGCACCGAGGCGATCTTCCGCGACGACTCCGGCAACTGGTTCTCCTTCACCGAGCGCCGCGAGGGCGATCTGGACCTGGAGAAGGAGTGGGGGATCTGACGCCGGTCCGGCGCCGGTGGCTCAGCGGCGGTGGACGCTGACGGCGTAGCCGCCGCCGTCGTACGGGTCCGCGTCCCAGGTCGAGAAGCGGTCGACGGGGGTGAGCCCGGCGGCGGCGCAGGAGGAGTCGTACTCCGGCAGGGTGATGCTGGGCGGCACCGGCAGGTGGGCGGCGTCCAGGCCGAAGCCGGAGACGAGCAGGCCGCCGGGGCGCAGGACGGCGGCCAGTCGGTGGACGACGGCCTCCTCCGTACCGGTGGCGAGCAGCGGGAAGATGTTGCCCGCCGCCACGACGAGGTCGAAGTCCGCGGCGAGCTGGAAGTCCGCCGGGTCGAACTCCGTCAGGTCGGCCTGGATCCACGGCAGTTCGGGTGCCTGCCTGCGGGCGACAGCGAGCATGGAGGCGTCGACATCCACGCCGACGCAGTCGTAACCGAGCTCCACCAGCCGGGTCATGACGCGTCCCGTGCCGCAGCCCGCGTCCAGCACCCGCGCCCCGGCGGGCACCAGGGCCGCACAGAACCGCGCTTCGCCGTGGGTGTCCTTGCCGGAGGCGGCCAGCGCCGCGAACCGCGCGGCGTAGTCCTCGCCGGTGTTTCCGCCGGTCAGCTCTTCCCATCGGTTCATACCGCCGAGCATAGGTGGCCCCTCCGGTCGCGCTGTGGCCACCGCCGGCCGGGGGCGCGGCCGGTCGGCGCGCTCAGCCGAGTGTCGTCCCGTCGAGGGACGGGGACTCGGTGGCGTCCAGCGCGGCCAGCGTCGCCTCGTCGAGCGCGAGCGTCCCGGCGGCGATGTTCGCCTCCAGGTGGCCGGCGTCCGCGGTGCCGGGGATGAGCAGGGTGTTCGGGGCGTGGTGCAGCAGCCACGCGAGGCCGACCTGGGCGGGCGTGGCACCGAGGGACCGCGCCGCGGCGATGACGGCCGGGGCGTCGGCCACCTTCGGCATGGCGGGGAAGGCGCCGCCGAGCGGGAAGAACGGGATCCAGGCGATCCGCTGCTCGGCGCAGAGCCGCAGCATCTCCTCGTCGCCGCGGCTCACCAGGCTGTAGAGGTTCTGGACGCAGGCGATACCGGCCGGAAGCGCCTGGCGCACTCCCTCCAGGGTGACGCCGCTCAGGCCGATCGCCCCGATCTTGCCCTCGTCGCGCAGCGCGGTCATCAGCGCGAGCTGGTCGTCGAGATCGACCACCTGGTCGCCCTCGGCCCGCAGGCCCGGCCTGGTGTCGAGGCGGCGCAGGTTCACCACCGGGATCCGGTCGAGCCCGAGTGTCCTGAGGTTGTCCTCCACGCTCGCCCGCAGTTCCCCGGGCCGCTGCGCGGGCCGCAGCGGCACCGCCCCACCCGGATTCGGATCGGCGCCCACCTTGCTGACGACCACCACACCGTCCTCGGGGCGGAGCGCGTCCCTGATGACCTCGTTGACGAACCCGTCACCGTAGAACTGGGCGGTGTCGACATGGTCCACCCCGAGCTCGACCGCCCGCCGCAGCAGGGCGATCGTCCCTTTCCGGTCCTCCCGCAGCCGCCCCACCTGCATGGCGCCGTAGCCGATCCGGGACACCGTGCTCCCGCCGATCCTTCCGGCACCGCCGGCCCGCGGGACGCCGGTGGCGGTGAGTGCGGGGGTGGAGGTGGGGGTGCCGGTGGAGGCGGGGGTGGGGGTCGCGGTCATGGGAGAACCCTCCTCGGGCGAGGACGAAAAAGCGGAGGAGCCTCCGCTTAGAGGTCCACCCTAACACCCTTACCGGAGGAGCCTCCGTTACGTCTTCGGGGGCCTGCCCGAGGCGCGACCGTCGGTTCGCGGTGCCGTCAGTTCGCGGCGCCGTCCGCGGAGGTGAGGGCCTGTGAGGCGGTGGTGTCCAGGAAGGTGAGGAATCCCGCGGCGATCGAGCCGTGCGGCAGAGCCGTCTTCGCGTAGGCGTACTCGGTGGCGTGGAACGGGTAGGCGGCGCCGCCCGGGGCCTGGCCGTCGATGGCGAGGACCGTCGCCTTCTGCTGGCGTGCGGTGGTCAACTCGGCGTAGCCGATGGCGCCGGGGACCGTGCGGACGGTGGCGATCACGTCGTCCGTGCTCTGGCGTTCGCAGCGCAGTACCTGCCGGTCGGAGCCGGGGAACCTGCCGCGGCAGTCCTGCGAGGTCTGCGCCGCCTCTCCGCCGCCGCCCAGGAGGGTGTCCCGCAGCACCTTCCTCGTACCGGAGTCGCTCTTGCGGCCGACCAGCACCACCGGCAGCGGCCGTCCGCCCGGACCGGGAGCCGCCTCCCGCGTACTCCAGGTCGCCACGCCGCCCGTGAACAGCACCCGGATCCGGCTGGTCGCCAGGTCGCGCACGGTGACACCGGGCCCGGCGATGACCGCGAAGTCGACCTTGCCCTCCGGTGTCGCGGTCAGCCCCTTGGTGAGCGACGGGTCCTCGGAGCGTCCGTCGCTGAACGCGAGCACGTGCCCCGGGTCGTCGGCCTGCTGGAGCACCGACAGCCCGCTCTCGCTCCCCTCCGCGTCGACGGTCACCTTCGACCCCGGGCACAGCGCCTCGTACGTGCGGCTCAAGGTCAGCACGGTCGGCTTGAAGGCCGTCGACCCGACCACCGTCAGCGTGCCCTTCTCGCAGAAGTCCGGGTGGGTACGGTTCGGGCCGAACACCAGGTATCCGCTCAACCCCAGCACGCACGCCAGCAGCACCGCGAGCAGTCCCTGCGCCGACCGGCTGAACAGGCGCGGGAGGTCGTCCACGGTGGCCGAGTGGTTCTCGTGCACCTCTCCGTCCAGCAGTTCGGGGCTGACCTGGATCGCGTTGCCCGGCTCGCCCCCGGTGAGCAGCACCAGCAGCTTGAAGTGCTTGCCCCGGGGCAGCTCCACCCGCGGCAGGTGCAGCACCGACGGGTCGTGCGGGTCCGGGCCGAAGCCCTGGTCCTCGGTGAAGTACCGGTTGAGGTAACGCGCGTTGCGCGGGAACAGCACCGAGAACTTCGCGATCCGCCGCCGGTCGAAGTCCACCGACAGACCGTGCTCGGGCCCCGGGTAGTCCACGCTGTGGATGTCCTGGGAACCGTCGTTCTCCACCCGCAGCAGGACCAGCGAGCCCGGCTCCACACCGTCGAGCTGGAACACCCCGGTCGCGGCCGCGGCGGCCGGGCCGGAACCGCGCCGGTCCACCGGCACGTCCATCTGCACCCGGTACCCGATACGGCGCCTGCGCGGCTTGCGGTCGGCCACGAAGGGAATCAGGGTCGCCGCGGTGCCGATCACCGTGCCCACGATCGCGATGACGTTGTCCGGCGACAACCAGTCCTGCACCGGTCCCCCTCCCCCGCCGCGCCACCCCGTAGCGCGTGCCCCCACGCCCGCACGCGTGGTGCGCACACGCTATCCGCGCGGGGCCGCGATCCGGGCTCGGCCATGCGATGTTCCGGCGCCGTTCATCAGGGGGCCACCACCGCTCTGACCAGGGTCGCAGCCGTAGCGGCCGAAGGGCCGAGGGCGGTCCGCAGCCGGTCCGCGGCCGGTCCGGAGCCGGTCCGCGGCCGGTCCGCGGCCCCTGGGACGACCGGCCCTGTACGATTTTCGCTGAGCGCTGGGGAAAATCGGCTTCAGCCACGGCTCACTGGAGGATCGGTGCCACGGGAGAGCGGCGACGGGAGCTTTCTGCGCAGGCTCAACCACGTGGCGGTCCTGCGCAGCCTGCACGACATGGAGAGCGCGACGCTGGCGGGGCTCGCGCGGCAGGCGCAGATCTCGCGGGCGACGGCCGAGGGGATCATGGAGATCCTGCTCAGGGACGGCTGGGCCGAGGAGTTGACCGCCGGGTCGTCGGAGGGGCAGCGCGGCAGGCCGGCCCGGCGGTTCGCGTTCCGGGCGGCGGCCGGGCACGTGGCGGGGGTCAGCATCGGCGCCTCACGGATGGTGGGCAAGGTGGCCGACCTCAGCGGGCAGATCGTGGCCACCGCCACCGAGAGCGTCCCGGCGGACCTGCCGTCGGCCGACCGGCTGGCCGCGATCGTCCGGCTGGTCGAGCGGGCCACGGCGGCGGCGGGGCTGGCGCCCGGCGACCTCACGGCGGTCGGCATCGGGACCACGGGAGTCATCGACGGCGAGGGCCGGGTGGTCAAGAGCGTCGTGCTCGGGGACTGGACCGGAGTGCCGCTGCAGGCCGAACTCACCGCCCGGCTACCGGTTCCGGTGCTGGTCGAGAACGACATGCGGCTGGCCGTACTGGCCGAGCACTGGCTCGGGGCGGCACGCGGGCGGCAGAACGTGCTCTATCTGCACACCGGCAGCCGGATCGGCCTGGGCCTGCTCTTCGGCGGGGTCCCGTACCGCGGCTCGCACGCCGCGGCAGGTGAACTGGGCGGGCAGCGCAGCAGCCGCTGGGCCGCCTTCCACCACGTGATGGACTACGCGATGTCGGTGGACCCCGGGGAGCTGCGGGCGCCCTCGCAGGCGGCGCTGTTCGCCATGGACCGGGCCCGGGAGGGCGACGAGAAGGCGGCGGCGGCCGTGGAGTCCTTCGCCAACGCCCTGGCCGAGGGCCTGGTCACGCTGGTGACCCCGCTGGATCCGGAGCTGGTGGTGATCGGCGGCAGCCTGGCGCAGGCCGGTGAGCTGCTGGTCGAGCCGATCCGCCGCCACCTGGGCGGCGTGAGCCTCTACGCGCCCGAGGTGCTCGCTTCCGAGCTCGGCGGCGACGCGGTCTGCCTGGGCGCGGTCCGCTACACGCTCAACCACGCCGAGCGGCTGCTCTTCTCCTCCTGACGACCCGGCCGATGACTCAGCCCGCCTTTACGTCAAGCGATCGCATAAATGATGTCCGATTCGCCCCCTTGAGGTCACGGAGCGATCTCGGGAAGGTGTCGTTCCTGCCTCGGCTGCGCACTTCTGCTCGATTAACGCTAGTCCTCCGCATAAATGCTCACTAGTGTCCGGGCCACGAAGCACGCCTCAGGGATTGGACCGAAGATGATCAGAAAGGTGTCGGCGCTGCTCTGCGCCGCAGCACTGGTGACCGGGATCGCCGGCTGTTCGTCCGCCTCGAACTCGTCGGACAGCGCGGACTCCGGTCCGGTGACGATCACGTACGGCATCTGGGACCCCAACCAGCTGCCGGCGATGCAGAAGATCGTCACGGCGTTCCACGCCGCCCACCCCAGCATCACGGTCAAGATCCAGCTCACCCCGAACAGCGACTACTGGACCAAGCTGCAGACCGAGGCCGCCTCGGGCTCCGCCCCCGACGTCTTCTGGATGAGCAGCACCCGAATCGGCCTGTACGCCGGGCAGGGCCAGCTCCAGTCGCTCTCCGGCAAGAGCGGCTTCGACAACAGCCCGTTCCCCAAGTCCCTGAACGCCATCTACACGCTGGACGGCAAGCAGTACGGCATGCCGAAGGACTTCGACACCGTCGGCCTCTGGTACAACAAGAAGCTCTTCGACGCCGCCAAGGTCAGGTACCCCGACGCGAGCTGGACCTGGCAGAGCGTGATCGACGCCTCCAAGAAGCTGACCGACACCGCCAAGGGCGTCTGGGGCATCGCCTCGCCGTCCTGGACCCAGGAGAACCTGTACAACACGATCCTGCAGGCCGGCGGCAGCGTCATCTCCGCGGACAAGAAGACCTCGGGCCTGAACGACCCGAAGAGCGTCGCGGGACTGCAGTACGCGCTCGACTTCGTCTCCAAGTACAAGACGTCGCCCACCGCCCAGCAGATGACGGACACCGACCCGTCGCAGCTGTTCGCCTCCGGCAAGGTGGCGATGTTCGCGGACGGCGACTGGGACACCCTGACGTACAAGAACGCGCCGGGCCTGTCCGCCGACGTCGCGCCGCTGCCGGCAGGCCCGGCGGGCAAGGGCACCGTCATCAACGGCCTCGGCAACGTGATCTACGCCAAGACCAAGCACTCGGCGGCCGCCTGGGAGTTCGTCAAGTTCCTGGGCGGACGGCAGGCGAACGAGATCCAGGCCGCCTCCGGCGCGGTGATCCCGGCGTACAACGGGCTCTCCGGCACCTGGGTGAAGTCGGTGCCGCAGTTCCACCTACAGACCTTCATCGACGAGCTGGGCAGCGCCCGCCCCTACCCGATCTCCGTGAACACCCAGACCTGGGCCAAGGACACCCAGACCGTCCTCGACCAGATCTGGGCGGGCAAGGTGGACCTGGCGACGGGGGCGAAGCAGGCGGCGGACGTCATGAACTCCGACCTGGCCAAGGGGTAGCCGATGACCCTCACCGAAGCGCGCCCCGTCGCCGCCCCCGAGGCGGCGGCGCGGGCCCGCCGCCTCGGGCGCGGGGAGCACGGCCACCCCCGGGAGTGGATCTGGGGATATCTGATGATCCTCCCGCTCGCCCTCGGCCTGGCGGTGTTCTACCTCTGGCCGATAGCCCAGTCCATCTACTACAGCTTCACCGAGTGGGGCGCGTTCGGCGGCCAGACCTGGGTCGGCCTCAAGAACTACCGGTCCTTCCTCTCCGACCCCGCGCTGCCCCGGGCGGCCTGGAACACGGTCAAGTACTCGCTGCTGATCCTGCTCGCGATCCCGTTCTCGATCGTCTTCGCCGCCCTCCTCAACCAGATGCGCGGCCGCTGGGTCGGGCTGTACCGGACGCTGTACTTCATCCCGGTGGTCAGCATGCCCGCCGCCGTGGCGATGGTCTGGCGCTGGCTCTACAACGGCGACTACGGCCTGATCAACTACCTGCTGTCGCTGGTCGGCATCCACGGGCAGCACTGGGTCTCGGATCCGCGCTTCACCGTCTACGCCATGGCGGTGGTGGGCGTCTGGGCCGTCCTCGGCTACAACATGATCATCTTCGCGGCCGGTCTCAAGGGCATCCCGCAGCACTACTACGAGGCCGCCTCGATCGACGGTGCGGGCCGGATCCGGCAGTTCTTCTCGATCACGCTGCCGCTGCTCAGCCCGAGCATCTTCTTCGTCTCGGTGCTCTCGGTGATCAGCGGCCTGCAGATGTTCGACACCGTCCTGATGATGCTCGGCAAGTCCAACCCGGCGCTGGCCGGCAGCAAGACCATCGCGTACCTCTACTACGAGGACACCTTCCTCAACAACGACCAGGGGATGGGCTCGGCCATCGCGGTCGTGCTGATGCTGGTCCTGCTGCTGCTGACCGCCGTCCAGTTCCGGCTGCAGAAGAAGTGGGTGCACTATGAGTAGGCAGCGGCTGTGGCCCGTCCATGTGGTGCTCGCGATCGGCGCCGCCGCCATGATCGCGCCGTTCTTCTGGCAACTCCTCACCTCCGTACAGAGCTTCGGCGAGGCGACGAGCGTGCCGCCGACCTTCGTACCCGGCTGGCACTGGGAGAACTACTCGGCGGTCTTCAGGACCACGCCGTTCCTGGAGCAGTTCCTCAACACCGTCGTCATCACGGTGGTCAGGGTGACCGCCCAGCTGCTCTTCTGCTCGATGGCCGCCTACGCGTTCGCCCGGCTGCGCTTCCCCGGCCGCAACGCGCTCTTCCTGGTCATCCTCGCGGTGCTGATGGTCCCCAGCCAGCTCTACCTGCTGCCGCAGTACCGGATCGTGATGAACCTCGGCCTGCTCAACTCCCTCACCGGGATCGTGCTGCCCGGCATGTTCAGCGCCTTCGGCACCTTCATGCTGCGCCAGTTCTTCCTCTCACTGCCCAAGGACGTGGAGGAGGCGGCGCGGCTGGACGGCGCGGGACCGCTGCGGGTCTTCTGGTCCGTCATGCTGCCGCTCGCCAAGCCGGGTCTGATCTCGCTGGGCGTGCTGACCGTGCTCTGGTCCTGGAACGACCTGCTCTGGCCGTTGGTGGTCACCAGCGACGCCAACCGGATGCCGCTGTCGGTGGGCCTGGCCTCACTGCAGGGCGAGCACGTCACCGACTACCCCGTGCTGATGGCCGGTTCACTGCTGGCCAGCCTCCCCATGATCATCATGTTCATCGCGGCACAGCGCCGGATCACCGAGGGCATCGCCTTCACCGGCTCCAAGTGACCCCGCGCAAGCCATTCGACGTAAGGACCCCTGTGAACGACGTGCGCCTCGGCGTCATCGGTCTGGGCCTGCGGCTCTCGCTGCCGCTGGCCGCCCACCGCCCCGGCGGCGGAACGGTGGTGGCCGCCGTCTGCGACACCGACCCCGCCGCCCTCAAGCGCGGCATGGAGCGGCTCGGTGTGGAGGACGGGGTCACCGACCACCGCGACCTGCTGGAGCGGGACGACCTGGACGCGATCCTGGTCGTCACCCCCGACGACACCCACGAGCGGATCGCCGTGGACTGCCTCCGGGCCGGCAAGGCGGTGTATCTGGAAAAGCCCATGCACATCACCATCGAGGGCTGCGACACCATCCTGCGTACCGCGTACGAGACCGGCACCCGGCTCTACGTCGGCCACAACATGCGGCACATGGGCGTGGTCCGGCAGATGCGCGACATCATCGCCCGCGGTGACATCGGCGAGCCGAAGACCGTCTGGGTACGGCACTTCGTCTCCTACGGCGGTGACTACTACTTCAAGGACTGGCACGCCGAACGCGCCCGCACCACGGGCCTGTTGCTGCAGAAGGCCGCGCACGACATCGACGTGGTGCACTGGCTGGCCGGCGGCTACACCGAGCGCGTCAACGCCTTCGGCGACCTGATGCTCCACGGCGACCTGCCGCGCCGGGCCCCGGGCACGCCGCGCCCGGACGGCTGGCTCAAGGAGTACGAGTGGCCGCCCACCACGCGGGAGAACCTCAACCACCACATCGACGTCGAGGACGTCTCGGTGATGAACATGCGGCTGGACAACGGGGTCATCGCCTCGTACCAGCAGTGCCACTTCAGCCCGGACTACGTGCGCAACTACACGGTCATCGGCACCGAGGGCCGGCTGGAGAACTTCGGCGACGAGGCGGGCGCCGTCGTCAAGGTCTGGAACACCGGCCCCTCCCGCTACCGCGAGGACTGCGACATCGCCTACCAGGTCCCGCGCACCGAGGGCACCCACGGCGGCAGCGACGCCGCGATCATGCGCGAGTTCGCCCACTTCGTCCGCCACGGCGGCCCCACCGACACCTCCCCCCTTGCCGCCCGCATGAGCGTGGCCGCCGGCTACATGGCCACCCTCTCCCTCCGCAACGGCGGCACACCGTACGACATCCCACCCCTGGACCCGTCCCTGATCACCTACTTCGAGAACGGGCAGGTGCGGGCCTGAGAGTTGGGCGGGAGGAGGCGGGGGCGCGCCGGATGCGGCCCCCCCGCTCCGACCTGGGTCGGAGCGGCGGCGACAGACGAGTCGAGCCACAAGCCGGGTCCGCCTGGCCCTGACCCAGCTCAATCGCTGCGAGTGACTGGACCAGGACACGAACGCTGAACCCGGCCAGGCACATCCATCAGTTGGCCCCAAGCGACACTGCGCCTCTTGGCTGTCCGTCGCCGAAGAGTCCTAGCTTGATCTGCGGGTCGCCTGTGCAGTCTTGGAGAAGGTTACTCCATTCCCGCACACCGCGTCCGGGTCCGTAGTGACGCATAGATTAATTTGCCCATTCGAGATGTGGGCATTCAAATTGAAGAAGCAATCTACTTTGCCGCCATCAAAATCGAGACCCAGAGTCGATCCACTGGTCTTCGCCCAGTCGCCCACCCCATGATCACCTTGGTCGTAGAACGTCCACGACCCAGACGTCAATCCTCGCTCACAATCATCCAATACGGATTTCTCGAATTTGAGACCTGCAGTCGTAAAGTGATGATCACCCTGGAAATCGATTTTCCCGACTTCCGCATTCTGCCATATACCGACCACCTGATCATGAGAAATATCGGTCGACTCTCCATGAGGTGACGAGCACGCCGCCAGATACACACCGACGAGAACACTCAGGGAGATTTTGGCCGTGCGCCGGTAGAACCTCGAATGAGATCGCCCTTTGTGTTCCACGTCGTCAACTCCGTTACTTTGGATCTGCTTCGATCCTCACGCAGATGCAGATGCATTGAATTCTAATAGGGGCTGAATTCAAGGAACCAGTCATCCGGCTTTCTTGTACCTGCGAGCCATTGCTCGGACCACGTGAACGTTTCGTCAGACCGCGCTCCGAGACCCAGGATCTTAGCAGGTCCTGGACGCCGCGGTATAATCTTTACCGCAGAATTCCAGTCAGAGGTATTTTTGATCGTGAACTGCAACCGTACGGTCCCCTTCGGCCCCCCTGTGACGACCTTGGCGTTACCACTGTATGTGCCGATAAACGCGTCCGCCCAGTTGGATTCCCCAGCAGATCCGTTGGACAGAACCCCGACGAGGTCCCATGGTGGGCCACCGATGTGGCCGAGCAGCTTGCCAGCGATACCACCCCATTTGCCGTGGGGACCTTCGTCGATATGGCTAATGGGAGCGGTTCGCTGCGGGGACCCCGTTGCCAGTGCAGTGAGTAGCTGATCGCGAGCTTTCACAACCTCCGAGGATTGCGACAGTTGAGTGACAACAGCATCGCCCCCACGGAAGACGGGATGAGCGCCGAGGGTGCTGAACAGCCACTGGTAGAGCAGCTCCCTGGATTCTGCATCATTATCTTCTGCGGGATCATCGATAATTCCCTGATAGGGAAATATTTTTGCAAAATGAAATTCAAGGGCAGGGAGATGCGGAGCCCGGTAGGGCTGCAGAACACAAGTCGCGCAATACTCATCAGAGCTACTGGGTGGGGGTTCCGAAAAAAGGCTGTCACTACCTGTCGACGAACTGCCTTGATCTTTTTCAGATTCATAAGTCGAAGAATCCGTCGGCGTACCATTGGAACAATTTGAGAGCGCGCCGTTCATGCACTCTTTGACACCTTCTCCGGTGGGGTCAGAATAGGTGATGGGATTGTGGGAACCGTACGCGTAGCCGCCGATTGTTTGGGGTTTGTCGAGTTCGAGGAGGGGGTCGACGCTGATGAAGCGGCCCGTGGTGGGGTCGTAGTCGCGGGCGCCGAGGTGGGTGAATCCGGTGGTGGGGTCGGTGTCGCCGCCGACGAAGCCCTTTTGGCCCGGCCAGAAAGCGGGCGGGGTGCCGCGCGAGCCTCCGTAGGGGAGCGACTTACGGCGGTTGAAGGCGAGGTTCGTGGCGCTGACGGAGAGGGTGTTGGTGCCGTGCGGGTCGGCAACCAGGAGGCGGACCTTGCCGTCCGAGCTGGTGCGGACGGCCGACCCACCGGGGACCGCGTAGTAGCGGGTACCAGTGAGAGCCCCGGTGGCCTTTGTGAGCGTCAGTTCCTGGCCGCCGGGCAGGTAGAGGGTCGTCGCGGTGGGCTCGCGCTTGACCAACCGGGTGCCTTCGCTGTCGTAGACGAAGCTGGTCGTGCCATTGCCTGCGATGGTCGAGCTGGCGAGGTTGCCTTCAGGGGTCCAGGTCAGGTCCTGGATGGGCCCTCCGGCCGGGGTCTTGTGAGTGAGATTGCCGGTGGCGTCGTAGCGGAAGGTGTCGGAGCCCGTGGCCCCGCCAGTCGCGGTGACTGTGCGGACCGCGTGTGGTTGGGCGTCGCCCGTGTTGGTGGGGTAAGTGTAGGTGCGGGTGGTGTCGGCGGTGATCGGGCCGGCCTTGTGCTGGGTCTCGGTGGCGCGGTCGTTGCTTTCGGTGAAGGTCCAGTTGGTCCAGTACGGGTCGGTGGTCCCGAGGTTGGGCGTGCCCACGCCGTTGACCGACCGGGTGGTGCACGAGTCGCCGCTGGTCCAGGCGTCAGTGAGGCGGCGAGCCCAGTCGTAGGTGAAGCACTGGTCGTCGACGACGGTGTTGTCGTTCTGGTTGTCGCGCACCTGGGTGAGGTTGCCTGCGGTGTCGTAGCTGTAGGTGATGTTGGACAGGGTCTGCGGTCCGGATGCCTCACGATTGACGACGCTCGTGGCCAGTCGGCGAGTAACCGCGTCGTACGTGAGGTCCTGGATCACCCGGGTACCGAGATTGCCGAGCTGAGACTGGGCGAGTTCTCCGAACTCTGTATAGCTGGCACCACGCAGGTACACCTGCGGAAGGGTGCTGTCGACGAGACCGAGTTGGTCCTGTGCCCCGTAGTGGTTGGTGACGGTTTCAGCAGGCAGTGCCGTGGTGGCGTTCGTGTTGTCGGTGCTGAACACAGTCGTCAACGGCATCGCGCTGACAGGGGTGTTGGTGCTGGCGACGGTGTAGGTACCGGCGAGTTTCTCCTCGCCTGCCACAGACGGCACAGTGAGCGCGATACCGCTCGGATTGCCGTCGCTGTTGTAACCGGCGACAGCCGTGGTGTACGCGGCGGTGGGCGTGACGCTCGTGTCGTACCGGGTGGCCGTGGCCTGCAGCCCCTTGCCACCCGGCGCTGTGTCGTACGTCCAGTCGGCGAGCTTCGTGCCCGTCACCGAACCGACGCGGAGGCTGGTCTTGCGACCGAGGGTGTCATAGGTGGTTGCCAGCGTGTGGGCGTCGGGCGTGCCCTGGCCCGTGGTCACCGTCGCCGGGCGGCCGTCGGTGCCGTACGTAGTGACCGAAGTGCCCTTGTCCGGGTCAACGACCGTGGTCTGCCGGCCCCGCAAGTCATAGGTGTACGTCCAGGTGTTGCGGCCGGAGTTGTCCGTGACCTTCACCAGGTTGCCGAGCGTGTCGTAGCCGTACGTGGTCTTCTCGTACTGCGAGCGCGCCGCGCCGATGACCGGGGTGCGGTCCTTGTACTGGCGACGCTCGATGAGGTGGCCGCGAATGTCGGCGACGGCCAGGGTCGCGGTGTCACCTGTCGGGGGCAGGGTGGCCGTCCAGATGTCGCCGTAGGTGGTGGTCGTGCGCCACTTCTCCACGTTCAGAGACAAAGTGATCGCCGCGGTGGGGCGGCCCCGGCCGTCGTATTCGGTGACAGCGGCGTTGGGGACCTGGTTGTCGGGCACCGAGTAGAGCGTGCCGGTAACGGCGAGGCTGTTGTAGTACGGGTTGTCGGTCTTGTACGCGCGACCGAGGGTGTCGTAGAAGGTGTCGGTGATGATCCGACCGGTGACACCGATCGCGTCGGACTGGGTCTGACGGGGACGCAGCAGCGAGTCGTAGAGCGTGATCGACGTTCCAGTGGTGCCGTCTTCGTAGAGGTTCTTCGTGGTGACGGTGGAGGGCACGGTGCTGGAGATGCTGTACGTGTAGGTCACATTGGGGGTGGAGGTGGTGGCGCGACCGGTGCTCCAGCCCTTGACCAGCCGTCCGAGGCTGTCGTACTGGCTGTTGGTGCTGCGGTTGTTGGCGTCGGTCACCGTCAGGGCAAGGCCGCGAACGCCGTCCTGCGTGGTGGTGACGGTGTTCTGCAATGGGTCGGTGACCTTGACGGTTACGGGCTGTGCACCTGTCGCGGGGGTGTAGTCCGTCGTGGTGGTCTGACCGTCCTGGCCGGCAAGGGACTTCACCCGGCCATACGCGTCGTACGTACTCTGCGAAACGGTCTCCCACACGGGAGCGTTGGAACCGTCGAAGCCCGACGCCTGATCGACCTTGGTGATGTTGCCCTTGCCGGCGTCCGGAGCCACGCCGTTGGCGTGGTCGTCGTACGAGGTGCGGGTGAGGCCGGTGATCGTGCCGTTGGATATCGCCCGGTCGCAGCCGACCGCGTTGACTGTGGTGACTTCGGCGGGGTAGCTGATCAGCCAGTTCGTCGTGTCCGGTGTGACGTAGTCGGTACGGGCGCACTGTGAGTCGTCGCTGACGGTGGGGTCGCCGTCGTCGCTCTGCGAGATGAGCAGGCCGTAGGTGACGTCGTACGTGCGGGTGGTGACCATCGAGCGCCAGCTACCGGTGTCCATCAGGTTGCTGGTGGTCTCGGTGATCGTTCCGGAGTAGTGGGCGGTCCTGTCGGGAAGGTTGGGCCCGGGGGTGGTGGGCTTGTCGGGGTCGGTGATCCCGGTGACGGCGGCCTGGGTGGCGGTGGCGTCCGACTGCCAGGGAACGTAGGTGGTCTTGGCGACCACCGTGCCGTTCTCTTTGTCGTACGTGCGGGTTTCGGCGGGCCGCCCGGCGAAGTCCTCACGGTCTGGGACGCCGTTGATGTTCATGAGCGGACGTGGGCTGCCGTCCACCATGGTGTCGCCTGCCATACCGGTGAAGTAACTGGTCTCGGTCTGGGTGCGGTTGGTGGCGCCGACCAGAGTGCGGACCGTGCTGTAGCCGTGGAAGTCGCTCCAGGTGCGCTGCTTGTCGAGGGTGAACTCGCTGTTGTCGTGACGCCAGTTCGGGCCACCGCTGTACTGGTACGTGGTGGTCTTGGACGCCGATCCACTGCCGGCGGTGGTGTCGTCCTCGATGACCTGGGTGACGACGTACTTGTGGAACCAGTCCTTGACCGGATCGATGGCGCCGTCGGGTGTCCACCAGGACGGATAGCAGCGCTTGGTGTTGGTGTCCTGGGCAGGCAGCGTGGTCGGGGTGCATTCGGTGGGGCTGTAGGTGACCAGCGTCTGGCCGCCCGTCTCGTTGGTGATCGAGCGCACTCGGTACTTGTACAACGGCGGCCGACCTTCGGCTGCGTCGACCCTGTTGGCCATCGGGCCGTCCCCGTAGCCGAAGGTCGTCTTGGGCATGGTGATGTCGGCGAGCGCACCGGCCTTAGCGGTGTGCTGGATCGAGTCCAGCCACAGCGTGGGGGTCGAGGTGTCGCCGGTAGGCGGGAAGGACTGGGCAAGGGTCCAGGTGTCGACCGGCTGCATGGTGGTGCCGGACAAGGCGAAGGTGTTGATGTCGGTGAGCCGCTTGCGCGTCCAGAACGTGGGGCTGGTCTGCTGGCAGTCGGTGCTGGTGGCGGTGCAGTCCAGGTCGACAGGAACATCAGGCCAGTTGGCCTTGTGAGCGGTGTCGAAGGTGCCGCAGGAGGACAGGCAGCGCTCGGCGGTGTCGAAGCTGACGCGGCCGGCCGGGTTGGCCGTGCTGTAGACGGCGCCCGCACGAAGCCCGTAGTCGATACGGGCCAGGTAGCCGCCGCGGGTGTACTTCACCGGGGTGTCGGTCTTGACATTCTCGGCGTAGTAGCCCGATTCCTTGGTGTAGTACATCGCCATGGCGTTGCCGTGCGGGTCGACGACGTAGTCCAGATTCCACCGCCAGCCCTGGTTGGCCGCGGAGGAGGCGAAGGCCGAGGCGTGGCCGGGCTCCCCGGTGTGGTTTCCGAAGACGGGCACGGTGAAGACGGAGTTCGTCTCGGCCTTGCCCGTGGTCCAGCCCGGCAGACGGTTCTTGCCGAACCAGTACTGCGTGCCGTCCTGCGTGGTCAGCCGCCAGTACTCGTTGTCGTCATCGCCCTCGCCCGCTGCCCCGTTCGGCGTGGTGCCGAAGATCTGCTCGATCCGCGACCCGTCGTCGTCAGCGAGCCGCCAGATCTTCTTGCCCGCGTCCCACACCAGGGCGTTCGAGGAACCGTTCAGGGACAAGGTCGCGTTCTGCGACTTCCAGCACAGGTCGCCGACCTTCGCGGTGTTGTTGCCACCCTGCTTGTCGTTCTCGCACGAGGCGTAGCTGCGCTCGACGTACCCCGGGGAGTAGTCCCAGCCCTCGCCGATCCATGACGCCTGGTTGTTCGTGGAGGCCGTCCGGCCGTCAACCGACGACGAGTTGTAACTGAGCTGCACCTTGGGGGCGAGCCCGCCCGGCACCGGCGGCACCGACATGGGGACGTTCCATCCGAACCCGCCGGAGTTGCCGCCCGCCGACCAGGAGCCCGAAGGGGACAGGGACGTGGCCTTGAACGAACCCGCGTCGCCACTGGCACCCGCGGTGGCGGCCAGCACCAGCGATTGCGCTGCCGGAGCCATGCTGGGCATAGATGACGGAGTCGCGGCCGCAGGCAGGGTGACGGTGGCCGTCAGCGTATGTGCTGTGGTGTCGTTCGTGGTGGGGATAGAAGTTGGCGTGCGGCACTTCTCTACTTCTGGGGTGGTCAGCGCGCAGGCAGGCAGCACCACCAGGTGGAGACGGGAGGCCCAGTCGCCTCCGAACGCATCCCGGAAGGCGGAATAGTCCACCTGGACCCTGGCCACGCCCTTGGCCGGGGTCGCGTCGGCGCGGGAAATCGACAGCAACAACCCTTCAACTCCGGCACGACCGGTTGCGGCCCGGTCCGCCACCGACACTCGGACCCGCGCCAGTTCGCTGCCCGCAGGAAGCGCCTTGCCTGCACGTGGAGGAGCCTGACCCACACTTACCGGCAGCACGCCGGCCTGTGGCAGGCGGGGCGCGGCCGCGGTGTCAGCGGCCTGGCCGCCGCGCGCCAGGATGACCTCGGCTTGGCCGGATACCGGCCACCTGGTCGCTGTGGGTTCCCAGTTGGGCACGACGGCCGGCCGGGGGGACTTCTGGGGTTGAAGGTCCGCGCCATGTACGGAGGGCGTCCTCTGTACCTGAGGCAGCGAAAATCCCGGCCCGGACGAGGCCCAGGCGGGCGCAGAGAGCATGGAAATACCCAAGGCGCCAGAAGTGAGTGCAATCACCATGGCACGCCAGTGGCTCCGCTTCGCGCTCACTGACGCCCAATCAAATAGAGCATGGCCGAACCATCGGTCGAAAGACATACCCCACCCCAAGGAACCCTCTACCGAGCGTAAAGATCACCTCGGATCCAACCCTACGAAGCCCTCCACTCACAAGCAGTTTTGAAGGGTTGACTCAAACACCTGTACCAAAAGGGCATAGACTCGCCCGAATACGTCCCCTATGACCCGCATCGACAACTGATCCACGTTGGCAACTGCTCGCATTTACGGAATCCATGATTCCACATTTGCGCGGCGGACAACCGGCGCGCGGCAGCCTTACAATCAGTGGTTAAAAAGTCGGGCAGTCGAATAGCCTGCGGCACGACACAATTTGATGCGTCCCGAGAGGATTTCGATGACAAGCTCGGCTCTACGGCTCCGGAAGCGAGAACGCTGTACAGCGTTGCTCGTCGCCCTCGCTCTTCCCTTGGCGGCCGCGAGCACCTTGACCATGACCACAACCGCGGTCGCCACCGACACCGGCTCCCCAGCCCTGACCGCCGACTACGATTCCCAGGCCTTCGCCAAAGCGGCTGCCACCGGTCAGCGCGTGGAGGTGCTGCAACGACGTGAGGAGTCCGCACAGGTCTTCGCCAACCCCGGGGGATCTCTGACTCGACGTCAGTACTCCACGCCGATGTGGTCGAAGCTCGAAGGGACCTGGCGTGCGACGGACCCCACCTTGACCAAGCGCGGTGACGGGACCATCGCCCCGGAGTCGCCCGTGTTCGGCCTCGTCTTCTCCGGTGGAGGCAGAGCACCGTTGGCCACCATGACCAAGGGAGACAAGCAACTCTCCCTTAGCTGGCCGGCACGGTTGCCTGTGCCCGTACTCAACCGCAACACTGCGGTGTACCCGTCCGTGCTTCCTGACGTCGACTTGAAGATCATCGCGCAGGTCGACGGGTTCGCCGAACAGCTCATCGTCAAGACCGCCGCAGCCGCCGCCAATCCCGCGGTGAAGACCATCAAGCTGGGCATCACCTCACACGGTGTCACCCTTGACGACGACTCCTCCGACAACCTGCTGGCCAAGGACTCGCACGGGAACGTCGTCTTCAGTGCCCCACGCCCGAAGATGTGGCAAGCACCGGCGGCTGCTGCAGCCCAGGCGCCGTCGTCCAAAGGTGCCCGGGCCGCCACCAGCAGCTCAGCCGCAGCTCCGACGGCAAGCGCGCCCGTGGCGGCGGACGTCAGCGGCGGCACCCTCACGCTCACCCCAGATCCCGTCGCCCTGGCCACCGCCGACAAGTTCCCGCTGGTCATCGACCCACCGTTCACGGACGGTCACATAGAGAAGTGGGCGGTGGTCTATTCGGCGTTCCCCACTGAGAGCTATCCCAACGGCTCGGGCTGGCACTCGGACAACCCGCCCGACGAGCCGCGAGTCGGCTACAACGGTTCCGGCTCAACCCGGTCGTTCTTCGCGATGAACACCAACGGCCTGGAGCTGGCCGACATCACCGACGCGACCTTCGCAGTCACCGAGACCCACTCCTGGGGCTGCGACCCGTCCGTCGCAGGACCGACCGAACTCTGGTCGTCAGGCAGTATCGACACCACCCCCACCTGGAACACCAGCGGTGGCCTACTCGCGACCAAACTGGCCTCGGACTCCTTCGCGCACGGCAACCCCACATTCTGTCCCGGCAACCTGGGTCATGACTTCCAAAGCACGGCGCTGACGAACTACGTCAAGCAGGCCGCGGCCAACAGCTGGGGCACCCTGGTGCTCGCTCTGAAGGCCGCCGACGGCTACGAGTCCAATCAGAACAGCTTCAAGCGCTTCACGAACAACCCGGTGCTCGAAGTGACCTACAACTACGCACCCAGCCTCGACTCCTCGGCCGCCTACGAAGGCTCGTGGAACCCGGCTGGCGACGGCAACAAGAAGATCAACTGTGGTGGAGTGATCGGCAACAGCGGTTTGGTACTGACTGCTAAGGCCACTGACAAGGACGGTGGCAAAGTCACGGCCGACTTCTCCGTCACCAACACCACCACCAACTCGGCGGTCAGTTTCAGCCCCCACGCAGACACCGTCTTGAGCGGTCAGACCGCCTCCGTCACGGTCCCCTCCAAGTCTCTGCCCAGCGGCTCCTACGCTTGGAGGGTCGGCATAACCGACGACGAAGGCACCGGCGCGCCCCTCCTGGGCACCTGCGCGTTCACTGTCGACCGCGAAGGTCCAACCGACCCCGCCACGGTCACCACCGCTGACGGGGGCGACCCCACCACGGTCAAGACCACTGCTCGCACCGCACGGCAGCTCAAACTCAGTAACTCAGCCACGGACCTGGCCGGCTTCTGCTACCTCATGGACAGGCCACTGTCCGTATCCGGAACCCGCTGCTCCAACGGCACCTGGGTAGCCGCTGACAGCAACCACAGTGCCACCATCACCGTCACGCCGACCGGTTGGCCTTCCAGCACCCTGCATGTCATTGCTTATGACAAGGCAGACAATCACTCGCCCTACGACGGCGCAGACGGGAGCCCCGGCGACACCGTCGCCTTGCCGACGTTCAAGTCAGAGTTCGTCTATCCCCCGGGAGCAGACCCCAGCAGCAGCCTGGCCACAGCAGATCTCCCTGGTGACCTCAACGGCGACGGATACTCCGACTTCGTCGCCGTCGACTCCAACGCCGACGCCAAACTCCGCCTGTACCCCGGTGACGGCACCGGCCATGTGGGCGCCGCCCAACAGGTCGGCACCTCTGGGTGGGGCGGCGCTCTGATCGCCCACCGCGGGGACTTCGTCGGATTCACCAGCCCTACGGCGCCGCCCGACGGCTACGAGGACTTCCTCGTCCGCGTCGGGGGAGCGCTCTACCTGTACCCGGGCAACGGGCTCGGCGTGCCCATCTACTCGGCCCGCCGCGAACTGGTCCACCCGTACAGCAGCTGGGCATACATGCTGCAAATGATCATGCCTGGCAATATTGACGGCAAACCGGGCAATGACCTGATCACCGTCGAGTGCGTCGATAACCACGCTCCCTGCACCCAGGCCAAACTCTGGCTCTACAGCGGCAAGGTCACCAGCGACGGTACCGCCGACCAGACCGAACCCTTTGACATGTTCGGGCGCACTGAGATCGGATCTGGCGGCTGGACACACTTCACCAACCTCGCCGTCGGCGACCAGAACGGTGATGGCACGGGCGACATCGTCGCCCGCGACCCCGATGCCGGAAAGCTGTATCTCTACCCCGGCAGGATCGACAGCACCACCGGGGTCTTCTCCCTCGGCGCCCGTACCGTCTACGGCGACCCCGGCTGGACCACCGCCGCCCGTCCCCTGCTCACCTCACCCGGAAACGTCCAGGGCAAGGTCGTCACCGCCACCGTTGATTCGGACGGGACTGCCATCACCTATCACCAGTTCCAGCCCACGCCGGGCGACGAGTACGGCGACTTCTGGGCCACCACCGCTGCCAGCACCACCGCCACGGTCACCTACGTTGACAGCAACGGAACCGCTCAGAGCACCACCTGCCCCACCGGCTGTCTCCTGTTCTACCCAGGCAGCCCCACCTGGCATCGCGCGCCGAACCTCGTCGGCACCGCAGCCTGGAGCAGCCAAATCACCGCCATCTACTGACCCATGGTCGCGGGGTGACGCCGACGAGCCGGATACTGGTCCGTCGGCGTCACTGACCGCACCATCACCCCACCCCCTCATTCGATATTTTGATATGAGGGTCCATGCGCAAAGGTAGGAGCCGGGCCCGGATAGCAGCGGTCGGCGGGTCGGTAGGCACGCTCGTCGCCGCTACCGTGGGCGTTTCCGGTCCCGCGTCCGCCGAGGGCTGGCCCATCGTGCAGGCACGTGAAGTGGTGCTGAGACCGTCGGACAACTGGCAGACGAACGCTGGTGACGTCCACGCCCGCGGTGGACGTCACCATGGTCTACGCCTTATCGATCACTCCCCTGACCGGTCCGGCGGCGGGCTCCCGCCTGCCCGAGGGGGGCTCCGTCACCGGGCAGTACCCCGGCAAACCGGCCCTTGCGATGACCGCGGTCTACCTGTGCAAGGTGGCAGGCAGGGGGACAGTCCGCACCGATCCTGTCCTTCGCGCCCCAGATCGCGGCCAACACCACCGGTTACTACGGCGCGGCCTACGCCGGCAGGCTCCAGCCTCGACGCTGCCATCGAGACCGCCCGCACCCCGCGGCCACGCCCGCCGACAGCACCCACGGGTCCGGCACCTTCACCGTCAAGACCCCGGCGCATGTCGCCCAGAACACCATGGCGTTCACCGCTCCCGACATTCGCGCCGGATCCTCCGCCTCACACACCATCCACGTCCACGCCGTCGACAACGGCAACCTGTACGTCTACTTCACCCAGGCGTCGGGCCAGATCGACTGGGGCGGGTACGGCGACCGGACCGGAACGGCGAACCTCGGAGTCATCGACGTGACCCCGGGCGGCACCGACATCATGTACACCGTCACCGTGACCGCCGGTACCGAGAGTTGGAAACTGCAGACCACGGCCCTCCACCAGGTCTACACGTACGGCATCGACTGCCAGCGGGCCCAGACAACCTTCGCCGTCAACGGACTTCCTGTCCACGAACGCCACCTGCTGCTCGGCCGCGACATCACCGGCCGTCTGTGGCAGTACACCGGAACCGGCACCACCACCGCGCCCCTCGGCCCCCGGGCCCTGATCGGCTCCGGCTGGAACACCTACAACCAACTCGTCGTCCCCGGCGACTGACCGCAGACGGCAAAGCGGACCTCGTCACCCGCGACTCGACCGGAGCGCTCTGGCTGCACCGCGGCACAGCCACCAAGACCACCCCGTTCACCACTCGCACCCGAATCGGCGGCGGCTGGAACACCTACAACACCCTGGCCTGACGGGCGCAAGCGAAATTGACTGATCACCGCCCGACCTGGTCGGAGCGGTGGCGGCAGACGAGTCGGGCTGTACGCCGGGTTCATCTGACCCACCGCCCTGACCTGCACTGATGCAAGCCGAACCGGCTGTGACCTGCTAGGACGGGTTGCAGAGGCAATCGGAGGCAATCAGAGCCAACCGCTCTGATTCGCCCCCGATTCGACCCGAGGCGTTCAGAGGCGTTCAGAGGCAGTCAGAGGCATTCGCCCTGAGCAGCTTCCTGAAGGTGCCTGGTCGAGCCGCGATGGGGACGCCTGCCTCCGTCCGGAGCCAGACGCACGAAAGCCTCCAGGATTGCAGTCCTGGAGGCTTCGCTGGCACCGACTGGAGGTCGGTACTGACACCACCTGCGGTTTTAGCTGGCCTGTGGTGGTGTCCACGTCCTTGCGAGACACCACCACAATGCCATACGGCGACCCCCCAACGCACTCCCCCAACACCGCTCTTCACGCCGCTGCGAGGCAGTCAGAGGCAGCCAGAGCCAGCCACTCCACGCCGCTCTCGCTCCGCACGCTTCCCCGGTCGGCAGCCGACCTGATCCTGCTCGGTGATCTCACCGGCCGCTACGCCTCCGGTAGCTACACCCGCCTCTCCCTAAAGGGCCGTGGCGTGGCTCTACGCCACAACCGGCAAGGAGCGGCCGACCACGGCCACCGCATCACCGCGGCGATCGCCTGCCACGTCGCCCGCGCCCACGGCACCGTGGACGAACTCCTGCACTTGCTCGTGCGGCCCGACCATGAAGGCGGGCGCCACGTGCGGACCGTCGCAGCGCGCTCCGGCGACGGCCGCGCCCGCGACTACGTCCAGCGAGTCTGGGAGTCCGCGTGCGCGCTCATAGGCAGCACCGTAGACGTGGAGTCCCGGCACCATGTCCACGAGGGGCTCGCCAGCCTGCGCGCCCGGATAGAGACCACTCCTTGGCGGGGCGAACGCGGCCGAACCGCGCTGCGCGTGCTGCTGGCGCACATCGCCTTCGCCGAGACGGCCGGTGGCCGCAGGCATAGCGCCAGTGAACGGCAGACCGCCGAAGCCGCGGGCATCTCCCGCCAGGCCGTCCGCGCGGCCTACGCAACCGTCCTCAAGCCCGCAGGGTGGCTGCGTCGACTGAAGGTCGGTCGCGGGACGGAGGGCTCGGCCTGGTACCTCGGTGACGGCCCCGGCCGGCCAGGCCCCGCGGCATCTCAACCGCGGACCACTCAGCGCCCCCCCGACACGGCACTTGAGGAATGGTCCCCCACTGAGACTGCGGCCGAAGTCGACTCAACTGCCATCAGCCGCCTCATGGCCCACGACGCATTCGCGCATCGAGGCCTGGGCAGCAGCAGCCTGTTGATCCTCAGCGCGCTCAGCACCAATCCCGTTCAGCGCGTCGGCGAGCTGGTCGCCGCCTCCGCAGTCTCGCGCGCCACCACCTATCGGACTCTGAAACGCCTGGCCGCGGTCGGCCTGGTCGTACCGACCGGCGCGGCCTGGAGCCTGGCACCCGGTGCTCTGGAGGGCATCGCCGACGATACGAGCCTCCCGAGGGCTGCCGTGGCTACCTCCGCCGAGCCCCTCCTTGAGTGGCAGACCATCGCAGTCCTGTGCGGCACGACCGGAATCGGCGAGCGGCGTCGGCTTCGGCACGCTGCCGAGCGCGCGACGTACCGGGCCGCTCTGGAACAACGAGCATCCCACCGGAGCAGGGCGCTGGTCGTCATCCATGACGGCCGTCAGGTCGTGGTGCCCTCGGTGCACCCCGATGAGCTCCCGGCTGCCTGGCGCGGCCCGGGTGGAGTCGTGGTGGACCCGTCGACCGGGCGGTTCGTGCCGGGCTGGCGGGTGGCCACTGACGGGCGTCTGATCCACCTCGGCCCCGGCGATGAACGTTCCTACGACGAGCTGGCCGCAGCCCACGCGCAAGCCGTCCTGGCATGGGAGTCCGCCGCATGACGGCCACGCTCTCCGCGGCCGCTGAGGCCCGCCGTCGACAGGCCGTTGAGTTGGGCCGGCGCTACGACGAGGGGGCGTCCGTCGAGGAGCTGGAACGGGAGACCGGGTTGTCCCACGGCACCGTCGTGAACCGCCTGCGCCACGCCGGGACGGTGATGCGCACTCCTGCGCAGACCCGTCGCCTGCGTGCCGGTGAAGAGCAGGAGCAGGCCCGCCGTGCACTCGGCGTGCGCCTACGGGCCGAGTACACGGCCGGGGCGAGCGTTGAGGCGCTGGCCCTTCAGGAGGGCCTCTCCGCGCGGACCGTACGGCGACGGCTGACGGACGTGGGAGCCGTGCTCCGTTCCGGTCAGGAGACCCGTCGTGCACGAGCCGACGCCCTGTCGGTCGAGGCCCGGCGGCGATTGGCGGCTGAGTTGCGGCGCGGCTACGAGGCCGGTGACGGCGTGCCGGACCTGGCGGTGGCCTTCGGCACGTCCGTGAGCACCGTCTACCGCCTGCTCCGGCAGGCCCACACGGTCATGCAACCACCGCACCGCCACGGTCGGCGCGATCGGGCTGCGCGGCCGCCGTGACTGTCGCAGCCCGCACAACGCTCATGCGCGGCCGCCGCACATCGGACCGGCCCCTTCCCCCATCCACATGCCTTTGGCAGAGAGCAGACATCGTGATCATCGCGCACATCAGTCCCCGAACGGCAGGCAAGACCACCTCCGTCGGGTGGCACGCCCACGCGCTCCACGAGCGCGGCTATCCCGTCAGCGCCTTCGAAGCAGACCACAGTCGCCAACTCGCCGAATGGGACGTCCGAGCCGGAGGATTCCCCTTCCCCGTGCAGCAGCAACCCTCCCCCATGTTCCACAAGAACGTGTCGCCCAGCCTGACCCCGGGGCAGATCGCGGTCGTCGACTGCGGGCACGCCGAGGACCACCGCGCCATCGTCCTGTCCGTCCTGCGCGTCGCCGACCTGGCCATCCTCAATACCGCTCCGACCAGGTCCGATGTCGATCGCATCGAGCGGATGCCGATGCGTGAGTTCATCGAGGACGTCGCCGTCCTGCGTCCCGATGGCGAACCGCCGGAAACCTGGGTACTGCTCAACCGCACCACCGCCAACTCCCGCTCCACCAACGACTACCGCAACTACCTGGCAGAAGACGGCTGGAACGTGTTCACCACAATCATCCCCAACCGGCAGATGTACGCCCAGTCGATGCTCTCCCCGGTCACCGCCAACGGCTCCGCGTACGACGCCCTGGTCACCGAGATGGACGACCGCGGCATGCTCCCGAAGCAGGAGGTGCACAAGTGACCGCCGCCATCAACCGCACCGACGCACTGCGCCACCGCCGAGACCAGAGCAACAAGGTGGTGCACAGCCAGCCATCCCAGCCCGCGACCGGTCGCCCTGCGGACCTGGTCATCACCGCCGACATGATCCCCGACCCCCCGGCCGTTGACGCAGCCGGCGATCTGTCCCACACAGAGATTCACGACCTCGGCGTGTGCGAATGGGCGGTCGATCACCTGGCCACTGCGCGGTGGCTTGCCGGGAAAGCCTTGCAAAGCATCCGGGACCGCAAGCTCTACCGCCAGGACCACCGCACCTTCGAGGAGTACGTCCAGGACCGGTGGGAGATGAGCGAACGCGCCGCCTACCAGGCGATCGAGGAGTGGCCCCTGGCCGAACGCCTCCAGCAGACACTGGACAAACCCGTCACGCCCTCGCACACCCGCGCCCTGCTGCCGATATCACACCGATTCGGCCTCGCCCCCGCCGTGGACCTCTACCAGCAGCTCGCCGCTCGGACCAGAGCTGACGGCCTGCGCCTGACAGCCGCCCTCACCACCCGCATCGTCCACACTGTGCTGGAAAGGACCGGCACCAAAGCCGAAGCACCGCAGTTCCTGGAAGCCACACGTCAGTTGATGAGCGCGGAGGAACTCCCCACGCCAGAACCGACCCGGCAACAAACATCCGCACTGCCACGCATTCCGCCTCGCCCGAGCGACCCGGATGTGCAGGTCGGACCTTCACTCGATGCCCGACGTCTGGCCGCTGGGCCCGACCTGCAAAATTTTACAGAAGGTCACGAGCACGTAACGGAGCCGTCCGGATTGGAGACGCCGCCCCCTCCCAGGCTCAGCGGCAGCCGCGACAACTCCTCAGACTCCCCCAGCCCCCAGAACATCATCCATTCCCTCGAAGCCATCCTCCAGAAGGTCCGGGACGTCGAAGAAGCCATCGACTGCCTCGCCGCAGTCGATCCCTTCCATGACGGCCTGGCCGAAGACCTCCGCAGAGAGATCCACCGCAGGCTGCTCCGCGCCGCGGAACCTTACAAGCCCTTTCACCCCCGCCCGTGAAGCCCATGAGCCACCGCCACGAGGTGGTAGTGGCCCGCACCGACACGCCCCTCAGGGCCCCGGCGCCTTCTTGAATAGTGCGAAGCAATCAAACTGATATCGAGAGAGGCGAAAGAAATTGACGAGGACGCAATCGTACAAGCTGTAGCTCGCGCTCTTCAGCAGAACCGCGCTGCTCAAGCGAAGGAACACGCACGATCACTACCATCCGGTCGGCTCATATTCGCAGTCCTGGCAATCGCCTTCATACTCCTTGTAACGTAAGGCGGTTGATTCCAAATACCTGCGCACCTTGGCAGGGTTCAGCAATGACGTCGAGGACCCTGGTGGGCCTGGGCGGAACGTGCCCCGTCGCGACGAAGGTTGAGTGATGCTCACCGCAGGCTGAGTGAGCCTCTTCGAGGTGGCCATCGATCGGGTGACGGTTGACAGCCGCAACGAGCGAGGCCCCCGGACTGTTGATCGAGATGTCTGACGTCTCAATCACG
>NZ_JBFAXL010000084.1:0-29117 GCF_040680795.1 Streptomyces sp. NPDC051976
TCTTCCCTCTCCTGCCCCCCCCCCCCCCCCGTCTGGGGGCGGGTCGTCCCCCCCAGTGTGGGGGGGGGGGGGGGCGGGCGCGCCGGCGGGCCGCGCCGGCCCCCCCCCCCCCCCGCGCCCACTCCGCGCAAGGAGGTGACCAGCGACCGGCGACCAGCGCCCCCCGACGAGGCGGTGAATTCGCCGATTCCGGTCGTTGTCCCGCCCCACCACCCGTACTCCCACCGGAGGTTCCATGCACGCCACGTCTGGTGGCCGACTGCTGGCAGCCACCGCGATCCGCATGCGCGCGCGTCTGCTTCTGCTCACTGCCGCACTCGGCACCCGGGTGGCGGCGGGGGTGGCCCTGCCGGTCCTGCTGGCCCAGGCCGTGGACGCGGTGCTCCGGCACGCTGACACCGCGGGGCCGGTCGCCGCGCTGGCGGCAGTCCTGGCGGCCGGTGCGATCGGCGAGACGGCCGGCTTGCTGCTGTCAGTCTCGAGCACGGCGCACAGCACCGCGTGGATGAGGATGCTGACGGTACGCCGGCATCTGGGCCTCGGGCCGCGATCGCCGTTCCCTGTCGGGGAAGCGGTGACGCACGTGGTCCAGGCCGCACCCCAAGCGGCCTCCCTGCCCACCCAAGCGGCCGGATCCGCCGTCTCGGCCGCCGGCTCGGTAGCGGCCCTGGTCGCCCTGTGGGTCGTGGACTGGCGGGCCGGCGCGGTCTTCACGCTGCTCTTCCCGCTCACCGCGCTGGTGGCCCGCAGGTTCATCTCGCAGGCCGGCGACGCCGAGTCCCGCTACCTGGCCGCCCAGACGGGCATGGCGACCCTTCTGGTGAACGCCCTGGCAGGGGCCCGCACCATCGGTGCGGTCGGCACGCTGGCCACCGAGACCGAACGCGTTGTCGCTCCGTTGCCCGAACTGTCCGCCGCGGGCCGCGCGATGTGGCGCATTCAGCGGGGCGCGATGTGGAAGATCGGTCTGCTGATGCCCTTGACGCAGGTCCTGGTTCTCGCGACCGCCGGTCTCGACCTGGTCGGCGGACGCATCAGCCCCGGCACCCTGCTGGCCGTGTCCGGATACCTCACCCTGGCGTCCGGCCTGCTCGACCAGGTCGACGCGGTCATGGGTCTGGCCTACGCACGAGCCGGTGCCTCCCGCCTCGGTGCCGTCCTGGACGAGCCCGTCGTCGAGGGCGGCCCACTGCGCACACCACCCGTCAGCGGGGCGGTCTCGCTGCGGGGCGTCACCGTCCACCAGGGCGGCGCACCCGTGCTGGACCGGCTGGACCTGGAGATCCCCGAGGGGGCCGCGGTGGCCCTGGTGGGGGCGACCGGGTCCGGGAAGAGCCTGCTGGCCGCACTGCCGGGCCGACTCGTCGATCCGGACGAGGGAGAGGTCCTCCTGGGCGGCGTGCCCGTCAGGGAACTGGAGTTGCGCACCCTGCGCGGCGCCGTGGCCTACGCCTTCGAGCACCCCGCGCTGCCGGGCCGAACTCTCCACGAGGCCATCGCCTTCGGCCGCACCGACGTCACGCGCCACACGGTCGAGAACGCCGCCCGCGCCGCCCAGGCCGACCACTTCGTCCGCCGCCTGCCCGACGGCTACGACACTCCTCCGAGCCGTGCGCCGATGTCCGGGGGACAGCTCCAGCGCATCGGACTGGCGCGTGCCCTGGCCCGGCCGGCTGTGCTGCACGTGCTCGACGACGCCACCTCCGGCTTGGACACGGTGACCGAGAACCTGGTCAGCCAGGCCGTCACCGAGCGGCTCGGCGGCAGTACCCGCCTGGTCGTCACCCATCGCTCCACCACCGCCGCCCGCTGCGACCTGGTGGCATGGCTGCACGACGGACGCATCCGCGCCCTGGCCCCGCACGACTCCCTGTGGGCGGACCCCGCCTACCGGGCCGTCTTCGCCCACACCGATCAGCCCGCCGCCGACACCGCTGATGACGACCGCTACAGCAAGGAGCAGTGATGCGCAGCCGACCGCTGACCGGCGCGGCACCCCATCGGGGCGCCGCCGCGGCGCGGCGCAGGGGGGTCACCCGTCTGGGCCTGACGCCGATCGCGGCGGCGCTGCTCGCTGATGCCTTGCAGGGGAGTCGACGGCCACTGCTGCGCATCGCCGCCCTGTCCGCGATCGAGGCGGTGCCGGTGCTGGCGTCCGGCTGGGTGACCGCAGCCGCCCTCGACCAGGGATTCCTCCACGGCCGCACCGGCACCGGACTGACCTGGCTGAGCCTGCTGGCCGTGTTGTACCTGATCCGTGCCTGCGCCGAGCGCGCCATGTTCGACTCGCTCGCCGACGTGGTCGAGCCGCTGCGCGACCACCTCACCCGCCGGGTCGTCCACAACACCCTGGCCCGGGCGACCGCGTCGGGCCGGGACCCGGGCACGGCGAGCGTGTCCCGGGTCAGCAGCCAGATCGACAGCACCCGCGACCTCATTTCGACGCTGCTGCGCACTGCGCGCCCGTTGGTGGCCACCCTCCTCGCCGCGCTTGTCGGCCTTGCCGGACTCGACCCTCTCCTCGCGGCTGTGGTGGTGGTTCCCCTCACCGCGGCGATCGCGGCCTTCGTCTGGTCCATGCGCCGGCTGACCGCTGTGCGCCGGGACACGCTCATCGCCTCGGAGGAAGTGGCGCGCCAGGTCGGGGAGGTCTTCGGGGCCGCCCGCGACATCGCCTCGCTCGGGGCGGAGGAGCAGGCGGCCGCACTGGTCGAGGAGCAGTCGGACCGAGCCCTGCACTCTGTGCTCCGCGTCGGTCGCAATGTCGCGGTGCGTGTCCCGGTGGTGCTGCTGGGCGGATACCTTCCGCTGCTGGGCCTGTTGTTGCTCGGCCCTCGCCTCATCGACGCCCACACGATCAGTGCCGGCGCCCTGATCGGCGCGGCTGTCTACATCGCGGGGTCCGTCGTCCCCGCGCTGGAGATGCTCACCGGCGCGGTCAGCGGTTACTGGAGCCAGTTGGGCGTGCTGCTGCACCGCCTGGGCGAGGTCGCGCCGGAGCGCTCGCCGTTCCCCCGCCCCGGTCCGCCCATGCCGCCGCCGGACCACCTGTCCGGGGCCGCGTCGACGCCCAGCCTGACCATCGACCGGCTGAGCTTCGCTTACGGCCCCGGCGCCGAGCCGGTGCTGCGCGACCTGAGCCTCGACATCCCCTTCGGCGACCACCTGGTGATCACCGGAGCCAGCGGCATCGGCAAGTCCACCCTCGCCGCCCTCCTCGCGGGCATCCACGAACCGACGTCCGGAACCATGACGATCGCCGGCCGACAGGTCACCGCACTTCCTCAGGAGCTCCGCACCCGCCTGCTCGTCCTCGTCCCCCAGGAGGCCTACGTGTTCCCGGGAACCGTGCGGGACAACCTCCGCTACCTCGCCCCGCTCGCCGGGGACGCCACCATCACCGATGCCGCCGAACGCGTCGGGCTCCAGCTCCTGCTCACCCGCCTCGGCGGCCTCGACGCCCAAATCGCCGGCCCCGGCACCCTCTCCAGCGGGGAGCGCCAACTCCTCGCCCTGGCCCGGACCTACCTCTCGCCCGCACCCGTCGTCATCCTCGACGAGGCCACCGCCCACCTCGACCCAGCCGCCGAACAGCGAGCCGAACGCGCCTTCCAGGACCGCCCCGGAACCCTCATCGTGATCGCCCATCGCACCAGCTCCGCAGCCCGCGCCCGACGCGTCCTCCACCTCGACGGCGAAACACACCGGCTGACGACCAGTGATCGCTCCGCACCCCACGCGGCCACAACGAGGGCTTTCGATCTGGCCGAAGTCGACTTCGGCGGAAGCCCGAGGTCATGGACGGTGTGAACGGCAGACAGCTACCAAGGGGACTCCGGCAGCCGGCGCCGGAAGCGGGACAGCAAGGCACCCCGCGGTGAACGCGGGAGTTCACCGCGGGCGCGGAGATGGGATTCGAAGGCGGCAGCGTCTGCGTGGCTGCCGCTACTCGCGGGCGGCGGGCGTGTACGAGCGTAGGCGGTGAAGGCCGGCAGGTAATCGGGGCCGAGGGCTGCCGCGAGCCACGGGTGGTGGGCAGCGGCGGTGCGGGCGCGCTTCATCAACAGCGCGCGGGCCTGGATACGTATCCGATCGTCGTCGAAGCCGGGCGGAGCGGCCGAGTCCGCCACCAGAGCGGCGACAAGGGCTTGCTGAGCCGCCGCGAGCGCGGTACGCGGGTCAGCGGACATGGCCGGTCAGGGCCACCGCGTCGCGGATGGCGGTGAGTTCAGCCGCGAGCTCCGCGTCCGATGGGTAGTCGCCGTCGCGTTCCAGCAGGACGCCCGGCACCCGGGTGCGTACGGCCAGCGCGGTGAGGAGCGCGAGGACGGGTCTGGTCACCGGGTGGATATGCGTGTCATGCCATACGCCGTCACGTTCGGTGCCACCCGCAACATGGACGTATGCCAGCCGTTCCAGGGGCAGCTGATCCAGTACGTCATGCGGGTCGGCGCCGAGGTTGACGCGTGCGGTGTGCAGGTTGGCGACGTCCACCAGCAGCAAGGCGCCGGTGCGGTCGGCGAGTTCGCAGATGAACTGACCTTCCGTCAGTTCCTCTCCGGGCCAGGCGAACAGCGGCGCGATGTTCTCCAGAGCCAAGGGGACAGGCAACTGGTCCTGGGCGATCCGGATGTTCTCCGCGACCACCGCGAGCGCTTCCCGGGTCCGGGGCACCGGAAGCAGGTGCCCGGCGTCCAGGCCACCCGCCCGGGTGAACGCGATGTGCTCGCTGACCAGCGGCGATCCCAACGCCTGCGCACACGCGGCGAGATGGGCCAGCCGCGCGGGATCGGGCCGCTCGGCGCCACCCAGCGACAGGGACACTCCGTGCGGGATCACGGTCGTCCCTCGGGTACGCAGCGCGCGCAGCGACTCCGGCAGCCGCCGGGGGTCGAGGCCCTCCGCGATGGCCTCCACAAAGTCCACGCCTGGCAGCCTCTCCACCGTCAGGTCTATCTGCGGACGCCAGCCGATGCCGTAACCCAGGACGGGCACCCCATCCCTGTCGGCCACCGCACGTGTGCCGGGCGCCGCACCCCCACCGGAAACCGGGCTGTTCATCCGCCGCACCCGCCGCCGCACCCGCCGCCGCCGCACCCGCCGCCTCCACCACCGCCGCAGCCAGAGGTGCTGCCCCCGCCACCGGACGAAGACGTGATCCCCCCGTACAGCGCTTGGCGCAGCGTCGGATCCGCCACTCCGACCGCGCCCAGCGCCGCCACGCCGAGCACTGTGGCCGGCACCCGCAGGTTGCCGGGCTGTCGCACGGTCCGGGCCTCGTACGGGGCCTGCCCGTCGTACCAGGCGACGGCGCCGCCCTGCCCGGGGATGCCAACGGAACCGTACGAGCCGTAGGAACCGTACGAGCCGAACTCCTCCGGATCCGGCCCTCCCCCCTTGCGCGCCCGGTCGCGCAGATCCTGCCCGGCTTGGGTGATCTTCGGCACTCCGGCGGCCACGATCAGCGAGACCACCACGGTGATCACGAGGAAGAGCACCAGCAGGCCGACAGGCCGGTGCAGCCGTACCCCGTTGACCAACCGGGCGACGCCCATACCGAAGACGGCCGCCGGGAGCACCATGGCTGCCCTCGCCTTCCGACGCCGGCCGGGACTGAGGAGCAGCCCCTGCTCGGCCGCCGCCCGGGAGATCCGGGTTACGGGGTCCGCAGCGGCACTCAGCCGCCGCACACCCGTCAGGTTCGTGCTCTTGACCCGGCCGACGCACGCCAGCACGGCCCTCTGCACCGGCTCTTCGGGAATGCCCGTCCCGCAGACCGTGATCACGTGGTCCCGGCTCACCCGCAACTGCCCGCTCTCCACCAGGGCTTGCACCGCCGTGTCCACCACGCGCGCACTGCCCCCGCTCAGCAGGGCGAGCGTGTAGACGTCCGCCGTCACCGGAACGGCCGGGCCCGCACTCCGGCGCACTGCCACCCAGATGACCTTGACCAACACGATCGAGAGCACGCACACACCGGCGTACACACCAAGGAACTGCGGGCCACTCAGGCCCCAAGGCTGGCTCACATCGACCTCCCCCGTGAAGACCGCCCCTGACGTCCCACTGGCAAGCACGCCCCCATCAGATCCGCGGTTCCAGCCCGCCCGCACTTTCTGTGGCAGATCGGGTCTGTACGGTGACGGGTATAACTCCTGGGCTGAAAGCGACAGTTGATGACTGACGTGATGAGGGACACCGAGGCAGGGGAGACTGCTGCGGGACGTCCGGCCCTATGGGCCATGCCTGGCCGTCTTCAAACCTCCCTGTGTTGGCGACTGTGAGTGGGCGCCTTGGCGACGGCGGTTGTGCAGCCGCATTCGACTGGTGATTGCCTGGTCATGGCGTGTGGGTGCGGGCTGTTCTGCCGTCACGGGGTGACCAAGCGGTTGCCGTTTGGTGGCGAGGATGGGGCGGATCGGCTGTCGTGGGAGTGGCTGCTCCTATCCGACGACCCAACCTCCACGGCCGCTTGCTTAAGTACGCCGCCCACGAAGCTGTCGCAGCCCTCGGCTGCGTTCTGGACCGCGCCTGTGCCGAACGGATCATCGGTAGCCTTGAGGGATGTGTGACCTCGACGCGGTTGTCAGGGGCCTGATGCGGGACGTGGGGGCGGCTCTGCGCCCGATGGGCTTTCGTGGTTCCTGCGGGGTTTGGCGACTGGCCACCCCTGAGGGTGTCGCTGTGGTCCAGAAGCAAGGGTCGCAAAGCTCGACATGGGACGCCAAGCTGTTCTACCTCAACACGGCTGTGGTGCCGACGGCGTGGTGGAACTGGAAGAACGGGAACGTCCGCCCGATCGGTAAGGCGAGGGAGTTCGATGGGATTCGAGTCCTCGAAGGTCGGGTCACGTGTTCTGACTCCCGCCACACGGATCAGTGTTTTGCCGACCGATGGCGACTGACCGCCGACACGGACGTGGACCAGCTGCGCGCCGATCTCCTCGCCGCTCTCACACAAGCGGCGGGCAGGTTGGTGGGGTTGCTGGAGCCACGCGCCTACATTGACGAGTTGTCGGCGTTGCCGGAGAGGCAGTGGGGCCACTGGCAGGCATTGGTAGTGTTGCTCGCCGAGCACGGGCCCTCACCTGATCTGCATGCTGCGTGCGCCGGGCTGCGCAAAGCCACTGCCGACCGTCCCAAGGCCGCCGAACATGTCGATCGGCTGATCGAAAGCGCGTTGGCCGCACATCACCCCGACTGATCCCTAGGCGCCGCCAAGACCGGGGTCGTTTGCCAAGTGCTGGTCGCAGAAAGACCAGGTCAGGCGGCATATCGCGACGCCTGGAGCGGGCTGCTGCGACGCACGGAGCAGGCGGGCAGGGCCCAACTCCCGATCCCCGCCCCGCGTCCGCCCGAGCACCCCCCGGAGGCCAGGAAGGGGTCGTCTCGGGCCGCGCCGGGGAGGGTATTTTGACGGGATTACCGGCGGTGCTACCGGGTGAACGTTGCCTGATGCGGCATTGGGACGCGTCCGGCCGGTCGCGCCGCTGGGTATGGTGCGCCGGTGAAGGGGGCCTGGTGAGTGCGTTGGGGTTGAGTCGGGCGGAAGCGGTCGCGCTTGTACAGCGGATCATGGAGGCGGACTACGCCTCCGAAGACGAGGTGAACGACTGGCTGGACAGACTCGACCGAGCCTTGGCCTGCCCGTCCGGTCACGTCAGCGATCTGCTCTTCTGGCCGTCGGAGCGGGAACTGTCGGCCGAGGAAGTGGTCGACCATGCCTTGGCGTACCGGCCGATTGCCTTGTGACACGAGGTCCGCTGCCTTCCCACATCGTGGGGCGTGGGCCGGGGGAGGGGCGGCCAAACCCTGTGCTGTGGACCCAGTGGGGATACTTGCTGCCATGACGTTCACCCCGGGTGCCGATCCGGTCCCGTTCTCCCACGTCAAGATCCGTGTGAGTGCGGTGCTGTTCTGCGGTGACGACGTTGCGCTCATTCGCCGTGAGCGCGCTGACTCGGTGCACAACACGACGATCGGTGGCAACGTCGAGGACGGGGAGCCGCTGCCGGAGGCTCTGCGTCGTGAGCTGGCCGAGGAACTGGCCCTCGATGTGGACCAGGCGGAGGGAGGCGAGCTGTTGTGGGTCCTGGACCAGCGTGTCTCCCGCCCTGGCCCGACGCCACCGCCCCGCAAGCTGCACCTGGTCTACCGCTTTCACGTCACTGCGGACGTCCGCGAGGCGCTCGCGAGGCAGGAATTCGACGAGCTGCCCGACGGCTCTCACGAGGTCGGCACCATTGCGTGGGTGAACTACCGCAGCATGGGCGGACTCCCGCTGTTCCCTCCGGTCGGCGCTGCGTTGGCCGCCCTGGACTCGCCGCGCGCTGACGTGGCAGACGCCTCGCTCGAGGCAGTCACGGACGAGAACTACACCTGGATCTGAGCCGAGCCGCCACCTCGTGCGCGGTTGCGGTGACTGCGGCAGCCACCCATCGCCGAAGCCGCGCTCGTGTGTGCCGCCGTCAGTGGGCCGGCTGTTGGCGAAGCACCGGACCCGCTCGTCAGGGGAGGCGCGCTAACGCAGGGCCACCTCCACCGTCCCCGCCATCCGCGGTTCCTCCCGCGCGAAGCCGATGATGTGCGGATGAACGGGTTCCTCCTTCTGCTCTTCAAGGATGGCTACGAAGTCCCGCGCCCCGTTGGGGTACCTGAACCGCGCTGACCGGGCTGCATCCGGTCGGCGCTGAGCGGTCATAGCCAGGCATCGCGCGTACTGCTGAACCCAGCGGGCTCCCCGACCCCTGCCTTCCACGGCCGAAGGCTGGCTGCCGGCGGCCCCTATTCGCGGTCGCGGGGCGCGAGGAGGGCATGCAGGGCCGTGACGACGGCGAAGCTGATCGCCAGCACCGCGAAGAACAGGCTGATGGTGGCCGCGGTGCCCACCTGCGAGGGAGGGAAGAGGACTTGGCGAGCGAGGTTGAGTCCACCGATGGTCACGGCGTAGATCCACCACGGAGCCCGGCGAGCGCGGGTCATGACCGCCCCCTTTTTTTGACACGTTCGTGTGAGAAACAATGTAACACGGGCGTGTGACAATGGTTGGGTGCCGAAGGTCGTAGATCATGAGGGGCGTCGCGCAGAACTGGCGGTAGCCTTGTGGCGCGTCGCGTTGCGCGACGGCTTCGACGCGGTGTCCGTCCGCTCGGTGGCCGAGGAATCCGCCTGGTCGGCCGGAGCACTGCGGCATTACTTCCCGGACAAGACCGAGATGGTGCTGTTCGCCATCGACGTCGTGGTGGAGTCGGTCCGGCAGCGGATCGGCCAGATCAATGCCGCCTCGGGCGCACCGTCGCCGCAGCTGGTACAGGCCCACCTGGAGCAGTTGCTGCCACTGGACGACGAGCGCCGGCTGGAGTCCGAAGCCTGGTTCGCGTTGGTGGCCCTCGCGCACCGCGACCCCTCCGCCGCGCAACGCCGCGCCGAGGTCGACGACCTGATCCGTGGCGCGGTGGAGAGCGCCATGACCGCGCTGGAGGAACTGGGGGCGCTCAGCGCAGGGCGCACCCACGCGGCGGAAACGGCGCGGCTGCACGCCCTGCTGGACGGGATGGTGGTGCAACTCCTGGCCCGGCCGGCGCGGCTGAGCCCGCAGCAGGCGCAGGACATTCTGGTCCAGCATCTCGCGGAACTCGGTGCCTGAACGGGCGGTGCGCCATTCGGTGCAAGCTTGCGGGTGAGGCCGGGGCAGGGCTGCTGATGGGGGCTCGGCCAGTCACCACTTCCCGGCGGAGGCGGCAGTATCGGACCTCGTGAGGACGCCGAGCAGGAGATGGTGCCCACGGTGTCGTCGTGCGTGCCCGCGGCGAGGACGACGACCGCGATGAACGGGCCGACGACGTCCACGGCCAGTCCGCGCTCGCGGCGCCCGGCACCCGCTTGGCCGGATCCCGGCCTGTCGTGGCGGCAGGGACCCTGCTCCCGCGTGGACGCTCTGGATGTCCAGCACCACCGGCGGCGGGCCCTGTCATCGGTGGGCCCGCTCACGGACCTGGCACGATCCGGTCTGTGGACGTTCACGCAATTCCCCAGCTGCTGGCGTGAGCCGATGGCTAGGCGGTCCGTGTCAGTCCCACCAGAGCACGACGAGGAGCTGCCGTTGGGATGCAGCATGGTAGAAGTCGCGCAGGGCGTTGAAGTGCCCCAGCACGTACTTGTTCGGGCCACCGACGATCTTGTCTGCGCCGTTGCCGATCAAGGCGCCGGCGTCGCCTTCATCTGTGGGCAGGGCGGCCAGGAGGGCCGGAAAGTCGATCTGCCCGAGCAGTTCCGCAGCGCGAGCTACCTGTGCCGCGGAGAGGGCCGTGGGGTCTGGCCCGAAGGGGCCGATGGCATGCGGATGGGTGTTGAGGAAGGCGAGGTCGATGGAAGTGTCTCCGTCGAGAGCTTGCCGGAAAGCCTTCCGATGGACGTCGTCGAGACCTCCCAGCTCGCAGACCCGTTCGAGCAGGAACGGCGCCCAGTCCAGGTCCAGGACATCCGCCGACGGTGGATCCCATCGAGGATCGCCATCCTTCGATGCGTCGGCTGACTGGCGGCAGGAGGCGAGATACTCCACCGGGACGCGGGCGAGTTGCTGAGTGACGGCCATGACGGCAGTATCCCGACGACGTCCACCGATTTCTTTCCTACCTGGCCCCGCAACCCGGACGGGACTGTGCAGCAGATCACCGCGCGCAATCGCCGGCACTGGCAGGGCGTACCCCGCGAGGGCAGCACGTCGTACAACGCACGCATCCCGATCGTAGTGACCACCTTGGACCGGCTACACGAAGGCGGCCTGACGGGACAGGACTTCTGGCTCCGCGCCGTCATCAACGCCGACGCCGAGGCGCAGCCCAGGCTGCTCACCGTCGCCGCGGCCCTGCGGCAGGAGCGGTCCTACGCGGCCAGGGAGCCGGGCTGTTCGTGGCGGGTCGCGCTGCCCATCTGACCATCGCCCCCCGGACCGTCGAGAGCCACGTCGCACACGTCTTCGACAAGCTGGAGATCACCTCCCGCGCGCAGGTGGCCGCATGGCACGTAGCCCGGCAGCACACTCCTGCGTCTGCCGACTGAAGCAGAGCCGGAGGGCGCTCTCGTCAACGGGCGGCGTTGTCCTCGGCGAGCCTCGCTCCTCATGTGCCTCCGCGTGGTCTCGAGCTTGCGCAGGACACTGGCGAGGTGGTGTGTTCGCACATGGCGCAGGGGCCAGGGACGCGATGTGCGGCTCTGGCCCCTGCTTCTGGCATCGTTCGTCTACGGCAGGGCCCACCGCTGGTTGGCGCCGCCGTCACAGGTCCAGATGTCCAGCCGGGTGAGGTTGGCCGTGCTGCCGCCGGGGTCGTCCAGGCAGCGTCCGGACTGCGCGTTGCGCACGCTGCCGTCGGCCTGCTGCGTCCACTTCTGGTTGTCCCCGCCGTTGCAGCTCCAGAGCTCGACGGGGGTGCCGTTGGTGATGCCCTGGCCCGTGACGTCCAGGCACTTGCCGCCGATGGTCACGGTACCGCTGGTGGTGTAGGTCCAGGTCTGCGACGACGGCGACTGGTTGCAGTCGTAGAGCTGGACGGCGGTGCCGTCGGCGGTGTTGCCTCCGTTGAGGTCGAGGCACTTGCCGGTGATGCCGGAGGCGACGGCACCTGAGCGGGTGGGCGTCGGGTTGCTTCCCGGTGTGACCGAGAAGTTGTCGAACTGCTGCGTCTGGTAGCCGCCGCCGTTCACGGTGCTGGTGGAGTCCACGGTGCCCAGTCCGGCGCGTCCGTGGGTGTAGCTGGTGTCCGTGACACTGCCGAGGGTCGTGCCGTCGAGCTTGGCGCTGATGGTGGAGCCCTGCATGGTCAGCGAGACGGTGTGCCACCGGTTGGTGCCCAGCGCCGTCGTCGTCCCACTGGTGAGGGTCGTGAAACCCCACTTGTTGTCGCTCGTGACCACGGACTTGGCGATCGACCAAGCGCCGGTGCTGCCCACTCGCAGGTGGTACGCCTGCAGCCCGTTGTCGTTGCGCCCTTGCATGCCGACGCGGCCCAGCAGGTCCACGGCGCCTGACTGCTCGAGCATGGTGTCCGCGGTGACGGTGTAGTTGCCCCATGAGTCGTCGCCCATGACGGTGTACGGCGCGTTGTAGTTCTCGTCGGTCCAGCGGACCGGCTGCGCCGCGGCCATCTGGCGCAGGCAGGTGCCAGAGCGGCCGCCGCCGCAGGCCACCGTCTGGAAGGCGCCGTTCATGTCGGTGAAGTACTTCGGGGACGTGGTGGTCGCTGCTGTCTCGAAGGAATTGGAGTACGGCATGCTGAGCGGGGCCGCCGAGGGTGCGGTGGCAGTGCCCTTGCCCTGGCCGGTGGTCGTGGTGACCGTGTACATATAGCCGGGCTGCAGCGTCAGCGTGTACGTGCCGCTGGATGGGGTCGCGTCGGTGGTGTGGACGAAGTGGTCGCTGTCGTGGGGCGAGTTGAGGTTGGTGGCCCAGATGTGGACCTAGCCGGTGGACAGGCCACCTGCGACGTGGACGCTCAACGTCTGCGCCGCCGTGGCGTCCACGGTCTCGATGACGGTGCTGTAGTCACTGCCGTTCGGCGACTTCAGCGTCACATAGCTGCCGTTGGACCGGTTGCCGCCCAGGAAGCCGCTGGCGGAGTCGAGGTACTGCCAGCCGACCTGGGCGAACTGGGTGGTGTGCGCCAGGACCCAGGCCGTCTTGGAGATGCTGTAGTTCCCTGACCAGGGCTGGTTGGCGACGGCCAGTCCGTTGAAGGCGAAGTAGGTGTTGGGGTAGAGCCCGGCCACGATGGGCCAGTTGTAATATGCCGTCATGCGGCCGTCGATGTAGTCGCGATTGACCGCGCGTGCGACCTGCGTGGCTCCGGCCTCGGCGTCCTGCGACCCGTTCTCGCTCGCCCACAGCGGTTTGCCGAGGTTCTGCGCGTTGCTGGTGCTGGAGCAGGTGGTGAAGTCGGCGTTGTTGCCGATGGCTCCGCCGCTGCTGTAGCCGCAAGGGTAGTGGACCCCGACGATGTCGACGGCGTTTTTGAAGGCGGAGTCCGTGGTCATGGAGTCGGCGACGGACCAGCTGTCGTCGGCGGCCACGACCTTGGTGGCGTAGCCGTGTGAGGTCAGCGCCGATTTCAGGCTCTCGTACCAGGAGGCGTTGTAGCCGCGCTCGTTCCATCCGCCGAGATAGTCGACGGTCAGGTTGTGCTGGGCGGCGCAGCCCATCCAGTCCATCAGGTAAGTGACGGCGTCGCTGGTGAAGAAGGTGCCGTTGCCTACCCACCCGGGGGCGCCCCAGGCCAGTCCGTAGATCTTGATGTTGGGGTTGCGGGCCTTGGCCTGCTGCGCGAGCCACCACTCGTAGCCCTGGTTGCAGTCCACGACACCCTTGGTGTGCTCGTGGCTGGCCTCGGCGCCGTCCGTGGTGTTGGTGTCGCCGCCGATTTCGATCTTCAGCGACTGGAGCGAAGCGCCGTAGCCGGGCTTGAACAGATAGTCGAGGATCTGGCTGCGCTGCGGCTCCGGATAGTCCACCAGAAGCCGGGTGTTGCCGCCGCCACCGGAGATCGCGCCGACACCGTCGAACGTGCGGCCCGTACCGGAGCCGTCGACGGTGACCGAGGTCGAGGTGGCCGCCTGTGCCACTGGCACCGACCAGTTGACCAGCAAAGCGGCGGCGAGCGCGAGGGCGGACAGGAGCGAGGTACGTCTTGCGAGTTTGCGATGGATCGGAAATCTCAGGGTCATGTCGCCTCCATGGCGCTGGACCACCTCTGGTGAACGCATAGGCGCGGGTGAGAGCTTGCTGACGCCGCAGTAGCCCTACGGACTGGCCACGGAACAAGGCCGCCGCGCCGGCCTGCGGGGAGTCACCTTCATGGCGAGTGCCGTCATCTTCATGAGAAGTTTTGTTTACTCACGTTCAATCGTGTCGCTTCGTGTCGCAGAGCGTGCAGCTTTGAACAAGACTTGTCAAGGGTGTGGCTCGCCCCGCATGCCCCTCCTGTGACGTCACCACGCAACGTCCCTGGTCGCCGGGGTGCTGACCCCTGGAGGGGCTCGCGGTGGCGTTGCCCGGAAGGCGCGAACGCCCCCTGCCGGAACGCGCACTGGGGCAGGCTGTACCCGTGCCATCACTCCGGCTGACCAACGGGTGTGGGTAAACCGGTTGCCTTCCGCTCCACCAACCCGGGAACCGCAGCGGGCAGGCAGCTCACCCGCCTATGAGGACCAGCCAGGCAGTTCACCGCGCTCGCGTGTGGCGTCTTTGGTGACGCGGACTTGAGCAACGGCCCACTGGTCACAGCCGCGCTCGACATCGTCCAGGTAGATGCACGGGGGCTGGTGCTCGCCGGCCCGGGGGAGTTGATGACACGAAACGGCTCCCGCATTGCACGTACAAGGCTGTCGGGCCAGTGGCCGGTGGCCAACCCGGCGGGCCCTGGCCGATCAGCCTGATGCGGCGGACAGGAGGACGTCCACGAGCCTGTCCGCGGCATCAGGTTGCCCGTGTGCCCGGGCCCGCTGTGCCATCTCGGCGCGCCGCGTGGGATCCGACAGCAAGGGCCATACCGCGCCGACCAGGTGGTCGCTGGTGACGTCGCCCAGCAGTGCGACTGCGGCCCCGGACTCCTCCAGGTGCCGGGCGTTGTGGGCCTGTTCGTTCCCGGCCGACGACGCCAGCGGAATGAACACCGCGGGCTTGCCCAGGGCGGTCAGTTCGGCAAGCGTGCCCGCGCCGCTGCGCGAGATCACGACGTCGGCCAGGGCCAGGACGTCCGGCAGCTCCGGACCGACGAACCCCGTGACGTAGTACCGGGCCGTTAGATCTGCGGGCAGGGCGCCCCCGGCCCGGCGCAAGACCTCGACGTTGGCCGGACCGCACTGGTGGACCACGTTCGCGCCCTGCAGCAACCGCGGCAGCGCGCCGGTGACGACGTCGTTGATCTGCTGCGAGCCCTGCGCGCCGCCGGTGACGTACACCGTGGGCAGGCGCCGGTCGAAGCCGTGCAACCCCAGTGCTTCAACCGCCTTATCCGGGTGGCCGGTCAGCACCTCGGGGCGGATCGGATTGCCCGTCACCACCGCGATGCCCCGCGCCGCTTCCGGCAGGAGCGGCAGCGACGACGCAGACGACACTGCGATCCGCGTGGCCGAGCCGGCGAGCTTGCGGTTGGCCAAGCCAAGCCGCACGGTCTGCTCGTGTAGCACCAGTGGCCTGCGGCACATCCGGGCGGCCCGTCCCGCGGGAACCGCGACGTACCCGCCGGTCGCCAGCACCACGTCGGGCCGGAAGTCGGCGATGATCTTCCTGGCCTGCGCGACGCCGAGCGGCACCCGCGCCATGTCACGGACGTTCGCAGGCGACACCATCTTGAGAGGGTTGCTGGACCGGCGGACCTTGCCGGTGGCAACCGTGGTGAACGCGATGCCCTCCGCCGGAGCGACCCGCGCCTCCAGCCCGTCCTCCGTGCCGATCCACAACACATCGAGCGCCCGCTTGTCCACGGCGAGCCGGGACTGCAAGGTGCGCACCGCGGTCAGCGCCGGGTACGTATGGCCGCCGGTCCCACCTCCCGTGACGATCAGTCGGAACGCCGTCGGGAATGAGGAAGTTCGGTTCACCTCGCGTACCCTACTGGTTTCGTCCGGTGAGGAGATGCTGGCCCCACCAGCACTTGCTGCTGTTCATGGGCCACCGACGGAATGAAGGTTCCGGAGTGACGAAACGCCGAGTGTGATCATCAGGGGCGTCGTTGGTCCTACTCGGTCCTGGCATGGATCAGTGGATCTCGGCAGCGGCGGTGGCTATGAAGGCGTTGAGGGCACCCTGCAGCGCTTGCTCGCCAGCGGCGAGTTCGGTTCTCGTCGAAGCCCTACGAATGGGCTCAATTGCGTCGAAAGCCGAGGCAGCGAGAGCGACGAGCGTGGCATCTTCGGCCAGGAGTAGGACTCGGAATTGGGCGTTCTCGGCAGCGGCGCCAAGTCGGTCACACTCTGTGAAGGCGCTTCGCGCCGCAGGGCTGTCGGGGTCTGACTGCTGATGAAACCAGAGGGCGATGGCCCCCTGTTTGAGTGCCGTCACAGCTCCGGCGTAGGCACTGTAGGTCGCCAGTCGCTCCTGGCGCAGTTGCAGGGAGCGGGCAAAATCCTCCGCGCGCGCACTGGAGCGGCGCTGGAAGTCGAAGGTGATGATCGACCCCAGCAGAGTTCCGGCGACGGCGATCAAGCTAGCCAGCACGACCTCCATGTCCACATCACACCACGCGGCGTGCCCCGCGGTGCCCAAGACCGGAACGCCGCCCGCTCTTCAGGGAGTCCGACGGCTTGAGTACGGGATCGCCGCGGTTTCGAGAGCTACGAACCCGCAGGTAGAGGCATTCCGCCTTCCGCAACTGCCCAAGCGGCGCGTGCGTGGTGGGTGCCACTGAGCATCGCATAGGAGACCTTGGTCGGGCCCTGGCCGTTCTTCGCGTCCCGATCGGGTCCGTACTTGCCCTGGGAGAAGCCGAAGTAGGTTGCCGCCAGTTGGATCTCATCGTGCATGGAGGCGGGGTTGTCCCAACCCCTCCCGTTCTCCTGCTGCTGTGCCGTGAACACGCGGCGGGCCTTGCCCTTGCCGCACGGCATGTCGTTCGAAGCGTCCGAGGACTCCGTGTACGGCGGCTTCTCCGAGCCCGCGTGGGCGTGCGAAGCGGGCCGGTGTGTGGGCTTGTGCGGGAAACGCGACTCCATACGGGCACCCGGGGCACTGTGGTGGTGTCCCGCTGCAAGGCAAACAGCGCAAACAGATCAGCGATCGTCGAACCCTAGATGGTCGTTGAGGGGCACAGGCGAGTCCGCTGCACGGAGAGCTGTCGTACTTATGCCGCTCCAGCACCCATGGCCGCACCGGGCCGTATCAGAGGGGAGAACGACACCCATGCTTAAACTCGGAAAGGCCAAGCATGCGATCGCCATAGTGGCCCCGAGCCGCGTTCGCCCTGGCTGGGGCGACCATTCTTTCCGCGACCTCGCAGGCGTCCGCTGACCTGCACCCGAACAACCACGGCTCTGACCCGATGGCGATCCAACTGGTTACCAGCCACGGCGCGGGCGTCTACCTGCGCGACGACGCGGGGTGTGCCAAGTACGGCAACGGGCTCACCCTCTCGCCAGGCCAGTTCATTCAGGCGGACTGCTGGGTGTCCGGTGGGAACGTCGGCAATGACGGCGACGTCTGGTACCGCAGTGAGGAGGTAGGCGCCACCGTCAGTGACCTGTTCCCGCTGGATCGGGTGACCTGGACCTTCGCGCCGTACGTGGACGGCGCACTCAGGTTCCACATGACGCCCGGTATGCCCCACTGCTGAACCAGCCGATGGGCCCGCAGCGGCCCCGTACTCGCCTTCTGCTGAGCGGAGCCCTTCGCCGTCGACGACCCGAAGGGCACCGTAGGCGCGGTGCGGGGAAGCCCTACTGGGCCCAGTAGTACAAGCGTGCCGTGGTCCGCGCCACTGTCGAGGCGGGCCCGTCACCCGGCCCCAGTCCAACGGCACGATCCCTGCCCAGCTCTACGTCCAGGCCGCGTGGGCGTCCACTCGGCACCGGCACACCGGCTCGGGCACTCCGACCCCATCACCTCCGTCCAAGGAGAGAACCCGCAATGCCATCCAGTCGACTTTTACGCTCCATCGCCGCGGCGGCCTGTCTCGCGCTGTCCGGCCTCACCCTGAGCGCGGTCACCGCCCAGCAGGCAGCCGCGGCAACCGACACCAGCAAGATCGTTTCCGCGGCCCGCAGTCAACTCAATTCCGATGGCTGCGGGATAGTGGACTGCAACGTGGAGTGGTGCGCCGAGTTCTCGAAGTGGGCGTGGCAGCAGGGCGGTGTGGACGTCACCACGCTCGGTGCCACGGTCACCACTTTCGTCAACTACGGTGACGCCAACGGCACATGGCACGACCCGTCCGGCTACACGCCGCAGCCCGGCGACGCCATGATCTTCGGTGGTGCGGGGTTCCCGACCAAGGCCAGCGGCGGAGCGCATGTCGGCCTGGTGGAAAGCGTCAACTCCAACGGGACCATCACCGAGATCGGCGGCAACCAGGGCGGCAGGGTCACCGAGGTCACCGGCACGGCAGCCTCCATCGAAACGCAACTCGAGGGCTCCTCGTACAGCTTCCTGGGCTACGTCAGCCCGGTCGGCGTCCCCGCCCCGCCGGCGTCGACCAATGTCCCTACTTCGGACAGTAGCTGGGGGGCGTATGACCCCGTCGGGAAGGTGATGACTTTGTTCGGTCTCGGGTCGGGGGGCCATCTCGGCTTCACCAGGAGCTTGAACGGAGGGGCCAGCTGGTCCAACTGGGCCGAGGCCAACGGCTACTGGGCGTTGCAGGGCACGCCGAACGCGGTCTATGACGTGGATGGCAAGGCGACGCTGCTCTTCGCCCGTGGGTCGGCCGACGGTGCCATGGGCGTGAGCAGGAGCACCAACAACGGTGTCAGCTGGTCGAACTGGACCCCCGGTGAACTCGTACTGGACGAACTTCAAGGGCGACGCTTCGGCGGTGTACAACTCCAACACGAAGAGGGTCACCGTCTTCGCCCGGGGTGGTGACGGACGTATCGGCTACACCCAGAGCACCAATGCCGGTGTGAGCTGGTCCAATTGGGCTGAGGTCAACGCTTACTGGAACAATTTCTCCGGCGACCCGCACGTGATCTTCAATCCGGTCACCGGGCGGATGACGGTCTTCGCCCGGGGTGGGGACGGACGTATCGGCTATACCCAAAGCAGCAACGACGGGGCGAGCTGGTCCAACTGGGCCGAGGTCAACGCTTACTGGAACAACTTCTCCGGCGACCCGCACGTCGTCCTCAATCCGGAGACCCACCGGATGACGGTGTTCGCCCGCGGTGGCGACGGCCGCATCGGGTATACCCAAAGCGCAAACGACGGAGCGAGCTGGTCGAATTGGGCTGAGGTCAACGGTTACTGGAACAACTTCTCCGGCGACCCCCGCCCGGTGTACAACCCCCACACCAAGACGATCTCGCTGCTCGCCCGCGGCGGCGACCGCCGTATCGGCTATACCCAAAGCAGCAACGACGGAGCCAGCTGGTCCAACTGGGCCGAGGCCAACGGTTACTGGAACAACTTCACCGGCGACCCCACCCTCGTCTACGACCCGGAAACCAACCAGAACACCGCCTTCGCACTCGGAAGCGGCGGCCACATGGGCTACACCCAGAGCAACGGCGGCGGCTGGACCAACTGGGCCGAAGTCAACGCCTACTGGACACTCATCGGATCCTGAACAACCAAACCCCGCACGGTTAGCCACACGAATGCCGGCATAGCTCCCACCGTGTCCAGCGGCTCCGAACCGGAATTCGCTGGACACGGTGCTTCACCCTGGCAATACAGATCAAGTACAGGCTCCTGGCAGCTGGAGGGACAATGGCGGCGCAAGCCGGGGTGCAGATGGTGGAGCAGCCACTCAATTCACCGACGTAGAGGCTGCCGCGCCTGATCCGGGTGACCACTGTCCGGCGAGCGTTTCGCAACCTTCGCTTCAAGGGCGCTCCGTCCCACCGGGGCACGGGAGTCGGGCAGGCCCGGCCTCGGACGTGCGCGTGGTACTGAACTTGAACGGGTGATGTCGGGGCGGTTTGCCTGAGGGGTGCTGGCTCGGCGCTGGTAGCCATCTGGGCGTGAGGTATGCGCAGGGCGGCGGTTTGACCGCCGCGGGGAGGGCCGCCCGGGAGCGGCAGGCTGCAGGCCGTGGAACACTTCGAACGCGGCGAGAAGAACCGGGAGATCGGGGCCGCGCCGCGGGTCAAGGAGCGGTCGGTTGAGCGATGGCGCCGGGCTTGGCGGGAGCGGGGCGAGTTGGGACTGCTGTCCGCAGGTTCACCGGGACGGCCCAAGCTCTGCGCGGCCCAGGTCGACAGGCTGGAACGTAAGTTGGAGCGGGGGCCGCTGGTCCACGGCTGGGCAGATCAGCGGTGGACGCTGGCGCGGGTGAAGGCCCTGATCGGCCGCCTCTTCCATGTCTCGTACACCGTGGAGGGGACCTGGCAGTTGCTGAAGCGGCACGGCTGGTCATGGCAGCAGCCTGCTCGGCGGGCGATCGAGCGGGATGACGAAGCCGTTGAGCTGTGGAAGAAGGAGGTCTGGCCGCGGGTAAGAGCACCGCGGCGGCGCTCGGGGCCTGGATCGTCTTTCAGGACGGGGGCCGGGCAGTCGATGATGCCGCCGCGTGCCAGGACCTGGGGCCGGGTCGGCCGCACTCCGGTGGTGCGGGTCCGCGGGCGGGGATCCGGGCGGGTCTCGATGGCAGGCATGGTCTGCTATAGGCGCGGGGAACGGTCGCGGCTGATCTACGCCGTCTACCACGGCCGCAAAGACGAGCCGGAGGGCTTCGGCTGGCGCGATCTGCGGGACCTGCTTGTCCGAGCCCGCATCCGGCTTGGCGGCCCGATCGTGCTCGTCTGGGACAACGTGCGGCTGCACCTGACCGCCGGGATGAGGGAGTGGGTCGCTGCGAACGTGCACTGGCTCACCCTCTTCCAACTGCCCGCATACGCACCTGACCTCAACCCGCAAGAAGGCATCTGGTCGCTGGTCAAGCGAGAGGTCGGCAACCTCGCCGCGGCCGACCTCGCCCAGATCACCAAGGCCGTCAAGCGTAGGCTCAAGCAGCTCCAGTATCGGCCGGACATAGTCGACGGCTGCCTCGCCGGCACTGGCCTTGACGTCCACGAGTAACGAACCCAGGGAACGGCCCGCCGGTACGTGGCCCTACGATCGCGGCACCCCGCCGAACGCTTGTGCCCGACGAATTGAGTGAGTCCGTGAGCGACGACGTCCTGTCGATCATTCCGACCGATCCCCAGTGGCAGCCCGACCGGGCGGCGGCCGAGCGGACTGCCGCGCTTGCCGCGGACCTGGCTCCCGGCCTGCCCGATGGCGCGGAAGTCGAGATCGACGTCACCTGGCACGACGCCCTCACACCCGTCGACTGCGGCGACAACCTGGAACGGATCGGCTGCCCGCACTGCGGTGCTTCGATCGATACCGAGTGGTACGCCGACCTGCTGGAAAGCCACTGTGAGGAGGGCTTCGACACCTTGGCCGTGGAAGTGCCCTGCTGCGGCGCTGCCACGTCGCTGGACGTGTTGGACTACGACTGGCCGTGCGGCTTCGCCCGCTTCGAGATAGCCATTTGGAACCCCGAACGTGACTGGTTCGGCGACGAGGAACTGGCCACTATCGGCGACACACTCGGGCACTCGGTGAAGCAGATCAGAGCCCACATCTGACTCAGGTCTCAGCAGGAACCAAGTGCAGCCCACCAGTGAAAGGTGAAGCTCCTGGTAGATGGGTTGTCGACCAAGATCAACCTGTCCGCCCGGAGCTTCATGTGCTTGTCTACCCATCGGGGATCGATCTGTCCAACTCGACCCTGCGCTACCTGTCCGACCTGTTGAGAGCCCGGCGTCGTGAGCGCGGCACGCGCTGGCGCCGCCTGACCGCGGACCGACAGGCTCTGCTCGTGCTGGCCCATCTGCGCTGCGGGCACACGTACGCCCAGCTCGCGGCCGGCTTCGGGATCGGGCTGACCACCGTCTACCGGTACATCGCCGAGGCGGTTGAGGTTTTGGCGGCCCTCGCCCCCACCCTCCAGCAGGCCATGACCGTCGCCGCCGACAAGGCATTCGTGATCCTGGACGGCACCCTGCTGCACATTGACCGCATTGCCGCCGACCGCCCCTACTATTCTGGCAAGCACAAGCGCCACGGCATGAACGTGCAGGTCATCGCCGACGCGTTCGGACGCCTGCTCTGGGCCTCACCTGCCCTGCCGGGTGCCGTCCACGACATCAAGGCCGCCCGCACCCACGGCATCATCGAACCGCTCACCCAAGCCGGCATCCAAACGTGGGCAGACAAGGGATACCAGGGAGCCCGGGGGACGATCCGGGTGCCTTACCGCGGCCGCTGGAGCACGCTCCCAGCCGGGAAGCGGGCGGTGAACTCCTCCCACGCCAGGATCCGAGCCGTCGGAGAGCAGGCCAACGCCACCCTGAAGAGTTGGCGGCTTCTGCGCAAACTCCGTTGCAGCACCACCCGCATCACCGACATGGTCAAGGCCGTCCTGGCCTTGCACCTCGCCACGACAACCTGAGATCGCTACGGCCGGCGGCATGGACGAGGACAGCGCCACCATCAACGACAACAAGGGGGGATCGCTCACCGTGACGGATGTCAGAGTCACCTACGACAAGACCGTGAACGCAGCATACGTATACCTCACCGAACCGCAGGCCCGCGTGACGTCCGCGCGCACGTATCCCTGCGATCCAGTGGACGTCGACGGCATGATCAACCTCGACTTCGACGAGCAGGGCCGCCTCATCGGCATCGAGGTGTTGGCGGCCAGTTCAAAACTTCCCGAGTACCTGCTCCAGTCCGCGGAGCGACTTGACACCGAAGGCGCGTGACCAGCCGAGCGCCACGCTCGCGGCGAACAGGAACAGTTGGAAAGGGCTCAGTAGCTTCGCCTCACATCAGACCGGCAGCGCGCCCCGTGCCATGGCCACCCTGCGCAGACCTCGCCATCGGCCGATGTGCCAACCGGCCGGATCAATATCGCCGCCTCAGCCGACCACTACCGGTCACGCCTCGACCACGCCACCGCACTCCTTGAGATCACCTGCTGAGAACGCATCAGCCCTGACGGGGGAACCGGTCCCTCGCTGCCGTATGCCCGAGAGGACCAGCATGAAGCTCCGCACCCTCGGATCCGCCCTCACCTCGGGCAGGTGGGACGCTTCTTCACCTGAGCAGTGCTTCTTTCCACGGCACGATCCGGACCCTCGACAAGTCCTATCGTTCCAGGTCAGGAGCACTTCCCGCGTTTGTGATCAAGCCTCGGACAGCCCGCCTCACGAAAGCGCGAGGCTAGATCCGCGATCGGCCGTCGCTGTACGGATTAGTACGGGATAGGGGACTCCACGCGGGCACCCCAGGCATGCTGATCGCGTTGCTCCGCACGAGACCGCAGCTCCTCGACTGCTCGGCCGCACGGGTGTGCGCCTGAGGCCATCGGTGTGTTGTCCCCGCGGACTTCCGTCAGGCCAACAGGGTCCTGATGTCCTACGACGTCGGGGAGACGCACCATGGAAGCGGAGGGTCTTTTGCCACCGTCCGAAGGCATCTTTCTGAAGTCAACGCTCAGCAACCATATTGTCGCGAACTTGCCGTCGTGGACGGCGAGTTGATTTCCGAGTTCAACTCGGAGAATCGAGGATGACCGAACAATGCGTACTCGTAAGGGCTCAGCACTGCTCGCCGTCACGTTGACCGTCGGCATGGCCACTCTGGGGCTGGTTCAGACCGCGAGCGCCGCCACTCCCAAGGCTCCTACGAAAGCCGCCACTTCCGAGGCTATGACGATAGTCCACGTGACCTCGTTGTCGCAGATCCCGACGGCGTATAACACCCGCGCCGGCCAGGCGACGCCGAACGTGGCCTATAGCGTCACCCTGCGGAACGCCCACAGTGGGCAGTGCCTGGACGGGGACCTGAACACCATCGGCCACAACGGCGCCAAGGTGCAGCTCTGGGCGTGCAACGGCCGGGACAACCAGTCGTGGATCTTCGTACCCAACCCGACATATGGTCCGTACTTTTACACCATCAGGAACGCCCACAGCGGGCAGTGCCTGGACGCGGACACGAACACCATCGGCTACAACGGCACCAAGGTACAGCTCTGGGCCTGCACCGGCAGTTCAGGCGGATCCAACCAATCATTTTCCCGGCCCCCCGGCAATACGCTGCAGAACTACACCGACGGGCAATGCCTGGACGGCGATCTGAACACCATCGGCTACAACGGCACCAAGGTACAGCTCTGGGACTGCAACGGCTGGGACAACCAGTCGTGGTTGGAATAGGGGCAAGGCAGTGAAGCTTGGGTTTGGGGTGGGTATGTCAAGGGGCTGAGGCAGGGTGATTGCAAAGTCCTTTGGTCGTGCATCGGCGCAGGTCAGCTGAGGCCGAGGAAGGCCAGTGGCCGGTCGTAGGAGCGGAGGGCTGTGGTGCGGAGTCCAGCGGCGATGTTGATGTGGCCGGCGTTGCGGAGCTGGAGGTTGTCCCGTATGGGGTGTGGCTATCCGGTGAGGGCCAGGTTGTGCAGTCGGGCGATGCCGAGCATGGCCTGGTGAACGCCGTTGCCCTTGAACCGGCAGTCCCGCAGGACCTTCGAGTTCGTCAGCCGTGACAGCGCGTGCTCCACGCGTGCGCGCGCCCGGCGGTGGACGGCGTTCTCCGCTTCCTGTTGCGGGCTGAGGTGCGTCTGACCTCATCGTTTGCGGTGCGGGATGAGCAGGCCGGTGCCTTGGTAGCCGCCGTCGGCGATGGTCGGTGCGCCGCAGCAGACCCGGTCGACACCGGACTTGCGTGAACGCCCGGCACGTCCGCTACGTCCTGGACGAGAACCCCATGAGTTCCTGATCAATAGGCCTCGGGGTGGTGACGTGAGCCGAAGCACCGTAGTTGTCAACTGCAGAGAGGGATGAGCTGGAGATTCGGATCGGTCGAAGCAGTCTGGTTGTTGCCAACAAGGATTTCGACTTGTCACATGCGCTACAGCCACCGACTACAGATGTCAGGGGGAATCACGTGAATCCCGGCGAAAGCTGGCAGCTGGAGCCGTCCCAGCCGGGCACCCGGCCGTATTCGAGGTCCGCCTGCACGGCCGCACGGCTCGCCTGGTCGGGTATGGGGGCAGACGCAGTGCAAATGGACTCCGACCGCCGTGGAAGAACAACAGGAATGGCATTGATCCATCGGCCCACGGCAGTGAGAACGGTAGCCGCTTGGCTAGATGATGCATGGTCAGATACCCAAAGGGAGATGAGAGATGACTCGAAGTCGTCGGTCGATCCGGGTCGCAGTGGCCGCCGCCGCGCTGCTCTTGGGCGCGCTCGCCGCAGCGCCCGAAGCCAGCGCGGACACGCCGCCTTCGTACTGCGGCGGCAACACCTACCTGAACAACCACACATACGCCTTTGATCACACGTACATCAGCGGTGGCCACCTCTACTTCCAGTACTCGACCCTGGTGCCGATCGGGGACAACTACTACTGGAACGGGCAGTTCTCGTACCAGTGCGATGGGAACCCCACCCCGGTTGGGGCCGGTAGCTACGTCGGCCAGCTCCTGAGCTACTACGACCACTCGTATGTCAGCGGTGGCATCGCCTACTTCCAGTACTCAACGCTGGTGTGGGACGGCTCGAACTGGCAGTGGAACGGTTTCGTTTCGCACCGGTGACCGTTCCGCCGTCCGCACACCTGCCGTGCGCGGCCCCACTATGTGGGGTTGGGTTTGACGACTTCGCAGACCACAGTGAACCTCCTTCATCCAGTCCCAGCAGGCTGAAAGGGCTGGTCAACGGGGTGGTGTGATGTGACAGGGCCCCTCGTCGTTGCCGTGGTGATCTCACTCATCACGTCGCCGACGAGGGGCCCTGTTGATCTTGTATCGAGCCATGCTCGATGTCCCGCACGAGCTCGTTGAGCACGTCTCGTGGCCGATGCAGACCCGGTCGACACCGGACTTGCTTGAACGCCCGGCAGTCATTGCGGCTGCCGGGCAACGGCAGTCCGATCGCCACCACCAGACGACGGTTGGGGTCGATCACGACCTGCAGGTTGGCCGAGAACCTGTAGTTCTTGCTGGAGGCCGCCACACTGCGATCGCGGGTGGGGACCAGGGTGCCGTCGACGATGTGGACGGTGTCCTTGCGCGGTCGGCGGGGCGGCGAGATGGCGAGCAAGGGCGCCAGGTGATCGAGGATGCGGTCGGCCGCGGACTCCGAGACCCCGAACAACGGCGCCACCTGCCGCAACGTGAGGTTCGTGCGCCAGTACGTCGCCACCAGCAACCAGCGGTCCTCCAGCGGCAGCCGCCACGGCCGACCGCGCTGCACGTCACCACCACGACGTCGGACCAACGCCACCAGCCTGGCGAACTGCACCTCGGTCAGCCCCGAGAACGGCTCAATCCACTTCGGATCACCTGCTGAGATCACCCCACCCATCTGGTCGCGCGGACCATGGGGTGGCGATGGTGTTGCCCCGGTAGCGGTATCGCTGGATGGGTACCTTCGCGGGGGGTTGAACCAGTCCACACCGTCGGCGATAAGCCCCACCGGTTGCGGGGTTGCCGTAGGTGCGGACGATCCATCTCCAGTTCCTGCGTCGGCGGCGTCGGCGGAGCCACTTCCACACTCGGTGCCACAGGTAGTGTTCCAGCTCACTGAAAGTGATCTTGGACGCGCCGTGCCGGAAGTAGGCGGTCCAGCCCCGCAGGGCCTGTCCTAGGAAGATGTAGACCATGCGGGGTTCGGTGTTCGTTGTCTGTCGTCCGGTCAGCGTCTTGATCTTGGACTTGACCGATTTCACGGCTCTGTCGCTGGGATGGGTGTAGACCAGGCGACGGTTCAGGGCGGCGTCGTTCAGTCGGTCCGACCGGCTTGGCGGTGACTCATGTAGGTGGACTGGTTGTGGCGTCCGTGGATCGGGCCGGAACGGAGGCAGGCACGGCCTCCGGGTGATCATGAGGTGTCGAGTCCCTGATCACCGCAACGGAGGACCGTGCCTGGCCGTTCATCATTGCCCATCCCTACCGGTCTGGGCCAGCTCGTTGCCAGCCGGCCTCCCACGCCCGAGGAGCACTTCGGTCTGCTGGACGTGTGATGCGTCTACGCACGGGCGACTTCAGTCCAGTTCGCCGGCCGCGTTCAGTTCCGCCGGTAGTGTGTGGTGCAGCCGGTCGAAGACTCTGACGTCCCGCCATCGCTCCAGACGCCTCCAGCAGGTCTGCCCGGAGCCGAATCCCAGCTCCAACGGCACCTGCTGCCACGGGATTCCGGTGAAGAGCACGAACAGAATGCCCTGCAGGCACAGCCGATCGGGGACCGGTTTGGGCCCGGATGAGAGCTCGGGCCAGGGCGGCAGCATCGGCCCGATCAGCGCCCACAACTCGTCGTCCACGACCCATGGCTTGACGCTCACGTCCTCACGAACGGCTCCATCGTCGCACCGGTTACAGCCGACCTGCGATAGCCCGCAAGATCGTGTTCCGAGCTCGTAGGAGCTGCCGCGCCTGATCCGGTGACCCCTGTCCGGCGAGCGTTTCGCAACCTTCGCTTCAAGGGCGAGCCGTCCCACCAGGGCGCGGGAATGGGCAGGCCCGGCCTCGAACGTGGGCGTGGCAGCGGCCATCCGGGATGTTGGCAAGACCGTGAGACGCGCCGAGTGGTCAAGGAATACGGGCAGCAGCGAGGTTAGACGTCGAGCTCGTTTCGCCCTTTGACACGCCTCCTGTCCGGGATTTCCGACTGGTCGCCGTGCAGAGCGAGCTTGCCGCGGACTTGGTCGGCGTGGGGGTGATCGAGTTCGGTGAAGATGTCCAGGGCACGTTGCCAGGCGTCGTGGGCCGCGTCGGGGTGGTGCGCGGCATGGTGGGCGTCGCCGAAGCGGTTGAGGATGTCTGCTTCCAGTGGGCGGTCGCCGAGGTCGCGGCACAGGCCAAGGGCGAGTGTGTAGCACGCGGCGGCTCGGGAGTGCTGACCCAGGTGGCTGTGGGCGTAGGCAATGGTGTCCCAGGCATGGGCTTGTCGTTCAAGGTCGTCGAATTCTTCGAGGACGGGCAGAGCCTGTCCGCAGCAGGTCAGGGCCTGTGCGGAGTCGCCTAGGCGCGCGTGTGACCAGCCGATGGCGGTCAGCGTCTGGGCCTGCCCCAGCCGGCGGCCACAGGACTCGTACAACGCGTGGGCCTGACGGGCGAGCGCCAGCGCTTCGGCGACGGAAGGAGGGCTCTGCCATGCTTTCACTCTGGCGAGTTCGATGTACGTTTCGGCTTGCCCGTCCAGGTCACCGATCCTGCCGAACAGGTCGAGGGCGCGGCGTAAGTGATGGTGGGCGTCGGCGTAGCCGCCATGGCGCCGGTGGGCCCGGGCGACGATGCTGTGCGCGATGGCCTGCCCCAAGGGGTCGGCCAGCCGGTCGGCGGCCTCTGTCGCGGTGTTGCCGACGGCGGCAAGGTCGTGCCAGTTCCCGCGCCGATCGAGGTAGGTGGCGAGGGCTTGCGCCAGCTGCCAGGTGTGGGCGTCGAAACCGGTGGCGGCGGCGTGGCCTACAGCGCTGAGAAGCACGGCGTGTTCGGTGGCGAACCAGGCCAGCGCCTGCTCGCGATCGGCGCAGTGTTCCCGGCAGACCCCCGGTTCGAGTGGGGGCAGGTTCAGCGGGTCCCGGCCCCGTTCGACCAGCAGGGCGGCGTCGTGCGCGGCGTGCACATAGTGATCCAGCATCCGGTGCACTGCGGCGCGGCGCTCCTGGCCAGGGTCAACGGTGTTGGCCTGTTCATTGGCGTAGGCACGGAGCAAGTCGTGGAGCTCGAAGCGCCCGCTGTGCTTTTGCTGGAGCAGGTGCTCGTCCAGGAGCAGTTCCAGTATTTCGGCGGCCTCGCCGGAGGTGATGCCCGCCAATGCGGCTGCCGCCGCGGCACTGAAGTCCGGGCCAGGGTGAAGGCCGATGAGGCGGAACACCTGCTGTGCCCTGTCGGGGAGTGCCTGGTAGGACGCGTCGAACACAGGGCGTATCGCGCGGCCGCCGGCGCTGATCGCTTCCGGACGCCCGGCCTGCATCCGGTCGGCGAGTGCGGCCAGACTCCAGGCGGGTCGGGAGCGGAGCCGGGCGGCGGTCAGTGCCAGGGCGAGTGGGAGGCGGTCACAGTACTCGATGATGCGTGCGGCAGCTTCGGGTTCGGCGGCCACGCGGTTGTGTCCGGCGATCCGGGTGAGCAGGTCGAGTGCTTCGGTCTCGGTGAAAGTGTCGATCAGGTGCGGGGTGGCGCCGTCGAGTCCGGCGAGACTGCGGCGGCTGGTGATCAGGACCATGCATGTGGGCCCGGCGGGGATGAGGTCGCGGACCTGGTCCTCGGTGGCTGCGTTGTCCAGCAGCACCAAGGCACGACGATCCCGCATGCGGTCGCGGTACATCGCCGCGCGTTCGTCCCGACTCTCGGGGATCTGGTACGCGGCTACTCCCAGCTGCCGCAGGAACGCCTCCAACACCGCGGACGGGTC
>NZ_JBFAXL010000085.1:0-28949 GCF_040680795.1 Streptomyces sp. NPDC051976
GTACCGCCTCGTGCGGTACGGCATCGCGCGTGTCTCACGGTGGGCCGAGGTGTGTCACCGACGCAGTGCCGAGCGGCCCGCGTAGCGTGCGGCGTCGCCCAACTCCTCCTCGATCCGGATCAGTTGGTTGTACTTCGCCGTACGGTCGGAGCGGGAGAGCGAGCCGGTCTTGATCTGACCGCAGCCGGTCGCCACCGCCAGATCCGCGATGGTGGTGTCCTCCGTCTCGCCCGAGCGGTGCGACATGACCGCCGTCCACCCCGCCTCGTGGGCCAGGGCCACCGCGGCGAGTGCCTCGGTGAGGGTGCCGATCTGGTTGACCTTGACCAGGACCGAGTTGCCGACGCCGGTACGGATGCCCTCGCGCAGCAGTGCCGGATTGGTGCAGAACACGTCGTCGCCGGTGAGCTGGCAGCGGTCGCCGACCCGGGCGGTCAGCTCGCGCCAGCCGTCCAGGTCGTCCTCGGCCATCGGGTCCTCGATGGAGACGACCGGGTAGGCGTCGATCAGCTTGGCAAGGTAGTCGGCGTGCTCGGAGGGGGTGCGCCGTACTCCCTCGCCCGTGTAGTCGTACACGCCGTCGCGGAAGAACTCGGATGTCGCCGGGTCCATGACCAGGCCGATGTCCGTCCCCGGACGGTAGCCCGTGCGCTCGATGGCGGCCATGACGAAGTCGAGCGCCTCCTCCGCGGTGCGCAGCGCGGGGGCGAAGCCGCCCTCGTCGCCGACGCCCGTGGAGTGCCCGGCGGCCAGCAGGTCGCGGCGCAGGGTGTGGAAGACCTCGCTGCCCATCCGGACGGCTTCGGCGAAGGTGTCCGCGCCGACGGGCGCGATCATGAACTCCTGGAAGTCCAGCGGATTGTCGGCGTGGGCACCGCCGTTGACGATGTTCATCATCGGCAGCGGCAGCAGGTGGGCGTCGGCGCCGCCGAGGTAGCAGTAGAGCGGCTGGCCGTGGGCGGCCGCGGCGGCCCTGGCGGTGGCGAGCGAGACCCCGAGGATCGCGTTGGCGCCGAGCCGGGACTTCGTGGCGGTGCCGTCGAGGGCGACCAGCGCCGCGTCGAGCCCGGCCTGGTCCGCCGCGTCCCGGCCGCGCACGGAGGCCGCGATCTCCCCGTTGACGTGGGCCACCGCGCGGTCGACGCCCTTGCCGTGCCAGCGCGCGGGGTCTGCGTCGCGCAGTTCCACGGCCTCGCGCGCACCGGTGGAGGCGCCGGACGGCACGGCCGCGCGCCCGAGCGAGCCGTCCGCCAGGACGACGTCGACCTCGACGGTGGGGTTGCCCCGGCTGTCGATGATCCGGCGGGCGGTGACGGTCTGGATGGCGGCGTTGGCGGTTCCGACTGCCGCTGCGGACATGGGAGTTCCTTCCCGTTGTCGTATGCCGTGGCCCCGGCTGCGACAGCGCTGGCGCTGAGCCCCGACAGAGCCAAACAATACAGCAATGCTGTTCAGTTTCGCTGTACAGCATTGCTGTGCAGGTCACGTGCACAGCAATGCTGACCAGCGCGGTAAAGTGCCGCATGCCCACCCCGGAAGCCGCCGCCATCGCCGCCGAACTGCGCACCGCGATGGGCAAGCTCACCCGACGCGTCAAGCACGAGGACCACATCCCGCTCGGCCAGGTCGCCGTCCTCGGCGCACTCGACCGCAACGGCGCCATGACCACCAGCGACCTCGCCGCCGACCAGCGCGTACGCCCCCAGTCGATGGCCCGCGCGGTGGGTCTGCTCATGGAGCAGCACCTCATCACCCGCCGCTCCCACCCCACCGACGGCCGCAAGTCCCTGGTCGAACTCTCCGACGCGGGTCGGGCCGCCCTCGAAGCGGAACGCGGCCGCCGGGTCGGCTGGCTCGCACAGGCCATCGAGGCCGAACTCACCGACGAGGAGCGCACATTGCTGGCCCGCAGCGCCACCTTGCTGGAGCGGCTCGCCACCCGCTGACAGCGATACGCTGCTCGCGGGGAGGGGCCGTGCGACGAGAGAGCAGATCGGTACTCAAGCAGTTCGCGCTGGCCGCAGCAGCCGCCGCCCTGCTCTGGTTCGGCAGCACGTGGCTGGCCCCCTTCCTGATCCGTGGGCTGCTCGGCGGCTGGTAGGCGCTGGCCCTGCCTGCCGTGCAGGGCGGGGGTGTCTCGGCTCACTCCGGCGGGAGGACGCCTGAGCGTTTTCGCAGCCCCCGAATGCGACGCCACACACCGGGCAGGCGCAGGACACACTCCCGGGACCTGACCAGGAGGAGGCGCACGATGGACACCAGGGAGCTGACCGCGCGGCTGCTGCGCGAGCACGGCCGCACGTACGCCGACGAGGCGGGCATCACTCTGCGGAACACACCTGCGCCGCTCTACCAACTGCTGGTCCTCACGGTGCTCTGCTCGATCCGCATCAAGGCGGGCACCGCGACCGCCGCCGCCAGGGAAGTCTTCGCGGCCGGGATGCGCACTCCCCGGGCCATGCTGGACGCGAGCTGGCAGGACCGGGTGGACGCACTGGGGCGCGCGCATTACGTCCGCTACGACGAGAGCACCGCGACCGCGCTCGGCAAGGGTGCCGAGCTGGTGCTCGGCCGCTGGAAGGGCGACCTGCGCACGCTCCGCGACGAGGCGGACGGCGAACCGGCCAAGGTGCTGGAACTCCTCCAGGACGTCCCCCGGATCGGCCCCGTGGGCGCCGGGATCTTCTGCCGTGAGGCCCAGGCCGTATGGCCGGAGCTGCGCCCGTTCTTCGACGACCAGGCGTGCGAGACCGCCCGCTCCCTCGGCCTGCCCCACACCCCGCGCGGACTCGGCAAGCTGGTCCCGGAATCGGACCTCCCCCACCTCGCCGCCGCCCTCACCCGCGCACACCTCTCCAAGGGCGCGGTCGACGAGCTGCGCGCCGCGTAGGGCGGCAGAAGTCCCGGTATCCGCCCTCGCCGGCGCGGGGCAGCCCTACCCTGGTCGTCCGGCACGTCGCCTGGGGGGAACCATGGCATTACCGAACGGCAGCGACACCACCTCCGCGGCGGCCGCAGCGGAGGAGTACGCCCGTGTGATGGCGGAGATGACGCACAGGTTGCGCGTGCTGCGGCTGGAGAACGGTAACCCCTCGCTGCGGCAGATCGCCGAGGACTCCGACGGCGAGGTCGCGCCGGCGACGGTCAGCAAGGCGTTCAGCGGCCAGTGGCTGAGCCGGGAGGACCAACTCGTCGCCATCGTCCGCGTACTGCTCACTCCTCGCGACGACAACCGGCGCCTGACCACGTTGGTGCCCGTGACCCACCCCGGGGTGGGCATCTGGCGGAAGCGATGGCGGCGGCTCTACCTGCTGCGGACCACCGCCCCACCCGCACTCCACCAGCCGCGGGAGGAACCCGAACCGACCGCCGCCCTCGGACCGACCACCGCCTTCGAACCGACCGTCGCCCTCGAACCGAACGTCGCCGAGCCCCCGGCTGTCGACCGGCGGCCGCTGCTGCTCATCGCCCGCGACTGCGGACTGGCGCTCGACACACACGGCCGCGACATCTTCGGCCAGCCCAACGACGTACTGATCGAACTACCGGCAGCCACCCCGCAGCAGCTCTGGACCGTCGAGCCCAGCGGGGTACCTGGCGAGGTGGTGATCATCTCCACGCGCCACGGCTTCGCGCTCGACTCCACCACCGACGCCGAACGCCCCAAGCCGGTCACCTGGTGGGAACTGCACAGAAGCCCGTGGCAGCGCTGGCGGCTCCAACGGTCGGCGAACGGGCTCGCGTTCACCGTACAAGCCGTCCACAGCGGCAAGTTCCTCACCGCGCGGGGGGACAGCCAGCCCGGGTGGCAGCCGTGGTTCAAGGACCGGGCCGACTCGGCGGCGCAGGAGTGGCTCTTCGCTCTGCCCCACGACCCGACGGATTCCGCCTGATCCGCTGCGCGAGGAGGTCGGTGACCAGGGCGAGGGGCGGCCAGACCAGGTGGCCGTGGCGGGCGACGGCGAAGGCGCGCAGCGTCACCTCGGGGCCGGTGAGCGGCAGCAGCCGTACCTCGGGGAGGGTGGTCGTCCCGATCGGCAGCAGACCGACACCGAGCCCTGCGGTGATCATGCCCTGGACCAGGTCGAGACTGTCGGCCTGGTGGGTGATGCGGGGTGTGAACCCGGCCATGGAGGCCAGGGTGCGGATGACCGTCTCGTCGGCGGCGTTGCGGGAGTTGACGATCCAGTCCTGCGTACGGCAGCGGGCGAACACCTCCAAGGTATCGGCCGACTCGGGCACCTCGGCACCGGCGTGCACGCCCAGGCCCCAGGAGGCGGTCCACAGGGCGGTGGCGTGCAGCGCGGGGTCCGGGTCGGCGGGAGCGAGGTTGTAGTCGTAGGTGAGGGCGAGATCGGCCTCGTCCGCGGCGAGGAGCTGCAGGGCCTCGGCGGGTTCGTGCTCGCGGACGAAGATGTGCAGCCGGGGATGGCTGACGGCCAGGTCGGTGACGAGGGGCAGCAGGTGGGCGCGGATCGCGGTGGCGAACCCGGCCACCCGCAGGGTTCCGTTCGGCTCCGCGTCGGGGGCGAGATCGAGGCGCGCGCTCTCCACGGCGGCGAGGATCACCGAGGCGTGCTCGGCCAGCCGGCGCCCGGCCGGGGTGAGCCGCACCCGCCGCCCGTCCGGCTCGATCAGGGTGGCCCCCATCTCCCGCGCGAGCACCGTGAGCTGCTGCGACACCGTCGAGGTGGTGGTACCGACGGTCTCGGCGACCGCACGCATCGACCCGAGCCGGGACAGTTCCATCAGCAGCCGCAGACGCCGTGTCTCCATCCTCCCATTGTTCAGCATCATCGAACGGAACATCCATCATTGGCACGTGGACACGAACGGTTCCGGCGGCATTGACTGGGCCCCATGAGCGCGCTGAAGCTTTCGGGCCGGACACGGCACAGGGATGCCCAGGCCGGGTTCGTGATGGCGGTCGCCTCCATGACCACCGTCCAGCTCGGCTCGGCACTGACCGTCCCGCTCTTCGACCACCTCGGGGCGCTGGCGACGGCGGGGCTGCGCCTGGGCTGGGCCGGGGTGCTCATGCTGGTCCTCGTCCGGCCCCGCCGCCGCGACTTCACCGGCGCGGACCTGGCGGCCTGCGCGGTGCTCGGCGCCGTGACGGCGGGCATGATGCTGTTCTTCATGCTCGCCCTGTCCCACCTGCCGCTGGGCACCACGAGCGCGCTGGAATTCCTCGGCCCGCTGGCCGTCTCCCTGTTCGGGCCGGGGCACGGACGCCGGGTGTGGACGGTGGCGGCCGCGACAGGTGTGGTGCTCCTGGCCGAGCCGTGGCACGGCGGCCTCGACGTGCTCGGCACGGTGTACGCGCTGGCCGCCGCGGCCTGCTGGGCCGGTTACATCCTGCTGACCCAGCGCGTCGGCGACCGCGTCACCGGCTTGAAGGGCCTGGCGGTCTCCATGCCCGTCGCGGGCCTGCTCGGCGTGCTCATCGCCGCACCCGCCATCTCGACGCACGTGACCTGGCCGACCCTGTGGATCATGCTCGCGCTGGCGGCCCTGAGCCCCGTACTGCCCTTCGCGCTCGAGTTCCTCGCCCTGCGCCGCCTGACCACCTCCGCCTTCGGCACCCTGATGAGCCTGGAACCGGCCATCGCCATGCTGCTGGGCTTCCTCGTGCTCGGCCAGACGCCGGGACCGGCGCCCGCGGCCGGCATCGCCTTCGTGGTCCTCGCCGGGATCGGCGCCACCCGCACCGGCGCCCGCCCGGAAACCGAGCCGCTCATCGCCGAACCGTCCGGCGCCGAGCCCCGGCTCCAGGAAGCGGTGTGAACCCGGCCTACCCGAGAAGCGGAAGCCCGGCAGCACGATTCCTTGCGCGGTGGATCATGGCGGGCCCCAGACATCGCGGGGGGATTCGGCTCAGCCGATACTGGGATCCCTGGTGACCTGCTGATCTGCCCTCCAGGGCACGACGCCTGGGTCGTGGGCGACGCGGCATGCGTCATCGTCGACTGGAAGGGCTACACCGAATACGCCAAGAAGTGAGCCCGCCGCCGGTCAGCGCCACGGTCAGGCGGTCGCGGTGCGGTGCAACTGGCGGACGCCCGAGGCGACGGCCCATGCGAAGACGGCGAGCGAGAAGACGGCGACGGCCGCGGAGTCCCAGGGCTGGGGCAGCCGGCCCGAGCCCTTGAAACCGCCGAGCCAGGACAGCAGGGTCAGGCCCGCGAGATAGACGACGAGCCAGGCGCCGTCGCGCAGTTCGGCGGGCAGGGGGGCCGTGGCGCTGTCGCGGCGCAGCAGCAGGAAGAGCGGCAGCCCGGCCAGTACCAGCGGCAGCGCCAGGCGCAGGTCGTGCCAGCCGGACCAGTAGACGAACTCACCGGAGACGACGAAGGCGACCGGCGCCATCCAGCGCAGCCCCGGCACCCGCCCCGCCGGGCGCTCCCCCGTCGCGGCGCGGAAGACGGCGGCGGCCACCGTGGAGGACGCGTAGATCAGCAGGTACATGTCGCCCATCACCGCGACGATGTTCTGCCAGCCGCCGAACGGCAGCAGGAACACCACGATCACAGCGAGGTTCAGCGCCAGCGCCCGGTGCGGGATGCCGAACCGGGTGTCCACCCGCATCACCCACCGCGGCAGCAGCCCGTTCTTGCCCAGGGCGTAGGTGTGCCGGGCGTCGATGGCCACGCCGACGTACGCCGAGCCGCCCGGCGAGACCACCGCGTCGGCGTAGAGCAGGGCCGCCAGCCAGTGCAGGTTGAGCAGCAGCGCGAGCTGGCCGAACGGCGAGTCGAAGTCGACGCCCTGCCAGCCGTGGCCGAGCAGGCTTTCGGGTACCGCCAGCAGGAAGGCGAACTGCAGGCCCAGGTAGAGCAGTACGGAGACGGCGATGCCGCTGAGGACGGACGGTGCCATGGTGCGGCGGGGGTCGCGGGCCTCCCCGGAGAAGTCCAGCGGCGCCTGGAATCCGTTGACCGAGTAGACGATCCCGCCCGCGGACAGCGCGCTGAGGCAGGCGGACCAGCCGTACGGGGCGAATCCGCCGTGGTCGGTGAGCCGGCCGGTGCCGTGCAGACCCGAGGCCAGCAGGGCGGCCACGGTCACGATCGGCATGATCACCTTGAACACCGACACCGCGTTGTTGAGCCGTGCGAAGAGCCGCACACCGAACCAGTTGAGCGCGGTGAGGACGGTACTCAGGGCGAGCGCCAGGCCGAGCCCGGCGGCGGTGAGCGTGCTGCCGTTGTAGAGGCCGGGCAGGTAGTGCGCGGCGTACTGCATGATCGCGGTGATCTCCGCGGCGGTGCCGCCCACCGACAGCAGTACCGACCAGCCCACCATCGTGCCCACCAGCCGGCCGCTGGCGTACAGCGGCCAGCGGACCGTCCCGCCGCCCTCCGGCCGGGTGGCGCCCAGGTCCACCATCACCAGCGCGACCAGTGCGCTGAGCAGCCCGGCCGCCACCCAGGAGACCAGCGAGGCGGGGCCCGCCGTCTGCGCCGCGTACATCGCCGCGAACAGCCAGCCGGACCCCAGGATGTTGGAGAAGCCGATGGCGGTCAGACCCCAGTAGCCCAGGCCGCGCCGCAGTCGGCGCTCCTGCTCCGCCACGGCCGGCGTCCCGCCTGCCATCGAGTCCTCCGGCAGTCCTTCCAGCGCCATCCCGGCTCCTCGCCTCGGTCGGCCGTCGCCTGCAACGTAACCACGAGGCGCCGCCCCGATGGTGGGTGACACAGTGTCCGGCCCGATCAGGATGAGGTGGGGAAGGGCCTCCCCGACGTACGCTGCGGGGTGAGCCCGGCACTGCCGCCGGATTCCCCGACGAACGCTCCAGGAACGCATGGAACCCACCGACACCACCCCGCGGGAGCCCGGAAGCGGGCCCCTGGTCATCGATCCCGGCGCCGTACCCGCGACGCCGTGGCGCAACGGTGCGGGCGTGACCCGCGAACTGTGGGTGTCGGCCGGGTCGGCCCCTGACACTCCCGACTGGCGGCTGAGCCTCGCGGAGTTGACCGCGGACGCCCCCTTCTCGCCGTTCCCCGGCCTCGACCGCATCTTCCTGCCGCTGGCGGGCGACATGTCGCTGACCATCGGCGACCGGGTCGTCGAAGCGGTGGCGTACCAGCCGATCCGGTTCGGCGGGGAGGACGCCGTGAGCGCCGAGGTGCGTGCCCCGGGCCGGGCGCTGAACCTGATGGTGCGCCGCGGGGTGCTCCTCGGCGATCTCCGGGTCAGGCCGTCGGACGGCGGCTCGCAGCCCTCTTCCGCACCCGCTTCCGCTCGCGTGGCGGCCCTCGTGCGCTTCGACGGATTCACGGTCGAGGTGCTGCTCACCCGCGAAGCCGCGGCATAGTCCTGGCGGCCCACGGCTAAAGCGTTTGACCCTCACGTGGCGTCATGCTGCATTGTCGGGGGCGTGGAAGAGCACTTGACCGTGGGACGGGTGGCCGAGCTGGCCGGGGTGAGCGTCCGCACGCTGCATCACTACGACGAGATCGGCCTCGTCCGGCCGTCGGCGCGGACCGCGGGTGGGTACCGGGCGTACGCGGCGGGCGATGTGGAGCGGCTGCGGGAGGTGCTGGGCTACCGGCGGCTGGGCTTCGGGCTGCGGGAGATCGCCGACCTGGTCGACGACCCGGACACCGACGCGGTGGCGCATCTGCGCCGGCTGCGCGGCCTGCTGGTGGAACAGCGCGACCGCGCCGCCGCCATGGTCACGGCCATCGACAAGGAGCTGGAGGCACGGGCCTTGGGAATCAGGACGACACCGGAAGAGCAACTGCAGGTGTTCGGCGCGCAGTTGTACGAGGTCATCGGATCCGCCTACCCGGCGACGCGGTGCACCGAGCCGCGGATCGCCGCACGGATCTGGGACGCGCTCGGGGACGCGCGCACCGTACTGAACGTCGGCGCGGGCACCGGCTCGTACGAGCCCGGCGACCGGGACGTCACCGCGGTGGAGCCGTCGGCGGTCATGCGCGCCCAGCGTCCGGCGGGCGCGGCGCCGTGTGTGGCGGCCAGCGCGGAGCAGTTGCCGTTCGAGGACGGGTCCTTCGACGCGGCGATGGCGGTCAGTACCGTGCACCACTGGCAGGACGCGGTCGCCGGCCTGCGGGAGATGCGGCGGGTGGCGCGCCGCGTGGTGGTGCTCACGTACGACGCGAGCAGCCCTGGCTGGGCGCAGCGGTTCTGGCTCTCCCGCGACTACCTGCCCGAGTTCGAGGGGCTTCTCGACCACTGGCCGTCGCTGGCCGACCTGACCGGCGCGATAGGCGGCCACGCGGAGCCGGTGCTCATCCCGTGGGACTGCGCTGACGGCTTCTTCGAGGCGTACTGGCGCCGGCCCGAGGCATACCTGGACGAGCACGTGCGCCGCGCGGTCTCGGTCTGGTCGCGGGTCGGCCCGGAGGCCGAGCAGCGGGCGGTCGACGGCCTGCGCGACGACCTCTCCTCGGGCCGGTGGGCCGAGCGCAACCGCGACCTGGTCGCCCACGACGCGGCGGAGCTCGGCCTGCGCCTGCTCGTCGCGTGACCGAGGCCCTGGGCACGGCGACGCCTCCCACCTCGATGCGCCTGCTCCTCAAAGGCCGCTTCGGCTGGTTCTTCGCCGGCAGGACCGTGGACCTGGCCGGATCGTCCATGACGACCACGGCGCTGGCGCTCGCCGTGCTCCAGGCATCGGGCCGGGCGGGCGACCTCGGCATCGTCCTCGCGGCCAATCTGGTCCCCACCCTCGTCCTGCTCCTGGTGGGAGGGGCGGTGGCGGACCGGATGAGCCGCCGCACCCTGCTCATCTCCGCCAACCTCGCCTCCGGAGCACTGATGGCGGCACTTGCCGCCCTCCTGCTCGCGCACCGCTACAGCCTCACTTACGTCGCGCTGCTCTCCTTCGGCACCGGCGTGGTGGGGGCGTTCACCTCACCGGCCCTTCGCGGCATCGTGCCCGAACTCGTCGCGCGCGACGGGCTGCAGCGCGCCAACGCGCTCCTGGCCACTTCGCAGAACAGCGCCCGTATCCTCGGGCCCGTCCTCGCGAGCGTCCTGGTGTCCACCGTCGGCGGCGGGTGGGCAGTCGCCGTCGACGCGCTCTCCTTCTGGCTCGCCGCGCTGGCCTTCACCCGCATCCCCGGGGCGACCCGGCCGCCCGCGGCGCGGCAGGCGCTGTGGCGCGACCTGCTCGACGGCTGGTCGGTGTTCCGGTCCCTGCACTGGGTCGTGGTCATGACCGTGGGGTTCGCGCTGGGCAACGCGTTCAACGTCGGGCCGCTGAACGTCCTGGGACCGCAGGTGATCGCGGGCCGGGACGGGGCCACGGGATGGGGCTTCGTCCAGGCGGCGCGCGCGGCCGGGCTGCTGGCCATGAGCCTCGTGGCGGTCAGGATGGTGCTCCGCCGTCCGCTGCGCGACGGCCGGATCTGGGGCACGCTCTCCGCACTCCCCCTGCTGGCCCTCGGGTTGTCCGGCCGCGCCTGGGTGGTCGCCCCCGCGGCCTTCCTCGGCGGTCTCGGCTTCTCGCTTGCCGCGATCACCTGGGAGAGCACACTCCAGCAGTCCGTCCCGACCGAGAGCCTCTCCCGGGTCACCGCCTACGACGACCTGCTGTCCTTCGTGGCCATCCCCGTCTCCCAACTCGCCGTCGGCCCCCTCGGCGCCGCCTACGGAGCACGCACGATCTGCACCCTGTGCGGCATCGGCTACCTCGCGGCCTGCCTGCTCCCACTGCTCAACACCTATGTGCGCACGCAGCACTCCCCCGCCGGCCAGCCGTCGTCGTGATCGTGCCGGGAGGTCAGTGCGCGAGCACGCCTGGGAAGCCGAAGGCGGCGGCCAGGGCTGGGTCGTGGAACTTGACCACCCGGGTGACGCCGGTGGCGGTGGGGGCCAGGAGCACGGCGCCGTCGGCCTGGAGAGTGCCGTCCGGGGCGCGGTGGTAGACGACGGCGGCGGGTTGGCCGTTGGCCGTGGTGGGGATCATCCGCCAGTCGCCCGGGGAGCCGAGCACGTGGGCGGCGAGGGTGTGGACGCACAGCGCGCGGCCCGCCTGCCAGTCGCGGAAGGGAGTGGCCTCCAGGGTGGCGTCGGTCCGCAGCACCTGTTCCAGCAGGGCGGCGTCGCAGCGTTCGAAGGCGGCGATGTAGGCGTCGAGGAGTGCGCGTGCCCGCGCGTCGGTCGGCTCCAGGAGTTCCTCGGGCTCGGGCTCCAGTTCGTCCAGCCGGGCGCGGGCGCGCTGCAGACCGCTCTTGACCGCGACCGTGGTGGTGTCGAGGATCTCCGCCGTCTCGGCCGCGGAGAACGCCAGCACCTCGCGCAGGATGAGGATCGCCCGCTGGCGGGCGGGCAGGTGCTGCAGGCAGGCGACGAGCGCGAGCCGCAGCGACTCGCGGGCGACCACCACCGCGGCCGGATCGTCGTCGGGCGGGGCGATCCACGCGTCCGGCAGCGGCTCCAGCCAGGACACCTCGCCGGGTGCGGCGGCCGTCGGCGGCCGGTCGGGTCCGTCGTACGGGCCCGCCAGTCCCGAGGGCAGCATCCGCAGGGGGCGCGGCTTCAGCGCCTTCAGGCAGACGTTGGTGGCGATCGTGTACAGCCACGTCCGCATCGACGCCCGGCCCTCGAATCCCGCGTACGACCGCCACGCCCGCAGATACGTCTCCTGCACCAGGTCCTCTGCGTCGTACGCCGAGCCCGTCATGCGGTAGCAGTGCGCCAGCAACTCCCGCCGGAACCGCCCGGTCTCGGCGGTGAACCGTTCCTGGTCCGCTGCCGTCCGCATCTCAGAAGCCACCCCGCCAACCTAGTGCCGCCCTGATCTTCCGACGTGTTCCCGTGCCGACGCCGCCGCCGGGTCGCCTCAGGGGAGCAGGGCCAGTTTGCCGACGGTGGACCTGGCCTCCAGTTCCGTGAGGGCTTTCGGGCCGTCGGCGAGGGCGTAGGCGGTGGGCGGGGTCGGGGTGAGCACGCCCGCCGCGGTCAGTGCGGACAGCTCGCCCATCAGCTCGCCGAACATCTGCGGCGCGGCCCGGATGAGGACGCCGATGTTGAGGCCGATGAGGTGGATCTGGTGCGTGTACACCAGCTCCCAGTTGGTGATCGGGGCTTCGCCGCCCGCCAGGCCGTAGACGACGACACGGCCGGTGACGCGCTTGGCCGCGGCGAGACTCGCGGCGAAGGTGGCGCCTCCGGACGACTCCAGGACCAGGTCGGCACCGCGGCCGCCGGTCAGCTCGGCGACCTCGGCGGCGAGGTCGCCGCCGAGGGAGTCCAGGACGTGGTCGGCGCCGAGCGCCCGCACCGTCTCGTGCTTGCCGGGTGAGGCGGTGGCGATGACCGTGGCGCCGTAGTGCTTGGCCATGCGTACGGCGGCCTGGCCGGTGCCGCCCGCCGCGGCCGGGATGAGCACCACCTGCCCGGCGGTGAGGCCGCCCAGCGTGAGCGCGGCCAGTGCGGTGGGCCAGTTCACGACCAGGCCCAGCGCCTCCTGCTCCGTCCAGCCCGGGGGCACCGGCACGGCGGCGGCCGCGGGCAGGAGCATGTACTCGGCGAAGGCGCCGGCCCCGACGCCGACGACGCGGTCCCCGGGCCGTGGGACGGTCACCGCCTCGCCCGCCGCGACGACCTCCCCGGCCGCCTCGAAGCCCGCCACGTACGGTGGCCGCGGGCCGTCCCGGAAGGTGCCGTGGGCCTTCGAGACATCGGCGAAGTTGACCCCGGCGGCGGTGACGCGGATCAGCACCTCACCCCGCCCGGGGCGCGGCACCGGCGCGTCGGTGATCAGGCGCATGTCCCGCGGGCCGCTCAGGGACGACTGCTCCAGTGCGCGCATGGTCGTGGGAACGGTCATGGTGGTCTGCCTTCGCTTCTCGGCGTACGTCAGGGGATCCGCGCGAACCGCGCCTCCCACCCATGGAGATCCCGGGCACCACCGAAAGGAATCGCTCCCCCGCGGACCTGCCGCGCCGCCGTCCCGACACCGCGCGGTGACGACGGCGCCGCGCGTCGGCGGTCCGGAGGGTCACACGCGTGCCGTGGTGCCGACCGCTCGGGGGCGGGTGGCGGGGACGTGCGGTGCGGTGGTGGCGGGCAGCGGTGGGTCCACCGTGACGTCGAGCGTCTCGACGAGCCTGCGCAGCTTCTCCAGCGCGCGTGGGGCGTCGGACCGCGGCACCCGGATGACGGCCGTCGCCCGGTCGGGCGGGCTCGTGGTGTAGACGATGTCCAGCACCTGGTGGTGGGTGAGCGTGGCGGCCAGCCGGGCGAGCGTGCCGCCTCCGGCGTGGAAGGTGGCGGTGAGCCGGGCGTGTTCCATGGGAAGTGGTCCTGTCCGTGCGGAGCCGTGGTGCGGCCGGAGAAACAGAAAAGACCCCTCGCGAGGTGCGAGAGGTCTGCGTGCGGGCGGTGGGCCTGGGAGGGGTTACTCCCTGGGGCCCGGTGCCGGCACGCCACCGCTGATAATCAGCTGCTGCTGCATGGCGCCCATGCTGGCAGAACCCCGGCGCCGCCCGCCACGCCGTCTCATCTGCCGGTCAGGTGACGGGAAAGTCGAAGTAGGTGTCCGGGTACGGCTCGCCGTCCAGTGTGTAGTGCCACCACTCGCAGGGATACGCGCGGAAGCCGCAGTCCTCCATGAGGGAGCGCAGACTCCTGCGGTTCTCCGCCGCCGCGTGCACGACCCCCTGTGCGCCGTGGTGGGAGACCGGGTCCATCAGGTCGTGGTCGCCGCCCATGGACACGAGTTCACCGGTGGCCAGGTGATAGAGCGTCAGATCGACCGTACTTCCCCGGCTGTGGCCCGACTTGGCGGCCACGTACCCCTGGGCGAACATCTCGGCCCTGTCGATGTTCGGGTAGTGCCGCGCCTTCGTGCGACCGTCCTCCGGCTGCCGCGACCAGCGCAGGAAGCTGTCCACCGCGCGCCGCGGTCGGTAGCCGTCCCACAGGAGCAGCCCGAAGCCGAGGGACGCCGCCTTCTCCTGCGCCTTCTCGAGCGCCGCGCACAGGGCCCGGGTGCCGGCGACGCGATTGACCAGGTAGCCGTCGACAGGCTTGCCGGTGAAGTTGTCCCAGGTGGCGTACTTGGCATCCCAGCGGATGCCGGGCACCAGCTCGTCCACGAAGACGAAGTCCTCCCTCATCGGCTCTTCCCCGTCAGCGCCAGTGCCACCAGTCGGTCGATGACTTCGGTGAGCGGCAGCCCCGCGGCGGCCATCATCCGCGGATAGCGGCTGTACGACGTCATCCCGGGCATGGTGTTGACCTCGTTGAGCACCACTGCCCCGTCGTCCTTGAGGAACATGTCCACCCTCGCCAGCCCCTTGCACCCCAGTGCGCGGTACACGGCCTTCGCCGTCTCCTGGACGAGCGCGCGCGACGCGGCCGGGATGTCCGCGGGCACGATCGCGGTGGAGTTGTCGGAACCGCTCTCCGGATCGTCCTCCTGATGGATCCTGAAGAAGCCGTGCGACAGGGCGATCCGGTCCACCTCGCCCGCGACGAGGTCCAGTTCGTCGCCCAGGATGGCGCATCCGATCTCGCTGCCGACGACGGCCGCCTCGATGAGCACCTTCCCGTCGTACCGCCGCGCGGACTCCACCGCACCGCGCAGTTCCTCTTTCCGCGTCACCTTGCTCACGCCGAAGGACGATCCCGAACGGGCCGGTTTCACGAAGACGGGATACGTGAACGCGTCGGGATCGGCGGTCTCGTCCGCCGCGACGGTCCAGAAGTCCGGCGTGGCGACTCCCGCGCTCCTGGCGACGGTGTAGGCGAGGGACTTGTCCATGCACAGCGCCGAACTCGCGATGCCGCAGCCGATGTACGGAATGCCGGAGAGCTCCAGCAGCCCCTGTATCGCGCCGTCCTCGCCGAACGCGCCGTGCAGAACGGGGAAGACGACGTCCAGGTCGATCGTTCCGTACCGTCCCTGCTCCAGTACGAGCAGCCCGCGGACGCTCCGGTCCGGCGACAGCACCACCGGACGGCTCACCCCGTTCTCCCAGTCCGTGTCGGGCCCGTCGCAGAGCCGCCATTCGCCACTCCTGGTGATCCCGACGTAGAACGGCTCGTACTTCTCGGTGTCGAGGTTCCGTGCGACCTCGCGCGCGGACTTGACCGACACGGGGTGCTCTTCCGAGCGGCCCCCGAAGAGGATTCCGACCTTCGACCTAGCCATGCTGGTTCCCGCTTTCGAATGTCAGGCAGTTGATGAGGGAGTTCTCGACCGTGTCGCTCAACGCGTGGTCGGTGTAGTACGCGGTGTGGGGGCTGATGAGTACGTTCGGCAGCTCCTGCAGCCGCACCAGGAGCGTGTTGTCCACGGGCCGGCCGCGAAGGTCCGCGTAGAAGATCCCCTCTTCCCCTTCGAGGACGTCCAGTGCCGCGCCGCCCAACCTGCCGCTCTCCAGCGCCAGTACGAGGGCCCCGGTGTCCACCAGCGGACCGCGTCCGGTGTTGATGAGGAACGCGCCCCGCTTCATCAGCGCCAGGCGCCGGGCGTCGAGCAGATGGTGCGTCTGCGCGGTGAGCGGTGCGTGGAGCGTGACGATGTCGGCGGCCCGCAGCAGCTCGTCGAGGGGAACGTGATCGGCGGCCGTCCCGGGGCGGTTGTCGTGGGCCAGTACGCGGCAGCCGAAGCCGCGCAGCCGGTCCACGACCGCCGTGCCGATGCGCCCTGTTCCCACCACTCCGACGGTCAGGTCGCGCAGTTCTCTGCCGCGCACTTCGTGCAACCGGTAGTCATGGGCGTCCGTGCGGCGGACGGTGGATTTCGCGTGCCGTACCGCCATGAGCATCAGCATCAGCGTGTAATCGGCCACGCTGTCGGGCGAATAGGCGATGTTCCCCACACGGATGCCGAGGCTCTCGGCGTGTTCCACGTCGATGTGGTTGTAGCCGATACTCCTCGTGGAGATGTACGTGACCCCGGCCCGACGGAGCGCGCGAAGGGCGGAGTTCGCGACGCGGGTCTTGTGGCTGACGCTGACGCAGCGGTTCCCGACGGCCAGTTCGGTCGTGGCGTCGGACACCGGCGCCTCCGTGAGCGTGAGCGCCACACCGAAGCGGGGTGCCAACTCCCGGAACAGGGCGGCCTCGTCCTGCCCGCAGCCGTAGACGGTGATTCCCGTCTTAGGTCCGGCGGAAGAAGTCACGGAAGTCGCTGAAGGCGGGGTCGAGTTCGCGGATGACCGGGTGCGGCGGTGCGCTGTTCTGGCTGCTTCACTGGAGAGCATGCCGCCATTCAAAGTGGCGTGGTGTTGCCGCCGCGTATGCGGGTTTCGATATGCCGACGATACGTATTGCCGGTGTATCGAAACCCGCATACGTACGGGCAACACCGCGCTGCTTCTACTGTCCGCATGACATTCAGCGAGCCAGCTTCCGGCGGTTTTTCCCGTAGCGGCGTGCGCCTGCCCGCCGACTTCCGCGGCGTACGGTCATGATCCCGCTCAGCCTCGGCGAGATCGCCGCGGTCGTCGGCGGGAGGGTCGAGGGCGACGCGTCCGTGACGGTGACCGCGCCCGCCGTGCTCGACAGCGGGCAGGCCGGGCCGGGCGGCCTCTTCGTCGCCTTCGCGGGCGAGCGCGTCGACGGCCATGACTACGTCCGACGGGCGGCCGAGGCAGGTGCGGTGGCTGTGCTCGGCGCCCGGCCCACACCGCTGCCCACGGTCGTCGTCGAGGACGCCCGGGCCGCGCTGCAGGCGGTCGCCGCGCATGTCGTGGCCCGGCTGCGGGACGGGCTGACCGTGGTCGCGGTGACCGGCTCCCAGGGCAAGACCGGCACCAAGGACCTGCTGGCGGCCGTACTGTCGGGCACCGCACCCACGGTCGCCACCGTCGGCTCGCTCAACAACGAGCTCGGCGTGCCGCTCACGATGCTGCGCGCCGAGGCCGCCACCCGCTTCCTCGTCCTGGAGATGGGCGCCCGCCACATCGGCGACATCGCCCACCTCGCCGGCCTGGTCGCGCCCGATGTCGCCGTCGTTCTGAACGTCGGGCAGGCTCACCTCGGCGAGTTCGGGTCGCGCGCGGCCATCGCCCGGGCCAAGGGCGAACTGGTCCAGGGCCTGGCTCCGGACGGCACCGCCGTCCTCAACGCCGACGACCCCCGGGTGAACGCGATGCGCGCCCTCACCGACGGCCCGGTGCTGACCTTCGGCCGGACCGGACAGGCCGACGTACGACCGCTCGGCCTGACACTGGACGGGCTCGGACGGCCGTCCTTCACCCTGCGCACCGCCGACACGTCGGCGACCGTCACGCTGCCGCACCTGGGCGCCCACCTGGCGCTCAACGCGTCGGCCGCCGCCGCGGCAGGGCTGGCCGCGGGCGTCCCTCTGGGCCGGGCCGCGACAGCGCTGGCCACCGCTCCGCTCTCGCGGTGGCGGCTGGAGCCCCGCACCCTCGCCTGCGGCGCGACCCTGCTCAACGACTCCTACAACGCCAACCCCGACTCCACCCGCGCCGCCCTGGACGCGCTGGCGGCGATCGACGGCAGGTGCCGTATCGCCGTGCTCGGCGAGATGCGCGAACTCGGCGACGGCAGCGCCGCCGAACACCGCGCCGTCGGGGAGTACGCCGCCGCCCGGGCCGATGTCGTGGCCGCGGTCGGCGAGGCCGCCCGGCCGATCGCCGAGGGTGCGGGAGCCCGCGCGCTGGTGCTGGCCGGCAACGACGCGGCCGTCGACTGGCTGCGCGCCCGCCGCCTCACCGCCGGTGACGTGGTGCTCGTCAAGGCGTCACGCGGGGCACGCCTCGACGAGGTGGCCGCGGCGCTCGCTCAGTGCGGCGCGCGGGAGGCGGCCCGCGTTCAGCGCCCGCGGCGCTTCATGTAGAGGTCGAAGCTCCGGTAGACCATCGGCCGCAGCGGCAGGTCCCACTCGCCGACGTATCTGACCGCCTGGCCGCCGGTGCCGACCTTGAACTGGATCAGGCCGACGTGCGGGTCGTCCGCGTCGAGGGTGGGGGTGATGCCGCGCAGGTCGTAGACGTCGCAGCCCGCCGCCAGGCAGTCGCGGATCATCGCCCACTGGCAGGCGTTGGAGCCGCGTACCTCGCGCTTGTCGGTGGACGAGGCGCCGTAGGAGTACCAGGCGTGGGCGCCGACCCGGACCAGGACGGCGGCGGCGACCAGGTCGCCCTGGTGGTGGGCCAGGTAGAGCCTGATCCGCTCGGGGTCCTCAGCGCTCAGGGCGGCGAACATGGTCGCGAAGTAGTGCGCCGGGCGCGGCGTGAAGTGATCGCGCCCGGCGGTGTGGACGTAGAGGTCGTGGAACGCCTTGAGGTCCTCGCTGACCGTGACGACGACTCCCTCCTTGGCCGCCTTCTTGATGTTGCGGCGCCAGAGCTGGTTCATGCCCCGCAGCACGTCGTCCTCGGTCCTTCCGGTCAGCGGGATCTCGTACTTGAACTGCGGATGCCCCACCCCGAAGCCGTCCTCGGGGCTCTGCGGCAGCCAGCCCGCCTCCCTCAGCCCGCTGGTGACCCGGGCGCCGACCGGGTCGGTCCACGGGCCCGGCAGCTCGGTGAGCCGCCGGACGCCCGGGTCGGCGATGCCGTCCTTGACCTGGCCGGCGCTCCAGGCGTGGGTGGCGACCGGCGGGCCGAGCCGGATCGCGAACGCGCCGTGCGCCTTGAGGTACGCCGCCAGCGGGTCGAGCCATACGGAGATGTCGCCGGTCCAGTCGATGACCGGGCCCTCGGGCAGATAGGCCAGGGTGAAGCGTTTGAGCCGGGGCACCGGCCGGTGCAGTACGAGTCCGGCTCCGACCAGCCGCCCGCCGTCGTACCAGCCCAGCGACTCGCTGCGCCATTCGGTCTTGACCCGGCCCCACGCCGGGGTCTGCAGGAAGCTCACCGACCGCTGCGCGAGCACGAACGCCAGGTGCTCGGCGGCGCTGATCGGCCGGACGGTCGGCCGCACGCCCGGCGCCCCGGAGAGGAGGGAGGACAAGGGCAGGTCCGGTGTGCGTGCTGGGTGGCTGTGGCTCATGCCCCCAGCCAAGGCACCGTGGTGTTGCCGGTACGTATGGGGTTTTCGATACGCCGACCATACGCACCGGCTCCTAGCCTGGGAGCATGCGTGTCTTGATCGTCGAGGACGAACCGTATCTGGCAGAAGCCGTCCGCGACGGGCTGCGCCTGGCCGCGATCGCGGCCGACATCGCCGGTGACGGCGACACCGCGCTGGAACTGCTGAGCGTCAACAGCTACGACATCGCCGTCCTCGACCGCGACATCCCCGGGCCCTCCGGTGACGAGGTCGCCCGCCGGGTGGTCGCCTCGGGCAGCGGCATGCCCATCCTCATGCTCACCGCGGCCGACCGTCTCGACGACAAGGCCACCGGGTTCGAACTCGGCGCCGACGACTACCTCACCAAGCCGTTCGAGATGCGGGAGCTCGTCCTGCGGCTGAGGGCCCTCGACCGCAGACGCGCCCACCACAAGCCTCCCGTACGGGAGATCGCGGGGCTGCGGGTGGACCCGTTCCGAAGGGAGGTCTACCGCGACGACCGCTATGTCGCGCTCACCCGCAAGCAGTTCGCCGTCCTCGAAGTCCTCGTCGCCGCAGAGGGCGGTGTCGTCAGCGCCGAAGAGCTGCTGGAACGGGCATGGGACGAGAACGCCGACCCGTTCACCAACGCCGTCCGCATCACCGTCTCCGCACTGCGCAAACGCCTCGGCGAACCCTGGGCCATCGCCACCGTGCCGGGCGTCGGCTACCGCATCGACACGGCACCCGGTACGGCAACCGGTACGGCAACCGGTACGGGACGCGAGGGCGGCGAGCGTGCATAGGGCGCCCGGGCTGAGTGTCCGGCTCAAACTCACCCTCAGCTACGCCGGGTTCATCATGGTCGCGGGCGTCGCGATGCTCGCCGCCATGTGGGTGTTCCTGCTGCACAGCGTGCACCCCGGTCTGGTCATCATCGTGGAGTGGCGCACCGCCGTCCTGCGCGAGTTCGGCCCCATCACCGTCGTCGCACTGGCGTTCCTGCTGGCCTTCGGTCTGCTGGGAGGGTGGATCCTGTCCGGCCGCATGCTCGCCCCGCTGACCCGCATCACCGACGCGGCACGCACGGCCACCGCGGGATCGCTCTCCCACCGGATCCGGCTGCCGGGCCGCAGCGACGAGTTCCGCGAACTCGCCGACGCCTTCGACACGATGCTCGCGCGGCTGGAGGCACAGGTCGCGGAACAGCAGCGGTTCGCCGCCAACGCCTCCCACGAACTGCGCACGCCGCTGGCCATCTCGAAGACCCTGCTCGACGTGGCCCGCACCGATCCGACGTGTGACACCGGCGAGGTCATCGACCGCCTGCACGCCGTCAACACCCGGGCGATCGACCTCACCGAGGCACTGCTCCTGCTCAGCCGCGCCGAGCAGCGACCCGCCACCCGCGAAGCCGTCGACCTGTCGCTCGTGGCCGAAGAGGCCGCCGAGACCCTGCTCCCGCTCGCGGAGAAGCACGGCGTCGCCCTGGAGGCCAGCGGGGACACCGCCCGTACTATCGGGTCGTCGGCCCTCCTCGTACAGCTGGCCATGAACCTCGTGCACAATGCGATCGTCCACAATGTGCCCGAGCAGGGCACCGTGTGGGTGCATACGGGCGTCCACCAGCGCAGTGTGGTCCTCACCGTCGAGAACACCGGCGCGAAGCTCTCCCCTCAACTGGTCTCGACGCTCACCGAACCGTTCCAGCGCGGCACCGCGCGTGTGCACACCGACCACGCGGGCGTCGGTCTCGGCCTGGCCATCGCCAAGACGATCACCCGGGCACACGACGGGACGCTGACCCTCACCCCGCGCTCCGCCGGGGGCATCCGCATCGCCGTGGAACTGCCCGCCATTCCGGGGCAGAACGGCAGGTGATCCGGACACCGGAACGCTCGGCCGCGCCATGGGCGTGCACCGCGGCGGGCGGAAACCGTTCGATCGGGGCGACGTACCGGCCCTAGCATGCGGGCGCATGAGCAGCAGATTGCGCGGTGTCGCGGACCTCAACGAACAGATCGCCGCCGACGGCCGGTACACCACCGGCAAGGGCACCGTCGTCGAGGTGGGCACGGCGCTGACGGCCGCGGTCACGGGCACGGTGAGCTACGGGCCGGACAGCGTCGTCGGCGTACCTCGCACGCCGCCAGGCCACCGGACGTCCTTCGAGGTGACCGCCGAGGACAGCCTCCGGGCCGCGCGGCGGCTGCACCTCGCCGGGGCCGAACGGATCGCCGTACTGAACTTCGCCTCCGCACGCAATCCGGGAGGCGGCTATCTCGGTGGCGCCAAGGCCCAGGAGGAGGACCTCTGCCGCAACGCGCTGCTGTATCCGTGCCTGCTGCGGGCGCCCGACTACTACGCCGCCCACCGTGACTCCCCCGACCTGTTCTACAGCCACCGCGTCATCTGGTCCCCCGATGTGCCCGTGCACCGCGACGACCACGGCCGGCTGCTGGACGAGCCGTATCCCGTCTCGTTCCTGACCTCACCCGCGCCCAACGCCGGGGAGCTGCTGCGCCGCGATCCGGATGCGCGCGGCCGCATCCCGCGCGTCCTGAAGGAACGCGCCGAGCGGGTCCTGGCGGTGGCCGCGCACCACGGCGCGCGGCAACTGGTCCTCGGCGCCTGGGGATGCGGGGTGTTCCGCAACGACCCGCGCGAGGTGGCCGAGGCGTTCCACGCCCACCTGACCGCGGGCGGTGCGCTCGCGGCGGCGTTCGAGCGCGTGGTCTTCGCGGTCTGGGACCGCTCCCCCGGCTCCGTCAACCGCGCCGCCTTCGCGGAACGGTTCACTCCGGCAGGCGGGCCGGTCGGCGAGGGGGTGTCCGACCGGCAGTGAGCGCGGTGGCGCCGTCTGTGTGCCGCCTGTGCGCGATGTCTTGACCGTCTAGTGGTCCAGTCCTATCGTCGGTTTCGCTCCTCCGGGTTGAAACGTATCAAGCGCGAAACGCACCAAATGCGCCGCCCTCCCCTGCCCCGCGCCACCCGACCGGAAGGCGCTCCATGCCACTCCCCCGCCGCCTGATCGGCACGCTCGTCACCACACTGCTCGCCTGCGCCGCCCTGCCCGCTCTCCCCGCGCGGGCGGCCGTGAGTCCGAGCGTGTGGGTGCAGGACTCGGACGACCGGCCGTTCACCTCCAGCACGCCGCCCGCCGGGGCCGCCACCGCGGTCTCGCTGTACGCGGCGCGCGACGACTACGAGGCCGCCCAACTCCTGGTGCGCTCCGGCGGATCGCTCAGCGGCGCCTCCGTCACCACCGGCGCCCTGGCGGGCCCGGGCGGCGCCGCTATCCCGGCGGGCGACATCTCGGTGCGCCGCGAGTACAACCACCCGAGCGTCCAGAAGATCGGCTCCGCCAACACCGTCGAGAACCCGCCGGACGGCGGCAGCGCCTACTACGACGCGCTCATGGACAACGCCCCGCAGAGCGCGGGCGCGAACACCACGCTCGCGTACTACTACCAGGTCCACGTGCCGGACGGGCAGGCACCGGGCACGTACAGTGGCAGCGCCGTCGTGAACACCAGCGCGGGGAACGTGACGGTGCCGGTGTCCGTCACGGTCTACAGCGCCACGATCCCGCCCACCGACCAGTCGTCGTTCAAGATGAACAACTGGTTCACGTCGGCGGGTTGGGACTACACCGGCACCGTGCAGGCCATCCCGCTGCAGTACGGGGTGCAGATGTACGACGCGAACTGGTGGAAGGTCATCGGCAACATCGCCACCGACATGGCCGCGCACCGCAACAACGTCGTCTACGCCGACTTCCAGGCGCTGCTCATCCCCGGCACCACGATCGACGCGAGCGGCGCCTACCACTTCGACTGGTCGGACTTCGACCGCTTCGTGCAGCTCTTCGTGGACGCGGGCGCGATGCAGTACCTCTACACGCCGACACTGCTGGAGGGGAATCCGGACGGCAACTCCCCCGGCCTGGAAACCCTGGTGGCCGCGAACGGCACGAGCGGCGCCGTGAAGCGGGTGCTGTGCAAGCCCAACTCGGCGGCCGCGGGCTCCTGTCCCGACACCAACGCGTATCTGCGCACGCTCTTCCCCGCGCTCAAGGCGCACCTGGACGCCAAGGGCTGGACCGACCGGTTCTACATGAGCGCCCTGGACGAGCCGTCCACCCAGGCGCAGTCGGACGCGTCCAACTGGCTGTACGACACGTACAAGAGCTCCTTCCCCCACCCGCTCACCAATGAGGCGCACAACTCGCTGTTCACCGGCAACGCGGCGGACCTGACCACGCAGACACCGGTGACGAGCGACTACGACGCGCACCCGGCCTGGTACCAGAGCCAGCGGCTGGCGGGCAAAGACCTGTGGTTCTACACCTGCATCATTCCGCAGGGCGACTACATGAACCGTTTCATATCGAACCACCTCGACGCGACCCGGCTGCTGCCCTGGCTGGCGTTCAAGACCGCCGCCGACGGCTATCTGCACTGGGGATGGAACTACTGGGTCAACAACGTCAACGGCACCTGGCAGGCGGCCGACACCTTCAACGGCTCGCAGAGCGGCGACGCCTGGCTGGTCCGCCCGAACAAGGCCGCGTACGGCATCTACGACAGCCTGCGCAGCGAGTCCCAGCTCAGCGGGCTGCAGGACTACGAGTTGCTGAACATCCTCGCCAGGACGAAGCCGGTCGCCGCGCACGCGCTCGCCGAGACGATGATCACCGACCTGACGCACTTCGACACCTCGGGCACGGACGTCGTCCAGCGGCACAAGCAGCTGCTCGACGAGATCGCGGCCGGCGGCCCCGACGCGTCCTTCCCCTTCACCGATGACTTCACCACCTCGGGCGACGAGCACAACTGGCGCCACAGCAAGGGCAGTTGGTCGGTCAGCGGTGGCAGCTACACGCAGTCCTCGACCGCCGCCGAGTGGGGTGACACCTCGGCCGTCGAGGGCCGGGCGTACGGCGACGTCGCCGCCTCCGTCGATCTGCGGATCACCGGCACCGCCGCCGACGGCGGCTCCGGCAACTGGGCGGGCCTGATGGTCCGTTCGATGAACGGCAGCGACATGGACACCGGCTATCTCATCGCCCAGCGCGACAACGGCCAGCTCTTCGTCTATCGCGGCGGCACCACCCTGGGCTCCGCGACCGTCCCCGGTTACGTCGCCGGCCAGACCACACATCTGCGGGTGGTCGCCAAGGGCGGCAGACTCAGCGTCTACTCCGGCACCTCGCAGTCACCGGCGCTGACCGTCGACGACAGCGCCTACGGCGTGGGCGACATCGCGCTGGTGACGGGCGGCGCGAGCGCGGTCTTCGACAACGTGCGGATCAACCCGATGGCGAACGCCGCGGAGGGCGCGACGATCACGGCGTCCAGCTCGTACGACGCGGACGGCTGGGGCAAGGACGCGCTGGCCGACGGGCGGCGCGGTTCGGTCCCCGGCGCGCTGGGATGGAGCAGCGGAAGCTCACTCGCGACCGACCACACCGAGTGGGTGCAGGCCGACCTCGGCTCGGTGAAGCCGCTGAGCCGCGTCGACCTCTATCCGCGCGACGACAGCGGCAACGCGGGCAACGGGTTCCCCACTGACTTCACCATCCAGGTCTCGGCCGACGGCACAACCTGGACGACGGTGGCCGACCGGACCGGCTACCCGAAGCCGAGCGGTGCCCAGACGTTCCCGTTCGCCACCACCTCGGCGCGCTATGTGCGGGTGACCGGCACGCGTCTGCGCACGGACTCCTTCGGCAACTACCACATGCAGTTGGCGGAGTTGGAGGCGACAGGAGGCGACCTCGCTCTCGGCCGTACCGTCAGCGCGTCCAGTTCGGTGGAGTACCCGAACGAGAGCTGGCTGCGCTCCGACCTGACCGACGGTGTGCACCTGTCGAATCTCTGGTACTCGATGGGCTACAGCAGCGCGGGCGCGAGCACCCAGCACACCGAGTGGGCCCAGGTCGATCTCGGCGGCCCGAGCCGCGTTTCGCAGGTGGCGCTCTGGCCGCGCACCGACGGGACCAACACCGGCCGCGGATTCCCGGTGGACTTCGCCGTCCAGACCTCGCCGGACGGCGTCACCTGGACGACGGTCGCATCGCGGACCGGGTACGCCCCACCGGACGCCACGGCTCAGACGTTCGGCTTCGCCGCGACGACCGCCCGCTATGTGCGGATCACGGGGACGAAGCTGAGCACCGACCAGACGGGCACGTACTACCTGCAGCTCGGGGAACTGGAGGTCTCCTGACCGGCCCGCCACACCTACACTAGTTGACACGGGACTAGTTTCATTGCGACTATCACCGCATGACGAACCAGAGCTGCGGCACCGCCCTCGTGATCGGCGGCGGCATCGCCGGACCCGTACTGGCCATGGCCCTGCAGAAGGCGGGCATCGAGGCCACCATCTACGAGGCCTATCCGCGGTCGGCCGAAGGCGTCGGCGCCGGGCTGAGCCTCGCTCCGAACGGCCTGGACGCCCTCGACGTGATCGGGGCGGCCAGGTCGATCCGCTCCGCCGGACTGCCGATGACCGGCATCGTGCTGCAGGACTGGGCCGGGCGGCGGCTGGCCGAGTTCGGCAACCCGCCCGGCATCGCGCCCATGCAGTTCTTCTGGCGCACCGACCTCTACCAGGCGATCTACGGCGAGGCGGCCGACCGGGGCATCCGTACCGAGTACGGCAAGCGGATCGTCCGCGCCGAGGAGGACGAGCACGGCGTCACCGCGTACTTCGAGGACGGTTCGCACGCCACCGCCGACGTCCTGATCGGCGCCGACGGCATACGCTCCACCGTCCGCTCGCTCATCGACGCGGACGCCCCCGGCCCCGGGCACGCCGGCCTGATCAGCTTCGGAGCCCGGGTGCGCGACCCCGAGGTGCCGCAGACCGGGGGCAAGATGAACATGAGCTTCGGCAAGCGCGGCTTCTTCGGCTACCAGGTCTTCGACGCCGAGGACGCGGTGTGGTTCGTGAACGTGCCGCACCCCGAGCCGATGACGGCGGCCGAAGCCCGGAAGACACCCCCGGCCGAGTGGCTGAGCACGCTCGCCGCCACCTTCGCGGACGACCGTACGCCCGCCCGCGACCTGATCGCGCGCACCGACCCGGACGACCTGCTCGTCATCGGCTCGATGGAGAACATGCCCGCCCGGGTGCCGTCCTGGAGCAAGGGCCGGATGGTCCTGGTGGGCGACGCCGTGCACGCGCCGTCGTCGAGCTCCGGCCAGGGCGCCTCGCTCGCCATCGAGAGCGCGATCGAGCTGGCCCGCTGCCTGCGCGACCTGCCGTACGACGAGGCGTTCCAGGCGTACGAAGCACTGCGCCGCCCCCGCGTCGAACGCATCATCAAGGAGACCACCCGCAAGAACAGCGACAAGACCGCGGGCCCGATCGCACGTACGGTCAACGGCCTGGCCCTGCGCGTCTTCGCCAAGCTCGTCAAGCCCGAGAAGAGCGCCTGGATGTTCGACTACAGGATCGCCTGGGACGACAAGGTCAGCAGTCCGGTCCATGCTTGACGCGGCCCTACGCGCACCCGAACCGCCGCCCCTGCCGGACGTGACGACCGGGGCGGCGGGGTGGAGAGGCCAGGTCAGCTCACCAGGACCCTCTTGATCGCGGAGGCCAGGTGTATCGAGGTGTGCCGGGACGTCTTGGAGGGCGCCTCGGTGATGATGCCGCGGAACTGCACCTGGCCGCGGTGGGACGGGCGCACCGAGAAGTTGAGGCTGCCGCCGGCGTTGTAGCCGCCGCGCGAGCACCGCAGCGTCACCCAGCCGCCGTTACCCGAGCGCTGCTGCACGCAATACCTGTTGTAGGTGGAGTTGTCGTCCTCCCCCTGCCCCACCAGGTGCACGGCCGACCCGTAACGCACGGTGTGCGGCCCGGCCGAGAACGAGATGTCCGACTTCGCCCAGGCTCCCGCGGCCCCCAGCCCGATCGCGGCCACCGCCACGCTGCCGACGGCCATCCCCCGCAGTGCCGTACGACGCGTACCCATGCTCATGATCTGTATCCTCTGCGATCGCTGTGTTCCCCGCCAAGCGGGACAGGGCTGGTCAGGCCCCTGAGCCGCCGGACGGGCTTCCGCACAGGGAGACCGCCTGGACGCTTCCGTCGTTGCCCGGCGACCGTCACAGTTCTGAAACACGCTGGTCCGCCCGTTCTGACGCGCACTCACGCACCTTTGGTCCAGACCTATTGACGGCACTTGCCGCCCCTCATACGATCCCGACGGGCACAGCGCTCCACTCTTCCCTTCACCCAGAACCGGGCGCCCCACCGCCTTTCATTTGCCATGCCCACGTCATGGGCGACACGGGAACGCGCCACTCCGAACTCCTTGCCCCCAGGAGGCAGTCGTGGAAGGTGCACCGCACGTGAGTCACACGAGCCGTGCCAAGCACAGAGCAACCGTCGTCAAGCGCGCCCTGGCCGGGGTGAGCGCGGCAGCCGTCGTCGGCACCGCCGTCGCCCTCGTCGGCTCCGGCGCGGCCGGGGCCGCGACCACCAACCTGGTGGCCAACCCAGGTTTCGAGAGCGGGCTGTCCAACTGGTCCTGCTCCGGCGGTTCCGGCGCGGCCGTCAGCAGCCCCGTGCACTCCGGCGCCTCCGCGCTCAAGGCCACACCGGCCGGGCAGGACGACGCCCAGTGCACCCAGACGATCAGCGTGCAGCCCAACTCCCCGTACACGCTGAGCGCGTACGTCCAGGGCAGCTACGTCTACCTCGGCGCCACCGGCACCGGCGCCGCCAGTGACCCGTCCACCTGGACGCCGGGCACCTCGTCGTACACCCAGCTCAGCGTCAGCTTCACCACCGGCGCGAACACCACCTCGGTGACCGTCTACCTGCACGGCTGGTACGGGCAGCCCACGTACTACGCGGACGACGTCTCGCTCAGCGGCCCCGGCGGCAGCACCACACCGCCCACCACCCCGACGACGACGCCGCCCACCACCCCGACCACGCCGCCGACCAGCACGCCACCGACCACCACACCCCCCACCAGCACGCCGCCCACCACCACCCCGCCGGGCGGCACCACCTGCGCCACGAAGCCCCGCCCGTCGGGCAAGGTCCTCCAGGGCTACTGGGAGAACTGGGACGGCGCCGCCAACGGCGTCCACCCCGGCATGGGCTGGATCCCGATCACCGACAGCCGGATCGCCCAGCACGGCTACAACGTCATCAACGCCGCCTTCCCCGTCATCCTCTCCGACGGCACCGTCGAGTGGCAGGACGGCATGGACGCGGGCGTGAAGGTCGCCACCCCGGCCGAGATGTGCCAGGCCAAGGCGGCGGGCGCCACCATCCTGATGTCCATCGGCGGCGCGGCCGCGGGCATCGACCTCAGCTCCAGCGCGGTCGCCGACCGCTTCGTGGCCACCGTCGTGCCGATCCTCAAGGCGTACAACTTCGACGGCATCGACATCGACATCGAGACCGGCCTGACGGGCAGCGGCAACATCAACACCCTCTCGACCTCGCAGGCCAACCTGGAACGCATCATCGACGGCGTCCTCTCCCAGATGCCCGCGGGCTTCGGCCTGACCATGGCCCCCGAGACGGCCTACGTCACCGGCGGCAGCGTCACCTACGGCTCCATCTGGGGTGCCTACCTGCCGATCGTGAAGAAGTACGCGGACAACGGCCGCCTGTGGTGGCTGAACATGCAGTACTACAACGGCAGCATGTACGGCTGCTCCGGTGACTCCTACCAGGCCGGTACGGTCACCGGCTTCACCACCCAGACCACCTGCCTCAACAACGGACTGACCATCCAGGGAACCACCGTCAAGGTGCCCTACGACAAGCAGGTGCCGGGACTGCCCGCCCAGCCCGGCGCCGGCGGCGGCTACATGGCCCCCAGCCTGGTCAGCCAGTCGTGGAACGCCTTCAGCGGTTCCCTGAAGGGCCTCATGACCTGGTCCCTCAACTGGGACGGCTCCAAGAGCTGGACCTTCGGCGACAACGTCAGATCCCTCCAGGGCCGCTGACATCCCGCG
>NZ_JBFAXL010000086.1:0-27525 GCF_040680795.1 Streptomyces sp. NPDC051976
CACCGACCGGTTCAGGCACGGACTCGGGCTCGATCGTCATCTCACTCACTTGGCGTCTCCATGATCAACAGATCCGCCGTTTATTAGACACTCCCGGCTGGGGTCACGCCCAGCCGTCGGTGTCGTGGGTGGGGAATCGCGTGGTGGGGTCGAGACGGCGTAGGGCTTTGCGGACCAAGTGCTGGTTGAGCGTCTGCGTGGGGTCGTCTTCGAGGATGCCGCGCAGGACCAGGGTGAGGTTGGCCCAGGTGCGGAAGCAGCCGTGACAGGCGCGGTCGTCGGTCCACAGCAGCAGGTCGTCGGGAGCGTCGCGCCACAGGCGGTGGTAGTGCGGGATGGTGCCGAGGACTTCGGCGGGGGTCAGTGGGCTGAACTGCTGCCACTGGTGGATGCGGTTGTGGAAGGCCTTGCGGTGAAGGATCTTCTGCCGGGTGTTGTCGCTGCCGACCATGATCACGGTCAGGGTCTTGCTGATCTTCTGGTTGCTGTCCCACAGGTCGCGGATGTACTCCAGCGCGGTGTGGCCCAGGTGCTGGACCTCGTCCAGCAGCAGGAGATGGTCGCTGGCGGCGAGGGCGTCCTTGATGATCTGGTCGCACAGGTCGGCGTTGTTGGAGGGGGCGTCGCCAGCCTTGCCCAGGGCGCGCAACAGGGCGGAGCGGATCTGGGCGAGGTTGGGGCCTACGGCGAACTGCAGGGTCAGCGTGATGTAGGGGGCGAGTTTGCGGCATGCGGCATGAGCGGCGAACGTCTTGCCGAGGCCTACTTCGCCGTGGATACAGGCCATGCCGTAGACGGCGAGGGTGTGCTTGATGATGGATTCGGTTTCGCGGACGGCCTCGGTGGCGATCGGGTTGGCGTCCAGGCCGAGGAAGTGGTCGTCGGCGGGGTTCGGGAGTCGGTCGGAGCGCACGGGGACCGTGCTGGCCGCCGCCGGCCCGGTGGTGGTGGGCGTTGTCACGGTGTCTCCTGATGTGAGTGTGCGGCTGGTTAGGGGCTGGGGGCTGCTGCGCCGCGATAGGTGCAGGTGCGCGGCGACGGCAGGCTGGGGGTCAGGTGGACGGCCCGGGAGGGTCGGGCGGCTGGGTGCGGGGGCGGGGCACGATCCAGCCGTCGCTGGGTTCGGGCAGGGACAGGCCGCCCCTGTCCGTGGGCGTGGTGTCGGCTGGGGCGGGTGGGGCGATGCCATGGGCGCGGAGTTCTTCGGCAGCCTGCTGGGTGGTGAGGGCTTCCAGACGGCGGGTCAGGCCGTCGCGAGTGGCGGAGTAGCGGACCTTGCGCTGCCTTTCGACCTTGGTGAGGTCCGCCTTCAGCTCGTTGGCCCTGCGCCTGCGGGTGCTGTCCAGGGCGCGTTGCTGGGCCGGGGTGAGCTCGTCGGTGGAGAATCCAGGGCCCAGGTACTTGCCGGTTTCGGCGTCGTACAGTTCCACGCGGTAGGGGTGGTGGGGCATGTAGCGCAGGTTGACCTTTTCCCCGCCCCGGCCGTGCATCCAGTCGTCGACGTAGGTGCGCGACTTCCAGTGCACGCCGTCGTTGTTGATCGTCAGCGGCCGGGCGCGGCGGGGTTCCAGGGTGAAGGTGTGGATCTCTTCGGGGTGGATGACGATGACGGGGGTGAGGTCGTCGGCCCAGGCCTGCGCGGGTGTCTTGCCGCCGAGGGCAGGGACGGTGTGCTCGGTGTTCCAGCGGCGGACCCAGTCGATGACCAGCAGGCAGAACTCTTCGAAGGTCAGCAGGTCGGGGTCGGGGTCGGCCGGTTTGCCGCCGGCGACCTTCTGGGGGTGGGTGTAGCCGGGCATGTCGGCGAACAACATTTTCTTCACCGCGCCGTTGACGGCTTCCACGGTGGGTTTCAGGTCGCCGCGGCCGGGTGGCAGTTCGATGAGTTCGGGGCCGAGTACGGCCATGGCCTCACGGAGTGTGGTGCACAGGAAGTCTTTGCCGCCGTCGACGCGGACGCGTTCGGGGCGGCCGCCGAAGGGGCCGTGGCGGCTGTCGAGCAGCAGTGAGTCGCGGAGCGCGACGAGGATGCTTTCGCGGCTGGGGGTCTGCGGGGTGATGGCCAGGCCGCAGATGCCGTCGGTGGCGCATTCGACGAACCAGGTGATCCAGGGTTTGCGGATGTGGCCGTCGACGATGACTTTGACCGATGCTTCGACGTGGTCGGTTTCCCAGGCGTAGTTGCGGTAGCGGCGGGGGCGTTTGCCGAACACGTCGTGTCGCAGGCGTGCGGTTTCACCGTGGCGCATGCCGGCTCGCTGTCCGGGGTCGAGTTGGCGGCGCACGGCGCGGTGGAAGGTGGCCCGGGACGGCAGGGCGGGCCGGGTGGGTTCGATGGCGGTTTCGTCGGCCGGCTCCCGCTCTTCGGTAGCGGCTTCGTCAGCCTGCTTCTTCTCTGCGGCGGCGGCTTCGTCGGCCAGTTCCTGGTAGGCGGCTGAGGCGTTGCCGCGCCGGCGGCGGACGACGTCGAGCATGTGCTCGTCGAGTTCGAAGTGCGGGCGGCCTGCGGGGGTGAACGTGCCGCCGTGTTCTTGGGCGTTGGCCAGCCAGCGGCGCACGGTGCGCGGATGCACGCCGTGGGCGGTGGCGACCGCTCGGATGCGAAGAGGGGGGATCGTGGTGTCGCGGGCGTCGTGCAGGAGCAGGCGGACGGCCAGCGCCCGCAGGCTGGCGGGGTCGGGTGGTGGCGTGGGGGTGGGTGGGTTCATGCGGAGTCTTTTCTGCGGTGCCAGCAGCCCCGGGCCGGGCGGGCCCGAGGCTGCTGGCCTGTCGGGGGCGTGTGGTCAGGCGGGCATGAGGGTGAGCAGGCCTGCGCCGTAGGTCTTGCCTTTGCCGATGCCGTCGCGCAGCGCGGCGTGCAGGGCGTCGGAGTCGGTGATGGTGGCGGTGCCGTCGAACTGGGTGAGTTTGAAGAACGGGGCGGGGCGCTTCGGACTGGCGAAGGGCTCGGGGGCGGCGGTGACCGGGCCGGTCAGGCCGAGACCGGCTGCGGCGGCCCGGCGCTGCCACCACCCGATCGCGTCGTGGCCCTCCAGCAGGACGTCGGTGCCCCGGGCGCGGCGTTGGTTGCCGGCTTTCGGTGCGGAGGGCACGCTCGCGGTGGCTGCGGCGGTGATTCTGTACCTGACGTTCAGGCCTGCGGTGAGGGCGGTGAGGAGCGGGGTCAGGTCGCGGGTGGCCAGGGTGCCGTAGCCGGCCGGCAGACCGCCGAGTTTCGGGGACTGGGCGGTCTGCACCAGCAGGAACGGGTCCGGTGCGTGCTCGAGGCGGAACAGCAGGCCGCCGCTCTTTCGCGGGTTGGGCCCGGTGGGCGAGTCCAGCAGCCGCATGAGGGTCTTGTGGAGGTTGACCCGGTCACGTAGGTCGTTGCGGGCGGCGGGGTGGGAGCGGTTGAGGACGATACGGGTCAAGGTCGCGGGCATACGGGGTCATCCTGTGGCAGGGGCAGCGGGGTGGCTGAGGATGTAGTCGGTCAGGGCAGTGGCCGGGCTGCGGCCTGCGTACCGGTCGGCGGGCAGGGGTTCGGTGGTGCGCCACAGCGGCCGCAGCAGATGGGTGCGTGCGCTGCTGGTGAAGTCGACCGGCTCGCTGGGGCTCTCCAGATGCGGCAGGTCACCGAGTTGGGCGGGGCGGCCTGGGGGGTGTTCGTGGAGGAACGTCACCAGCACGAACTCGGCGCCGGGGGCGGGTGGCCGGGCCAGCGTCAGCGGCACGCTGCGCAGCGCCCGGACGGGGTCGGTGATGTCGGCGTGGATGATCAGGGGCTCGTCGGGCAGGCAGGAGCGGCGGCCCAGGTACGGGGAGTACACGGGGCGTTCCAGGGTGGCGGCGATGTGGGCCAGCAGTGCGGGAGGGCCCTGGACGGCGAGGGTGAAGGCGGCGCCGACCAGGTAGTCGCGCCAGGTGACCATCGTGGATTCGTCCTGGGGCCGGTAGTTGCCGGCGGCGGTGCGCAGGCCCTGCTGGTGGGGGCGGCCTCCGCCGGCGGTCTGGAAGTCGCGGTAGACGGTGCCGGGATTGTCGATGCGGATGGTGAAGACGAGGTCGCGGTGGCTGGGGGCGTGGTCCTGGCCGGGGGCTCGCAGGTCGGGGTAGGGATCGAGGGCCTGCTCGCGGGTGCGGCCGCTGGCGGCGGCGAACATGCCGATCAGGGCGGAGCGGGTGGGGTGGGCGGCGGTGTCGCGGTAGGTGAACGCGGCGCTCTCCCCCCACGCTTGCATCACCCCGGCCAGGCGCAGTACCAGGCCGCGGCTCATGCCGCGCTGTCCTGGCCGGAGGGAGCCTGATCCGGCTGCGGTGTGGCGGGTGCAAGCGCGGAGGTGGCGCTTTCCGCTGCGAGGTCGGCGAAGCCGGGGTGGTACGTGCCGAGGTGGTCGATGGCCTTTCCGGCGGCGGTGGCGTGGCCGTGCGCGATGCGGTGGCGGGTGCCGAGCAGACGGTCGATGGTGGCGGCGTACTCGGCCAGGCGCTGGCGTGCGGGCAGGGTGTAGCCCTGGCCGCGGGCGGTCACGGGCTGTTCGAAGGCAGCGCCGAAGGAGACGGGCCGGCGGTCGCGGACCGCGTAGTACACCACGTCGGGGATGGTCTGGGCAGCGGTCGAGGTCTGCTTGCCCTTGGGCATCGACAAGATGAACGTCGACACGAACAACTCGATGAGCTTGGCGGCGGCAGCGCTGTCGCCGTGCAGGCTGGCGGTCAGCGTGGTGATGTTGACGGTGGTGAAGCGGTAGAAGACCCCGGCGGTCAGGAATGCGGTCTCCAGGTGGGCGCTGCCGTGCTCGCCGGGGCGGGGCCAGTCCTCGACGGCGGTGAAGAAGTCCGGCTGCAGTCCGGCCTTGTGGACGGTGAAGGCGGGTGCCATCTGCACGGCGCCTTCCACGTGGCCGGAGGGGATTTCGGCGAGCATCCGCCCGAACAGGTTGATGGTGGCGGTGCGGCGGATCAGTTCGGCGGCAATCTTTGCCTGGGGTAGGACGGCGGGTGCCTTCTTGCCTGTGGTGTTCTGCTCGGCCAGGGCCTGTTCGAGGTCGTCGCGGTGGTCGATGCAGATCTGGAGGAGGCGGGCGCCGGCGTCGTTGGGCAGGAAGAGCATCGCCTGGGTGCGGTGGCCTTCCTTGGGGTTGGTCTTGAGTCCGCCTTCTTTGGCCGACTGCGGGATCTGCGCTGCGGTGAACTGGGCGAGGTCGTCGGGCCAGCCCGCTTCGCGCAGGGCGTCGGCGACGGCCAGTGGCACCATGCGGGTGCGGGCGGCGCTCTCGCCGAGGTCGGTTTCCATGTCCTCGCGGGTGACGCGCTTCCACGCCGCGGAGGACACCATGCCGCGGGTGACGTCACCGAGGCTGATGGTCTTGGGCTGCCCGGACTCCCCGCGGTTGAGATTGGCGGCGGCGACCGGGTGCAGGACATGCAGGTCCAGGTACCGGGAGGCGATCGGGGAAGAAGAGGTCATTAGGGGTCAGTCCTTACCGGTGGGGTTGATGAGAGCGCGGTAGAAGCCGTCGAGCCAGCGGGTGGCGACCTGGTCGGCGTCGAAGGCCCGCAGCGACAGGTCCTCGAGCAGGACCGGCCAGTCGGGGGTGATCTGGGCGCGCAGCAGGCGCGAGGTCAGCGACGGCAGGATGTGCGGGTGCAGGTGGTCGTCGTCGACACTGACGATGGTGTGCAGCAGGTCGTCGGTGCTGGAGTCGTGGAAGCCGGCTTCGCGGACCGCGCGGGCCAGCGTCGCACCCAAGTTGGGACGGCTACGCCACACAAGCGTGGTGTAGGGGCGGTCCGTGTCGGCAGGTGCGGCGGGCAGACCGGGTACCGGCATGGGGACAGCCGGGCCCGCTGCGGGCGGTTGCGGATCACGCGGTGGCGGGAGCGGGGTGGGCCGGTCGCGTTCGGCCTCGAGCGGGTCGGCAAACGCGATCAGGCAGGCCACGGTGTAGTGGACACGGCGGTGGCCGTGGCCGGCGGTGCGCACGGACAGGTAGCGGTGCATGCGCTTGCACTCGTCCACGGGGCGGCCGCGGCCATCGCGCAAGTCCCGCCGCACGCCGGGTTCCTCACAGAGGCCGGCTACCTGTGTGGTGAATTTTTCGCAGTGGCGCCGGTAGTCGATCGTGTTCATGGCTCACCCTTCCTGGTCGGGCTGTCGCCGGGACCGCGCCCGCTGGTGCAGGTCGGCCACGGCTGTGGCAACAGCGCGCGCAGCATGTCGGTAGCGGACGCGGTCCAGGGCTGTGACCTGTCGCAGGGCTGCTTCGGCGGTGGCGGCGAACGCCGCGTGCGGCCAGGCGTCAGGAGCGTCCAGCAGGCGCCAGAACGTCTTCTCGGCCCCCCGCCAGTACTCGGTGCCGGCGGGCGCCGTCCACGGGGAGCGGCCGGCCGTCTTCTTCGCGCTCGCCGGACTGGTGTCCTTCGGCGCTGTACGGCGGACAGGCTTCTTCTTTCCTGTCTCCCGCCCTGCCATCGCGCCCACAGCGCCGGCGGCGGGCCCGTTGATGGTGTCCTTCCATGCCTGTTCGGCGACGTCTTTGAGGTCGGCGGCCATGGCGTGTGCCGCCTTGACGCAAGCGCCGATCCGCTCGGCGCGCTGCGGGTCGTTCTCCTGGGCCCAGGCCAGCAGCGGCGGGGTGATCGCGGTGTACCAGCGGTGGTCGCGGGTTTGGCCGTCCTGGTCGAAGCCGTGCACCCGCACCCGCAGGTGCGTGCGCACCTGTGGCGGCAGGTCGTTGAGGGTGTCGAAGATCTCCGGGCGGCGGAATGAGTGTTCCTCGTCCGGGGCCAGCAGCAGCGCTTCCAGTTCCCGCCACCACGCCCGGTCGGCGTCCGCCCGGCGCGGCATGCGGCGCCTGTCGGCACGGCGGCCGCCGGTGACGGTGTCCATCACCAGGTACGGGTCAGTGGCCGGCAGTGGTTTGACCTGGTCGCCCCAGGTCAGGTACACGTCGGTGACGTGGGTGCCGCCGGGGGCGGGCACGAGTAGCAGGGCGTGCCGGGAGCGGCCGGTCAGCAGCCGTCCCGGCCATGTCACTTCCGGGCGGGCCTCGTGGGGGCCGGGGCGCCAGGCGCTCTCCCACGGGCAGCGGTCGCCGGTCTCTTCGGTGTCCGGGACGGGCGGGGTGGGGTAGCCGGTGAATTTCGGGATCTGTGCCAGGAGGGTCTCGAACAGGGTGCGGCCCAGGGGGTGGAAGGAGACCGTGGCGCGCAGCGGTCCGCTGGAGCCGTGCAGGGAGGCCGGCCGGCCTGGTGCCGCGCGGGGGGTGTAGGTGCCACTGGCCCCGTAGTAGTGGTGGGTCAGCAGGTGGAGCAGGGCCTGTGGCGTGGGCAGCGGCACGGGGTCCAGGTCGTGGTGCGGGTTCAGCCAGGCCAGGTTGCGTCCGGCGGGCCTGCCCCACACCAGTTTGTTGATGCCGCTGGGGTAGGGGCACTGCTCGGCCAGGAGCGGCTCTTGCAGGAACGGCCGGTCGGGGTCGAAGACGTCGAAGCAGTATTCGTCGTTGTCGAAGTAGGCGTTGACGGCGTCCGGGGCGAAGCGGCCGTGGGCGAAGGCCTGGCGGCGATGCTGGTTCCACTGGTCTGCGGTCAGGCCGACGTTGTCCAGGCCGGTGATGCGGGCGATGATGGCGGCACCGAAACGCAGCAGCCCTGAGGCGGCGGGCGCCATGGCGATGGCCAGGTCGTCGTAGGTGTGGGCTTCCAGGAACAGTTCCCGCAGCCCCACGTGGGCGTAGGTGGTGGCGCGCCGCACCGGGATCCAGGGGTCGTCGGCGGCGCTGAAGCGAGCAGCATTGCCCGCAAGGCTGGGTAACACCAGGTGTCTTTCTGTGGTGGTGGGCCAGGCGGCAAAAGGCACGGCCGTGGGAGCCGTGCGCGGAGGAAGCCGCGCATGACGATCCGCAAGGAGTCCAGGCGCGTTGGTGTTCCGCCCGGGGCCATGGTGGTGGCCCGGCCGGCGGAGACGATGTGCACAGGAGAAGGGCGCTGGGTGCCGAACGGCGGGTGTCAGCGGACTTGTGGAGTGACCCCGCGCGCGGCAGTCGCTGTGGACTGCGCGAACGAGAAGCAGATAATCACGCCGTCACCCAGCGTGTCCAATCGGTGACAATCATGTGATTATCGGTCTGCGCTGCGGAGTGGGGCGGCCCTTGACCGGGAGCGGCGCCGACCCGAAAGGCACCGCTGCACCGGGCTCCATTGACGCACCTGGGAGGCGGGGCTGCCGCCGGGGGTCAGGGTGTGCGGTGGTGGACCAGGCCGAGGTCGTCATCCATGCGCAGGCGGTGGATCCCGAACTGCTCACTGTGGTCTGCCACTTCGGCAGGAGCCGGCAGGGGCACCAGATCGGCGAGCAGGGGGTGTTCACTCCAGCTGTCCGGTGTGCGGTGGGGCGGGCCGGGTCGGGCCACCCACGCGGCGGGGACCGGCACGGCGTGGCTGAGGATGTCCCGGATCTGACCGGTGGTCAGGTAGCGCTGGTCGGGCAGCGGCACGGTGCCGGCGCGGTCCAGGGTCAGGCGTCCGGAGGGGCTGCGGTAGCAGGGCAGCAGTCGGCGCGGCAAGGTGCCCAGCCGGGTGGCGGCCTGCGCCGGCGTCAGGTGCTGGCGGTGCAGGTCGGCCAGTGACGAGACATGTACCGCGGGCGGGACAAGGTGGATGGCGCTGGTGTGCTCTTGTGCGGTGATGCGGTCCAGGTGACCGTCCAGCAGCCGCTGCAGTGCTGTGGTGGCCTGGTCGAAGGGCGAGTTGCTGCCGTGGACCTGTTCGACCAGGTCCTGGACGTCGTCGGGGACGGTCAGGACCTGGTCGCCGCCTGAGCGGGCAAGAATGCCGGCGGTGGCGTGCAGCAGTGCTGCCGGCTCGATGGTGCCCCACCCGGGTGGGATCGCAGTGGCGCCGGTGCGACCGCAGGGGTCCAGGACGGTCAGCTGTGGGATGTGGCCGCTGCTCCACCACGGCGGGCGCCGGCCGGCCTGCTGCCACAGGTACGCGAAGCGGCCCAGGCGTCCGGCCAGTTGCAGCAGCCGTGCGATCGTGGCCAGGTCGGCGACCATCAGGTCGAAGTCGATGTCCAGGCTGGTGTCCAGCAGGCTGGTGGTGACCACGACCAGCCGCGAAGGGCGCCGGCCGGAGGGGCCCAGGACGTCGCGCAGGTGGGCGGTGAGGGTTTCGCGGACGAAGGCGGGGATCCGGGCGTGCAGCAAGATCACTTCCTGCGGGTCACCGGGCCACAGGCTGCGCAGGTAGCGGTAGGTGTCCTGGGCGTCGGCCACTGACTGGCAGGCGACGGCCGCGCAGCCGCCGCCGTCCATGACCGGGCCCAGCGCTGCCGACACCGCCGCCAGCCGCTCGCCCGCCTCTATCGTGCGGCCGGTCTCCCCCAGCGGCCGGTGTTCCACCGGTACGCGGGTGATCCGCAGGCGCCGGCGGCGGGCTGCGGCATGCCGCTCGCGGGCTGCACCGGGCATGCAGTGTGCCCGGCCGGTGGCGGCGTCGGCGAACACCCATCCCGGGTAGCCGGGCGTGAGCTGGCCGCTGCGGGCGGCGAGATGCTCCGGCGGGACGCCGGCGCCGGCCAGGTAGGCGTGGACCATCTTCCGGGCGGTGGTCGAGGGCAGCGTCGCGGACAGCAGCACCACGGGAGTGCGCAGTGCGCCCAGCCAGTTCAGCAGCCGCAGCAGTTGCAGCTGGCTGTACGGCTCCATCGCGTGGGCCTCATCGATGATCACGGTCCTGCCGGACAGGGCCAGCAGCCGCAGCGCGTTGGAATTCACCGGCAGCACCGCCATCTGGGCCTGGTCGATGGTGGCCGCGGTGAACTGCGCCAGCAGCGCCGCGTCGTGGCCGCGCAGGAACCCGTCCGGGACACTCGCCGCGGCGGCGGCGTGTCCACGCTCCACACCCCCCTCTGGCGTGCCAGCCGGCGCCTGTGCTGCCGCTCCACCGCCGGCCGGCGCGGTGGGGCCGCTGTGCGGGCGGGGTGGTGCGGGCGGGGCGGCAAGGCGGGCGTCGGTGTAGGCGGCGTTGAGGTAACTGTGGCTGTGTACCAGTGTGACCGGCGCCCTGCCGGGTTCGTGGGCCTGCACATACCGCACCAGCATCTCCCAGGCGCTGTCTGCGGTGGCGGTAGTCGGCATGAACCAAGCCGCCCCAGCCGTGCCGCACTCCTGGCTGAAGATGCGCGAGGCATCCAACCCCGTGATGCTCTTGCCCGATCCGGTCGCGTCGGCCACCACCACGATGCCCGCACCGTGCTCGGCCGCCAGATCGGGCAGCGCACTCATCAGCGAGGCCTGAAGTTCGTTGGGCGCCGGGTGCCCGTGCGCGGTCGCAAACTCCACCGGGTCCAGCTCGATGCGCTCCAGTTCCGCTTCGGCCACCAGGTCGCGGGCACGTGCACGGGCACGCGCGAAGTGCCCGCCCGCGCCGAACGCGGGCATGTGCGCCCCCTCCGTCCACGCCCGGCGCTGCCCGGCCAGACGGCCGGCGAGCATGCCCACCCCGCACACCAGCACCGCCGCCGGCACGGAGAACTCCTTCGGCACCCGGCTCGCACCGGTCAGGTACCGCACCAGCCGCACATACCGCGAGCGCAGGTCTCGCCACGCCGGCCCACCAGCGGTGGCCGCCACCCGGCGCGGTGAAGCGGCGCCGGCCACATCGACCTGCTGGAAACGCCCTATCATCCCGCCGACCACCTGCGCGGCACGCACCGCCGGAGCGTCGTTGCCGCCGCCTGCGAATCCGGCCTCCTCCAGCAGCCCGAGCGCCACGTGCATCGACATCCGGCCGCTGGCCACCGCACCGATCGCGTCTTCGGGGATACGGCCGGTATCGGCAGCAAGGGCATGACTCACCCGCGCCCACGCCACGCGCTCACGCTGCTGGAAAGCAGGCACGAGCTTGCCCAGCTCCCGCAGCCCGGCCAGGAACGCGGTCAGCGATCTGGCCTCCTCGGCGCTCACGCCCAGGCCCACGGCGATCACCTCCCGCTGGGGTGCGGCCAACGACTCGTCCCACAGCACTTCGGCGATTGCCGCCCCGTCCAGCAGCCGGAACAGCAGCGGATACACATCCCGTGACTGCCGGTCGAACTCCGCGTGGACGCTCAGGTCGATGCCACCTATCCGGGCATCCTCAACAGCCCCCACCCGCAACTCCGTTCAACCATCCGGACCAACCCAAAGATCCCACACCACCACATCCGGGCCCGCTCCTCAAACCCGCCTTTGAGGGGGATCAGGAGGCGGGCGACTCCTTGCCAGATGAAGCCAGCAGCAGCGACGCGAAGTGCAGCCGGTCTCCCTCACCAGCAGGGCGGGAATGTTCGAAGGAGGCCGGGGAGGATTCGTGAGGCGGTCCAGCCGCTCGTACAACAGCGCCCGCACCCATCGCGCGCGGTCCGGGACGCACACCGCGGTTCCCTGCGCTAGCTGCGCAGACAGCCGCCGTTCAGTCCCCCGCAGGATGACCTCGGCGAGGACCCGGCGAGCGTCGCCGCGGCAGCGGATGAGCCCCAAGAAGCTCAACCCGGCACGCCTACCAAAGGAATCACCAAGTCCTGCTAACATCCCAGGTCAGGCAGTCTCCACCCTGCACACGCAGGGATGACGCTCTGCCCGGCTGCTGACTGTACGACCTGTCCGGCTCTACCCAGCGCAGGCGGGGCCGAGTTCGACCTGCACTGCGGCTTCGGGCGCGATGAAGGGTGCAGCGGGCACGCGGATCCGCAGGCGGGGATCCTGGCCATCGCCGTTGATGTCAGCCTGCGCCGCCACGCTATCGGCCGGGCGCTGTTGGTGCAGGTGGCCAGGATCTTCGTCCCCCCGTCCATGGCGCGCTGCGCGCTGGCCGGTCGCCAGTGACACAGCCCCTACGACGACTTCTGCCTCAGCGGCAGAGTCATCAGAATCGACGGCCACCTGGTTCCGCTTACCGGAGCCTGGTCTTGCGGCACCTCCCTGGACGCTGGCAGGGCATGAGGCCTGCGCAGGTGGATCGCGGTACCTGCTTCGTCCAGCCTTCCGGGACGGACCTGTCGACCTGGCTTGCGCCGCGGGCCGGTTACCCACAAGCGCGTACACCGCCAGCCTCCCCGAACTGCCCCCGGGGTTGGGTTCACGCGGAGCCCCTGTGACGCCACTACCCCTTGGCCGCGCCGGACGGCTGACGGCGCGAAGGAACGGCTTGTGCATATGCTCATCGACTCAGGAGCGGCTGCCGCAATCGGCGTGGCCGTCCACGGCACAGCGGTAGTCAGCTTGTATCTGCGCCTGCGGTGGCGGGTGCGGCAGGAGCACGCTCACCGGCAGTACCTGGAGTCGCTTGCCTGTTTCCTGCCTGCGGGCAGCACGTTGGAGGAGACCGGTGCGGACGGCAGCACGCTGCGCCTGACCATGGGCCCCGGCAGTCCATCATCTACAGAACAGGAGAGAGAGCAGTGACCGATCAGGAGCCGTTAGGGATCCAGCAGGCCACGCCAGCACTCGCCGTCGCCGATGCCGATGCCGATGCGGATTTCAGCTCCTTCTACCGCTCGTTCATCGCCACGCTGGCGGGGTTTTTGGTGTGGCAAGGTGCCTCGGCCGCGATCGCGGCCGAGCTCGCGCAGGAGACCATGATCGAGGCGTTGCGTGCCTGGCCCAGGATTGAGCACCCTGCCGCCTGGGCTCGGCGTACCGCCTCCCGCAAACTGGTCCGCCACCACAGCAGCATCGTGGAAGACCCTGTCGACCCGGTCCCCGAGACGACGGCCCTGGTCTCCTTCTGGGACGGTCTGGCCGACTGGGAGAACCGGCAGACCCTGCGGGATCTCTTCCAGCACCTACCACCGCGCCAGCGGCAGATGCTGGCCTGGACGGTCGCCGGGTACACACCTGCGCAGATCGCCGAGGAACTCGCCCTGGATTCCTCCGTGGTCCGCGCGAACTTGATGAAAGCACGCCGGGCAGCAGCCCGGTTCCTGACAGCCCAGGAGGAGGCATGATCTACAGCGACGCCTGGCTCGACCGGCGCCTGAAAGATCTCGACCAGCAGGCCGTCACCGCATTGGCCCACGTCCTGGAGATCGAAGCCGGCCTTCAAGAGGTCTTGCTCGATGCCCGCCACCGTCGTGCGATCGCCGAGCTCGCTGACGTCCTGGACATCGAAGCCGGCCTCGCTGCTGCCCTGGCCACCCAGTCGCCCGAGGCCAGGCGAACGCGACGCGCAAAGCTCCCCGCTGCCCCTGGCCCCGCGGCCGCCGCCCGTACCCTCATCGCGGCGATCCCCCCTGAGCAGCGCCTCATCCTTCGCGCGCACCCCGCCAGCAGTGCCGTGATCAACACGGTCAACAGCAGCCACGCGCTCGCCAACGCCCTCGAACACGCCCGCAGTCTCAGCCATGTCCTCAAGGGCGACCGCGACCGCGAGCAAGCTCGCGCTCACGCACGCAACCTCGCTATCGACCATGCGCTCGACGCCGACCGCGCCCTCGTCCGCGCCCTTGACCGGGTCGTGGAACGCGACTTCGGGCGGGGCTCGCATCTCGACAACATCCTCCATCTCAGCCGCGACCGCGACCGCGCTCTGGCCCGCTCGCTCATCCGCGCCCTCGACCACGCTCTCAGCCGCGCCTTCAATCACGCCCTCGACGCGGACCGCGACCTGGAACTCATCCGCCGCCTGACCCGCAATGCGTTCGAGTTCGAGTCCGACCTCGTCTTCCGTCTCGGCAGCATCCGCAGCCGCGTCCTCACGCGCGCCCTTGACCGTGCCCTCGACCAATCCCTCAGCTTTGCAAGGGACTTCGCCCGCGACTTCGCCCGCCACACCGCCCGCGGCACTCCCGGCCACAGCGCCCACGCCCTGGACCGCGCCTTCAAGCGCGCCCACGAAAACACCGAGCTCGACGACAGCCGAGCCATCGACCACGCTCTCGACCGCGTCATCGACTACATGCAAGACCTCAGTGACGCGCACCAGCGCAGCACCGCCAGCCACCCCCACCCCAGCCTGGTTGAGGTATGCGCGCGGATCCTCGACGAGACCCTGGCCGGGCAGTACAACCTGGCAGCCGTCCAAGACGCGCTGGGCGAGGTGCTGGCACAAGGCGCATTCGACGACGTCACCGACGCTGACCTGCGCCACACCGACCTGACCTCCTTCGACCTGACCGGCTTGCGCTGGACCCGGCACAGCACCCGCTGGCCAGACCACATCGATCCGGCACAACTACTCACGCGATCACGCGAAACAGCGCCAGACTCAGGCATCTACACGATCACCCAAGGACCGGTCACCACCTGCAACACTGCCGTCAGAACCTGAGCCCTCAACGACGACCACACCGGCCGCACCGCGCACCTCGCGCCTCGCCGCTGGAGGAGTCATCCCTGCATGTACGGGGGCGGAGGCTGTTCCCGGAAGGGGGCTCCAGCTCAGGAGGTGGGTCACCCCTGCGCGTGCCGAGCGGAGCGGCGTCATCAAGCACCGTGCCAGGTCGACGAGGCGTCTTCGCTGAGCGTGCGGAGCGGACCTTCCTGGCCTGAGATGTCAGAGCACGGCGGCCGCCGCGGCCAATCTCGCCGAGGCCGCACGGCCGTCCTCGCAATGGCCGAGAACATCCCCGAGGTTGTGCCGGGCACCGCCGGGCCCGATGTGCGACGAGGCCGCGGCATGCTGCTGCGTGGCAGACGGGGCCCTGCCGCCTACGGCCAGTACAGCTTGGAGTCCTCTGCTTGCGCGGGAATGCCGACCGCGGGAGGCGTCACTGTGTATCCCAGGTCGCGGAGGACCACTGCCGCCGATTCGGGAGCGTCTCGAACTGCGGTCATCATCTGAACCAGCCGGTACTCACGCTGGTACTCGTCGATCACCTTGTGCCAGTCCGGCTGGACGTCAATGGCGAACTCGCGGTGCAGGAACAAGAACACGTCTTCGAGCGAGGGACGCATCCGGTGGCCGCCGACGGGGATGTGCATCTCCGACAGACGCGGCACCTTGTCCTGCTTCAGGCCGCGCTTCGGTCGGCCGGCGTCAGCGAGGCGGAGCAGGTATGCCATCTCGTCCCGGTGAGCGTGAACTTGGATGTGGGCTCCCGGCGGCTCCTTGCTGCGGCGCAGGTACTCGAACCGGATCAGTGGTTCGGCAACGCCAGCGAAATGCAGGTGGAAGTCTGCGGCGTCGGTGGCCATGAAGGTGCTGTACCCGTCCCAGCAGCAGTAGTAGATCACCCGCAAGCCCAGGCGCAGCTCGCCGTTCACGCTGATGGGGATCGGCCTGATCACCTCGGAGTCGTCTATGGGAGCGACGCGGATGCGCTGTCCGGTGTTGACGGCGTGAAAACGCGGGGAGTCCTCGCCGAGGACTCCCCGCGTCAGGGTGGTGACTTTTGTGGCGAAATCGTCCGCCAGGTCATCGAGCGTGCGCGTTGCGTCAGCGGTCACGTTCGAGAAGGTAGTCGATTCCCTCGATGGTGTGCCAAACGTCGAGTTCGTGGGGGCTGAGACTGTACGTCTCGGCCCGGTCGCGCAACTGTTCGTAGCTCATGTGGACGTCGGCGAGTAGACGCGCACGCTGATCTTCGAGTTCGCTTGGCGTCCTGTGGATCACGGTTGGCATCTCTTGCTCCCCTGTGTCGATGGGCCCTAGTGAAGCAGGTCCTTCTGACAACGCAGTTGCAACCCCCGCTGGATGTCACCTGACCGGGTGGGGTCGGTGACGATGGAGAAACAGGCTCGGCGCTTGTTTCTTACCCGTGAGGCACACCGTCAAATTGCCGCCTGGGGTGTCGAATCCACGTGCCAGCCGCACGCGCCCGCAGCCGCCTCCCTGCGGAAGTCCCCGCCGAATGCGGGCGAAGGCGCACGCCGAGGAACTGCCGCCCGCCGTCGAACCGCGGCCGGGGGTCCTGCGGGGGCGTCACTTCCGTCTCGCCAGAACACGGGTCGGCCAGGGTTTCAGTCAGCGGCAGCCGTTCAGGCAATCGCGGGGCCTCGCACCATCCCCGGCGCTCACAACTACCGGACTCATTCTCGTCAATCGGTGGTATGGTTCCGGTCATGCCCGACCACCGCATCGCCCTGGGGCCAGCCACTTACGCGAAGGTCACCCTGCTGGCACGAGCCTGGGATGTGACTGCCGATCAGGCGGTCAGCCGCCTGATCGACCACTTCCACGCCCCCGACCCGCCCGCCTCCGACGCCGCCTCACCGGCAGGGACCGTCGCCGTCCACGCCTTCTACGACGGACAGCGGATCTCCGGCCGTTACGACCCGACCAACCGCAGCCTCACCGTGGGCCCCGGCCCCGGAGCAGGCCGCTACAAAACGCCCAGCGGGGCGGCAACCGCGGTACTCCAGGCGCTCAGGCCCGAGGTCCACCCCAACCGGAACGGATGGTCCTTCTGGTTCATCGACGACACCGGGGAGGCCCTGCAGGCCATCCGCGGAGCATCCTGAGAATTCCTAGCATTCAGAGAACCGACTCACGGGGTGGAGGTCACCTTGACGCGGCATCCGCGCCGCCCGGTCTGCCGCACAGGCCGACCGCCGGCGACCGACCGCCCCGGGCTGGAAGGACTGGCAGCCGCCGCCCTGCCTGCCCTCGGTCTCGCCGGTGCACCCTGGTGGTTAGCCGCTCCCTACGCAGCCCTCTCCCTCGTTCCCCTCGCCCGACAACTCCGCGCGCTGCTGAGGGAACGAGCCGACCGCCGTTTCGACGCGCAGTACGTGACAGCTGCTACGGCCGTTGCCGACCCCGTCCAGCAAACCCGGCTTCTCCTGGAATACCGCCAGGCAGCCGCTGCGGGCCAAGAGCCCGCGCCACGGATGCCCGCCCAGGGCCTGGGCCAAGGCCCGCAGGTCGACCAGATCCCCCTCCCGGCTCCTCCGTCCGCGCAGTGATCCCGCGCGCGCCACCGGCTCTTGTCCCCACCGGTACGACTCGACCTGCGCGCCGTCGCACCGGGCCGGGCGGCACGGCTCCGGGGCGGCCGCGGCCAACGGGAGCCGCCGCCGCGCACGGGTTCCGCGGGCGCTCACGCCAGGAAAACCGCACACCCCGAGGATTGTCCGCCCCCGCGCAGGAGTCCGCGGCACGGCCGCTCCCCCGACGAGGCGGATTGGGCAGGTAGCGCTTGAACTGGGCGACGACGGTGTCGCGGATGACCGGGGCGACCGTCATCCGGTCCAGCGCCACGATGCGGTGCTCGAGGACGGAGAATGGCTCGTCGGCGATGACCGCCTCGATGACGGCAGCGCCGTGCTGCTCGGTCAGTTGGGCGGCAGCCGGCGCGCTCATCTTGCCGCCCGCAACCAGAACATCGGGTAGCGGCGGGACCGGGATGCCGCGAACGAGGCGGCGGAAATCCTACAACCCATCAGCATCATCACAGCAAAGCCAGTAAAATCAACAACCGCACGCCGAAGACGCAGGTCGCCCACTCTCCGCCCCGCACACGCAGGGATGACACCCGGAGCAGGAAGCGGCCTTCCTCTTCCCCTTCTCTACGCCCCGCACACGCAGGGCTGACACGGTCTTGCCCGAACCAGTCGCAGCGATGACCTGTTCTCGCCCTGCACACGCGGGGATGACACGATCTTTCCCCGGTCGACGACGATCGTCTTCGGCCCGCCCTGCACGCGCAGGGATGACTCCACCACGACCGGCCCGCTCCCGGCCCATAAAGCCTCCGCCCCGCACACGCAGGGATGACACCAGCTCGTACAGGGCCGCCCGAATCTGGAAGAACCGCCCCGCACAGGCAGGGATGACACCGCCATCCGCTGGGAGGCAGGTAGCGCTGTGGCGCTTCGCCCCGCACACGCAGGGATGACACGTGCGCCAGGACCGCCGGATCACACGGTGTGGAACTCGCCCTGCACACGCAGGAATGACACCGCGGCCGCACTTCCTCCACCCGCTGGCGGAACGTCACCGCTCCGCACATGCGGGGCAAAGTGCCAGGCCGTGTTGATGCAGGGAGTCATCCCCGCACGCGCAGGGCAGACGATGGCGCATGTTCGGTTGCCGCCTCAATCGGGAGTCATCCCTGCGCGTGCAGGGCGGGGTTGTTTCAGATCCCCAGAACAAAGCAGTACCAGGTGTCATCCCTAAGCATGCAGGGCCGAGGTGCTGGGCAGCCTCAAAATGCCCGGATCGTGGGTGTCATCCCTGCGCGTGTGCAGGGATGAGCAGCGGCGGGGCTTGCACCCCAATACAGGTCAGGTGTCATCCCTGCGCGTGCGGGGCGGGGGCCCTTCCTGAGCTGGAATGCTAGACCGTGCCGGGCACTGCCGCAGCCAACTTCGAGCCATGGATGATTCCTGATGCCGAACGCACAAGCTGTCGCCCTACTCCGTCGAACAACCGTGGCAGGACAGCATCGAGGAACGGCACAGCTCCGATACGCTGAAATCGACAATGCCGCAGTTCAGGTGAGCGATGGCACGCATTCCTACGCGAGTTATGCCAGCAAGCCCAGCGGCTCGGCTGACATGCCCCCGGGCCTCTGCCGACCTTTCCGCTGCGGGCGTGTGGGCCCCCGCACCAGAAGGGCCAACCCCGCTGCGCCCGCACACCCCCCACTCCCCCAACGCCAGCACACACCCAGCAAAGAAATCACCAAGCCCTGCTAACATCCCACGTCAGAAAGTCTCCACCCCGCACACGCAGGGATGACACGCGCAGCACCTCGCGGCAGAACTTGTCGAAGGACCCCACCCCGCAGACGCAGGGATGACTCCATCACGGGGGGGGTGCGGCGAGCCTCGACACGGTCTTCGCCCCGCACACGCAGGGCCGACACCGCCCTGAGACGGTCTGGCAGGCCCCCGGGATGCCACTCATTCTCCGACTTGCGACGATGCAGGCTGATCCGGCCGTGAGGCTGGGCGACCGATGGCCGGACAGGGCTGGCCGCCCTGCGCTTGGAATGGTAGGCGTTGCTACATGACGTCCGGGCCGGCGTAGGCGGCACAGGACGCGGGAATGCCTGTGACGTTGACGGTCGAGTCGACGTGGTACTTGTCCGATGCTGGTACCAGTTCGGGATATTCGGACGAGCCGCCGATGATCTGCTTCTTGGCGTTGTAGCAGATGATCCCGATGCGCGGGTTCTTCAACGGTTTGTCGGTGGGGTTGATGACGTCGAAGGACACCGACTCGCCGCCGAACTCGTCCTTGCCGATTTTCACCGCGGACGTCTTGATCAAGGGGTAAGGCTTGTCATTGAAGGTGCCGTTGTCCTCGACCAGCAGGCTCGCCTTCACTCTCGCAGCCTTCTCATGCGGCTTCAGGTCCACTTGAGTGCCCACAGCGAGCAGTTGGCCCGTGCTGTGGAACGACTCGACCTGCTCGGCGCTGGCGATCAGGGTTCCGGCACTATCGTAGACATTGAACTGCACAGTGACGGTCTGTCCAACGGTGGACGCCGTGTTCTTCACCAGTGATGTGACCCAGACGTACTCGCCGGTCTGACCGAAGCCGCTGTCCAATAGCTGTCCGGCCGACTTGTGTTCGGCGGCTTTCGCGGTGGTTGTAGGCATGCCGGAGGCGGCCTTGTTCGTCGACGGCTCCTGGGAGTTCGGCGATCCCCCGCACGCGACCAGAGTGACGGTCATGGCAACGCCACACAGCACAATCCCAGTGGAACGTGTAGTCATAAATATCTCATTCCTGCATGATTGGTGGACTGATAAGGCTTCGCGACAGGTACGGGTGTCCCTTGGGTCGCTAGGAACAGCGCTCCAGGTTCATCTGCCGCAAGGTCATTGGCCCGGGTGGAGGCCATCCGGCCGATGGCGATCAGAACCTAAAGCTCGACTCACCACCCCGTAGCCGGATCCGCTGCGGGTCATGGCCACGCTGCCCGTCGCCTATCCCCCGTCGTACGTCGGCAGAGGAGGCACGAGCCCTCCCGCAAGCGGCTGAGCACCAAGGTTTCTGCCATAGCGTGTTCGCCCGCACTGGGCACGGCGTATGCACGGGCGGGGGCTCGGCAGTTGCACGGGTGCGGTGGTTCCGGCGGGCTACCGGCGCGTCCAAGCAGCGAAGGCGTCGACGAGGCCGTTGTAGAAGCGGTCGCCTGGCACCGCGCCGGGGTTGGTGCTGGCGTCGTAAAAGGCTACGTTGGAGAACCGCGCCGAGGCGGAGGCGTTGAGGTTCTTGTAGAAGGCCAGCTTGCCGCGTCCGAAGCCCACAAACAGCCAGAACACGCCCAGGCCTGCTGTGTTCTGCAGCAGGGCCCTGAACGCAGCCTTGTCCCAGGGTTCCCTGCCGACCTGCACGACGACGAAGGCGGGGTCGGTGGCTGCGCTGTCCTGGTAATGGGCGACCGCGCAGCGCATCGCCGCAGCTACGTTCCCCCAGCCCCAGTCGACCTGCGTGTGCAGTTGCCCGATACGTCCCCGGTAGTTGTCCAGACTGATCTCCTCCAGAAAAGGCTCATCTGCACCGGAGAAGATCACCGGGACGGTGCCGTCGTCATCAAGGTTCACCGACAATGCAAGGACACGCTCGGCGAAGGCCTGGACCGCGAAGGACTCGTACAGGTCCTCCATGTAGTAGTCGTGGTCCAACAGCAGGTAGACCGCAGCCCGCCCGCCGGCGATGCCTCTGTCCGCCAGCGCCTGGCTTGCCTGCCGCACCGGCGCCACCAGGCCGGGCGCGCTGCGTTCGACCTTCACTAGCCCCACTGCCGTGCCCGGCCGGCCACTCCCATGCGGCGCCCTCGGCACTCCGGACGCCGGCCCGGCCGCTGGGTCGGGGTCGACGCTCACCCCGTAGTCGGTGGCCAGGCCGGCCAGGCCTGAGGCGTAGCCTTGGCCGACCGCCCGTACTCTCCAGCCCTCGCCTCGGCGGTACAACTCCGCGAGCACCACTAGGGTCTCTGCGTCGGCGAAGTCCGGAGCACTGAAGGCCATCGCAGGGGCACCGGGCTGGGTGAACGTCAGCCGGGGCGCGCGGGTGAAGACAGCACCAGGCTGCAGCGGATCAACACTCGCCGCGATCACCACACTCGTCACCGCGTGCGGCAGCCGGGCCAGATCCACCGAAACGGCCGTCCCCGACACGAACACGCCGTCTTGCTGCGGATGGTTGTAGAACACCAGGTCCTCGTCGCCGCGGACCTTACCGTCAGACCCCAAGAGCAGCGCCGATACGTCCACCGACACCCCGGTGGCAGCGACCGATAAGCCCACCGAACCACCGGTGACCGCCGCGTTCTCCCCTTTGCGCAAGACTGTCTGCATACCGCCCCCCTCATTCCTGAGGCCGCCACCGTACCCATCTGCATCGACGACCGCAGCCCAAACCCCGCAAGAGTCCCCCACCAGAGCTTCAGACCGGATATCACGGCTATCAGCAGGTACAGGGGGACTCCCCCTCCTCCGCGCCTACCCAGGCGCGCACGACCTGACGGCATGCCAACTGTTCCCGGACCAGGGCGTCCTGCGAGCTTCTGTGGGGCTTCTGGGCTGACCTGCAAACCACCCCGACGCGCAGGGATGGTTTCCACCACACGGCCTTCTCGGGTCTGGGACGATTGCGGCGTGTGGGCTGCTCCCAGGCTCGCAGACGGTCCGTCGCTCTGCGCGTGACCAAGTAGTTGTACGGGCGATGAGGGACGGTCGTCACTGCATGGCGCGTACATGACCAGCCCACTTGCGGAGTTACCTGTGTACGACACTGCGAGAGCCGCTCTGCAAGAGCTGGAGAACGATTACGTCTTTGAGCGGGTAGCACTGCATGTTCTGCGGGTCCGCTTCCCTGAGCTGCGGATCACGAGCGCTACTGGCGATCTCGGCCGAGATGCCTTTGACCGCCCTCTATTCGGCAAGGACGACAAGGTCGTCCTGTGGGTCAGTCTGCAGGGTAGGTGGACGGACAAGCTGAAGTCCGAGCTGGTGAAGAACAGCAAGCACGGACGCCAGGCCGAAGCGATCTACGTCACGAACCGGTCGACCAACGAAAAGACCAAGGAACGGTGGAGGACGACTGCCCGCGATGACTACGGCGTAGCGCTGGAAATCGTTACTCTGGCCGAGCTGGTCACCGAACTCGAGACCGATGGTCTGCGATGGGTGGCCGAGGTGGAGCTCGGGGTACGTCCCCGGGCGCCCTACCGGCTGTCGACGTCGGCCCAGTACCTGCAGGTCCTCGCCCCATCAGTGCCGGGCATGGACGCGCCGGTGGTGGGCCGCGAGGAAGAATCGCAGGCGCTCCGGGCGGCGCTGGCCGATCAGGGGCCCTTGTCTCGGGTAATCGTCGTGGAAGGCCCGGGCGGTGCGGGGAAGACCCGTCTGTCGATCGAGGCGTCGCGGCAGGTTGCTGCGGTGCTGGTCGCGCCCACCGGTGTGGCGCTGGAAGCCAGCGCCTTCGCCGAATTGCCAGTCGACGACGACTTGATTGTCTTGATCGATGACGCCGACCGCGCCCCTGATCTGAGTGGTCTGCCGGCGCTGCTGCACGATGCCCGGTTCCAGCGGGTGCATTTCGTCCTGACCATCCGGCCCGGGCGCCGCCTGAGCGTGCTGCAGCGTTGGGCCGTCGAGCGCTGGGCCGGCCCGGTAGTGCAGTTGCGTCCGCTGGAACGATCGGCCGTCGACGCACTCGTCACCGGGCACGGCATTCACAACGCGGCCTTCCGGCAAATCGTCATCCACTTGGCTGAGGGGAACCCCCTCATCGCTCATGCGGCTTGCAAGGAAGGCCTTGCCGCGAACACGTTCGACTGGCCACGCGCGGTGGACCTACTGCGTGCCACGCTCACAGGTCGCCTTCCGGCCGACGACCCCGCCGAGCAGCACCGGGCCACGGCGGTGGCATTGGCATTGCTGGGCCCGGTCGCAGGCGGAGAGGACCTGGCTGCGCTAACGGGTGCCACCTCCACACTCCCAGCGGAGCCGCAACGGTTATCCGTCCTGCTCGACGATCTGTCCGACATGGGCTTGGCCGACGCTTCGCCGTACTCGGTGCGTCCTGCCCTACTCGCTCCGGTTCTCCTCGCCGACGCGCTGGATCCTCACAGCCGAGTCCGACTGGACTTGGACCGGGCGCTGGACGTGCTGTTGGACAAAGCCGGTCTCAGCGCAGGGCAGGACGAAGATGTCTCTAGCGAGCGCCTGGCGTCCGGCGGGGCAAGGCTGGGACCTCAGCTGAACACGCTCGCGCAGGCTGCGCACGATCGCGCAGACCCTGCGACCGGGGCGCGACTAGCGCGATTCGTCCGTGCGCGGCTGGCCGACGAGGCGGATCTGGGCGCGTGGACGACTGTGGTCGGCCTGGCCAGTGAGGTGGCCGTGGCCGCTCCTGGGATCCTCACCGAGCTGCACGAGCTGCTGGTAGGAAGGTGGCCGGTGGCACCGTCAACCCAGTTGTGGGGCGGTGACCCGGCGGCGCACTGCCGTCACGAACTGCTGAGCCTAGGGGAACGCTTCGCCGTGCTCGCCCGGCATGTGGAACTCGATACCGTGCCCAGCCCGGTGAGTATGGTGTTGGATGTGGCCTGGCTGATGGATCCGGCCCTGCCAGCCGAAAGCTCTGGTCGGCGCGAGGGGGTCCTGCGCGCAATCGAGCAGTGGTGCTCGGCTCCAGCCCACGTACTTCCGACAGGGTTCGACGCACTGTTCGAGCGGCGCCGCGAAGTCCTGCGGGTCATCACCCAGTGGCACAGGGACCGTGCTACGTCCGCGCCACAGGGACTGAATACTGAGGACAACGCAGTCCGCGGACCGGTCAGCCTCGCCCGTGTGCTGCTGGCCGCCGTGCAGCCCCTACTGCGCCTGACAGTGGAAAGCACAGGCGGCAGTCCCGAGTCGGCGAGCACCATGACCCTGCATGCCATGGTGCTGCCGGACCGCCCGGAGACGCTCCCGCTCCTGCGCGATGCACTGACTGTGCTGGTTCCGCTCCTGGATGAACCCGCGCTGTACGACGCCGAAGGCTTGGCAGTCCTGCACACGCTCGTTTCGCTGCCCGGGCAGCTACGCGGCGAGGCCGCGCGGCCCACAGCTATCGCCGGCGCGCCTTTACCCGATCATGCGGTCACAGCGCTCGACACTGCCGCGGTCGAGTTCACCCAGCACGTTGCCGACCGGTGGAACTCGCTGCCCCTGTCGGTCAAGCGAAGCGCTGCGCAGGCCGTACTCGGGCCCGAGCCGCGGTCCTACACACTCGGCGACGCCGCAACGGCCAGGGACCCAGTGGCCGTCGCGACCCAAGCGGACGCGGCGCTGGCCCGTCTGCTGGTGCTGCAGCCGCTGCGTGACAAGAGCCCCTGGCGTGAAGCGCTAGAGGAACAGCACGAAGCCGCCCAACAACTGGGCACTGAGATGGAATTGCCCGAAGCTCTCCTGCTGCTGGACGAGACGAGCCCGAACGTCACAGGTCCGGCAGTTGCGGCGCTTCCGACTTTCGCCCAGGCGGTAGGGGTCGCAGCTACTGACCCTCAGCCAGCACTGGAAAGGATCGATCGCGCTGCGCTGGCCGGCGAGGAGGCGCTGCTAGCCGGTCTAGCTCGCAGTCACCCGGAGGTTGTGTGGCCCTGGTTGCGGGAGCGTGTCGGCGATCCGCGCCTGGCCTCTGCCGCGGTTGGGTGCGCCGGCGAGCACCCAGAGCACGAGCCAGGTCTGATCGCCCGGTTGCTGGAGGCGGTCTCGGCACAATCCACACCAGACAGTGAGATCGCCGCCCGGCTGACGAGGATCGTCAACTGGCATCTGATCCGGAGCAAGCAGCCGCTCGCTGATCGCCTCGCCGTCGCCGCATCCCTGGCCTCGCGCTGTCCTGCAGAAGCCTTGGCCGACACGCTTGAGAACATCGGCTTCCTTCTCAAAGAAGCCAGCAAGGAGGGCATCCCCATCCACGCTGTGCTCGCAGGCAAGCTCGGCGACGCCCTGCGACGTCGGCTCACTAGGAATGAACAGTTCCCCAGGACTGTGGACTTCGACGAAGACACAGCCTACGGCGCTGCCATGATCGCTTCCTGTCTCCCCGAAGTGTTCGCCGCTGTCACAATCGAACAACTGCTGGCCACCGGCGGCCGCTACGACCTGCCCGTAGCGTGGAAGCACTCGCTCAAAAGGCTGACGCCACTGGAACGTGAACAATTGGCCGATGCCTTCCTCCACCGGATGGCCGCTAACCGCCCTGTGGGCGAGGTAAACGAGCCTATAGAGCTGGCAGCCGCACGGCTGCTGCAGGCACTCGGCGCGGGAACAGACACATGGGCAGGCTGTGTGCGGCGGTGGGCATCAGGACCCCAGGCGCAGCGCCAGCGAGCTGCGGCCGCCATCCTGCACTCATGGCAGACCCCGCTATGGGCAGAGACCGTCGCAGTTTTGCTGACCGCCGGGATCGACGCCGACAGCAGGAACGCGCTCCTGGCGGGCATCGTCCTACCGGATCTGACACGCGATCTCTCGCAGGAGCTGCAGCCACGCCGCACGGCCCTGGCACCTCTCCAGACCGACCCCAACGCAGCAGTCCAGGCCTTCGCCTCCGACGCCCTGCACCGCATCGACGCCCTCGAGGAAGAAGACCGCCGAGACGAAGCCGACCACAGCCGCGGATACCGGCGCTGACGATGAATCGGAAGGGAATGGGCGTGCTCTCCGCCCCGCACACGCAGGGATGACACCGCAGCAGACGGGACAGCGGCGAGCCCCCGCTACCGTTTCCGTGGCCCCGGGCGACCCGGCATCGCGGGCCTGCTACGACAGGAAGATCGCACAGGGCAAGCACCGCTCCCAGGCCCTGCTTTGCCTCGCCCGGCGCCGGGCCGACGTCCTCTTCACCATGCCCTGCGACGGCACCTTCTACGAACCGCAGCCTGTTCGGGCCGTCGCTCCGCAGACCTAGACCATGGTCAAGAGGTGGTCCGTGGGGCCGTAGTCGATCTTCCAGTCGGCATAGACCCCGGCGGCGCCGTCCTTCTGGCACCGCAGCCCAACGGTCACTCAGCGGACCGATCCGTCGGCGGCCAGGGAGAACGCGACCGCCGTCTCGAACTCCTCGCTCCCACACGGGCAGCAGGCCTCACCAGGATCCGCGTCCTCCCAGAACTCCTCGCTATCCGCGATGAACGCACGGCCGCCGCAACCAGCGCACACCCGCTCGGCTCCGCCCTCGACATCGTCGACGAGCACGAAGAACACGCACCCGCCACACCCACCGCAAACGGAAGAAACAATCTTCACCGGACGGCCGTCGACGGCGTTCCGGAGAAACACCGCGAGCTCCGCAGAGACACCCTCGCCAACCTGATCATCAGCATGCACAGGAATATCGTTCCAGACACCCGAACTAGCCCGCCTTGCGTAGGGGCACCCTCCCCCACGCGCCCCGCCCACACAGCACCGCGACACGGCATGTACTCGGCGGGCCAGCCGGTGTTCATGTCCTGCCAGCCGGACGGCTGGGGCAGACGTTCTGGCCTGTCGGGACGCAGACCGACCGGGGCGGCCCGCCATCCAGCCGACGCGGCCACGGCCGGAGGATCGTGCAGCAGGTCGGGCGCGACCGTCGCCGTCCAGCAGCACCAAACCCAGTAGGCCTCTTATTCATGCCCCGTCTGACAAGCCGGGCTAGCAGTAGACTGAACCAGAAACCCGCAGGTCAGCGAGCCACTCCTATTGGGAATCTCATTCCAATGTCCTGCGGATTCTCATCTGATGTCGCGTCACATTCTCACTGCATGACGCATACCAGACGCCGGCCATGGATCAGCGCCAAAGGCAGGGTCTCTGCACTGTGCAGACGCTTCGTGTCACTCAAGTGAGATTTCACAGGGACAGCGAAGTGAGACTCAGCAGCTGGCGCATGAGCTCGGGGTGGAGCTGGCCACCGGATGAGCCAGCCATCTCCACGGGGATGGTCGCTGGCTGTGGCGACCCATCCGGCCGCTGACATCGCGGCAATGCCCCGCGATCTCCAGCGAGGGGTGGTGAATTTCCTCTCGGCGCTGGCGATCGAGGCTGGTAGCGCGATCGAGGCCGGGAAACGGCCTCCAGGGACTGCCCTCGACGACGTCGGTCTCAGGTACAGCATCGTCGTCTTCGGTGAGCCCGTCGTCTGCGAGTTCATCGTCGTGCCCGGATCGCGAGAGGTCCGTCTCACGACCCTCGTGTGGCTGCACTGATCCGCAGGCCTGTTGGAGTGCAGCCCGCGACGGTAGGCGGGAATCGCAGTAGGTGGGACTCCGCACTTCACTGTCACGATGTTCGTCGGACAGCGCCTGTAGCGCTTCGGTGGCCTTTACCTGCGTCTTCGTATGTGTCTGTCTGAGAGCGTGGTGGTGAATCGGGTGGTGTTCGGTGGGGCCGTGTCGGGGATGCCTCGAACGTTCATGCTGGCCGCTGGGCGGGCGTAGACGAACGGGCCTCTTGGTAGGAGTGCGGTTGTCGAGACCAACCCTCCGGCCCAGGAGGCCCGTTACTGTATCAGTTGACCATCTGCGTGCCGATCGGTGCCACTTCGGACACTCTGGCGTGTGACTGTTACGTTCACCAGTACGGGGCGATCGTTTCCGGACGGCGTGCGCCGCACTACCCGTCCGAT
>NZ_JBFAXL010000087.1:0-27503 GCF_040680795.1 Streptomyces sp. NPDC051976
ATCAAACCCCTAGACAAGGTTCATCGTCCCAGCTCAGGAAGGCACTTTCGCGTATCCGGCCAGCATCCGGACCAGCCCCAACCGAAACCGCGAGGCTAGATGTACTAATCACGCATCGTCGCCAAAAACTGCCTACGATATTGACGACCGTCGCCACCCACCGCTCGGACGGGCCGAGCAGTGGGTCTTTTGGGCCGTGGCGACCGTGGAGTTCCTCCGTCACGCCGCGCCCGAGCATGCGGGGCGGGCAGGGGCGCCAGCCGCTCGGCGATGCTGACGGCGGCGCGCTGCATGTCGGTGGGCGACTCTATCAAACACACGGTGGCAGACTGGCGGCACACCGAGGCTCCGGGTGTTCAGGGCGACTTTGCGAGGTCACCCGGACAACCAGAGCTTCGTTGTGCTCGTGACGGTCTCTCGGCGGACCGTTACACCTCCATGAGCTGCTACGACTCGTGATGACCAGAACGGGTTTGCGGACACCCCGCCTTGTGAAAGCGCCAGGCTAACAAAAAGCCGGGACTGTCAGGCGATGTAGTCCAGGTTGATGGCAGAATCGCCGGCGTCACGCTTCAGCGTTACGGTGGCTCCGGCCGGAATGGTGACATCGACGGTCTTCTCCGCGAAGTCGTTCCAGCCTCCCGTCGCGGGGAAGGAGATTTCCTGAGTCTTGTCGCCATTGACGTACAGGCTGAAGGTGCCTGCGGACATGGCCGCATAGTGGATGTCCAGCTTGCTGGAGGCGGGCATATCCCTGAATGCTACACCGGCGCCTGTATTGAGCAGATATCCGACGTTCATTCCGTTTACATTGCCGCTTCGGACTTCGGCTCGCGCGCCATTGAGGAGCACGCCGTATTCGGCTTCCCGCGGCTGCTCGATGTAGTCCAGGTTGATGGCAGAATCGCCGGCGTCACGCTTCAGCGTTACGGTGGCTCCGGCCGGAATTGTGACATCGACGGTCTTCTCCGCGAAGCCGTTCCAGCCTCCCGTCGCGGGGAAGGAGATTTCCTGAGTCTTGTCGCCGTTGACATACAGGCTGAAGGTGCCCGCGGACGTCGCGGCGTAGCCGATGTCCAGTCTGTTCGAGGCGTATAGGTTGGAGAACGTCGTACCATCCCCGGTGTTGAGCATCCACCCAACATTCTGCCCATTTGAGGCGTTGCTGTGGGGTTCCACTCGCGCGCCACCGAGGAGGGCCGCGTTCTCAGCCTCGATGCGGGTCAACGGCCCGGTCGGCGCCGTGGGGATCGACGGCCCCATGCCCCAGGCAAACCTGACTTGATCGATGGCCGACATATTGGGGACCCACAGCGGCAGGATGCTGGTGGCGCTGTTGAGCCTGAGGATGTTCAGCTCGTCGTGGTCCGGACTGATGATCCGGCCGCCGATGACATGGCACCAGATTGAGCCCAGGCCGAGTTCACGTGCGACACTGACCATGGCTCGCAGGTACGGAACGTTCTTGTCGGGGCTGTTCGGGTCGCTGTAGTCGGCTCCGGTGTCAGCTGGCGCGCCGAACTCCTCGATGACGGTGCGTGAAGCGCAGTCGCCGATGTACGTCTTGATCTTGTTCTTCCACTCCTGCTCCGTCGCGTACGCCACCTGGAATCCGTAGAGGTGGAAGGCAAGCATGGTTCCGTCGAGGCGGTGGTCGTTGCACAGCGGCCGGAGGTCGCTTCCGTAGTCCTCCGCAACCGTGCGGTAGCCGTCGAGGAAGATCCGGTTTCTGGGCACTTCCGGGCGGTCGGAGATCCACTTGGCGGCGCGGTCCAGCCATGACTGGAGACCGTCCCAGGGCTCGTTCTGCGGGCTGAAATAGACCAGGGGGTTGGAGGCGTACATGTTCGTGAGCGTGTCCCACATGGCGTTCCAGGAATCCATGTTGGGCGGTTTCGAGCCGCTGTCCTCCGTCCAGTAGCTCAGGACGACTTTGAAGCCCCTGGCAAGGGCGGCGTCGACGACAGCCTTGTAGGTGTTCCACCAGCTGGTGTTCACGGTGGCGGGATTGACCGGCAGCCGCACCGTGTTGGCGTCGAGGCCGACCTGGAACGCTTCGAACATCGCGTCGGCCTTGGACCTGGCAGAGCTGTAGGTGTCGGTGGCGCTCATCCCCTGCAGGACGAGCGGGTCGAAGGTGGCGTTGTCTCCGAGTCGGGACCAGTGCACGCCCCGGAATTCAGTGAAGTCAGTGGCCGCTGCGGCCGTCGATGCGCCGGTCACCGCAATGACTGGAACTGCGGCCAGCATGATCGGAAGGGCCAGGAGAGACGCCAGCACACGGCGTACAAGGCTGGTGTGTTGGGGTTCGAGCGGTCGATGACGGCGTCGGGTGGAGGGTGCAGGTGCAGGTGCATAGGACATAATGCTCCGTTCCCGGATCGGCATGCGGACAGGCGGACGCGAGGGGTCGGCTGAGAGCGTGCCATTAACATGGAGATGGCGAAGATAGTGAATGGCGCATTAGGTTGTCAGCGGCTCGTCAACCTCGAAGTTCGGATTACTCCGATCCGCAAGGCAAATAGTGCGAACGTCGACATGGGCCAAGGCGGCTTCACCGTCGATTCGTCCGCGGCCTGACCGGCGCTGCTGATCCGGTGTCTTGCCCGGTCCGTCCGGTCAGTGCAGGGCCTTCGCATGGGGTCGGGGGTCGGGACGAACGTGCCCCTGATGGTCCGGGCACTCTCGCGTGCGGGCCGCTGGCGGGCGGAGTCGGAGGGCTTCCCGCACCTGGCCCGGGCCCTCGACGCCGTGCTGCGCAAGCTCGGCGGCACCACGAGGAAGTGGCGGTTCGACCGGATGGCGACCGTCTGCTACCCCTCCAGCGGCCAGGTCACCCTGGCGTTCGCCGGGGCCGCGAAGTACTACGGCGTCCAGGTGGCGATCTGCCCGCCGCGGCGGGGCAACCGCAAGGGGATCGTGGAGAAGGCCAACCACTCGGCGGCACAACGGTGGTGGCGCACGGTCCCGGACGCGCTGACGGTCGCGCGGGCCGGGTTCGGCATCGACGAGCTCGCCGTCCGGATGGACGAGCGCCGCCGCAGCGTCGAACGGCGTCAACATGACGGTCGCCGAGTTCGCCGACGGCGAGCCGATGCTCGTCCTGCCCGCTGTTGGAGGTCGTTCGCACGGTCAGCCCGCAGGCAATGGTCGCCTTCGATGTCAACCTCTGCTCAGTCCCGCCCAGGATGCAGGGAGGTGACCGTCCGCCCCGGTTCAGCGAGGACTACCTGCTCATCCTCACCACGGGCAGTCGCTTGCGAGGAATCGGGCGAGGACATGCATGACGAGTTCGATGATCAGGGCTCGGTCCGGACGAAGGGCTGGCCAAGGTGGTGCTGCAAGCGGGGCTGAGCACAGTACTCCCAGCGTGTCGCCGCAAGTTACTGCATTCCCAGGCCGAGCGGCTGCTCTGAACCTTTGCAGCTAAATACGTCGGTTCACCGATGTGGTGGCCCCTCCATCCGACGGACCCTGAGGGGAGTAGCGAACCCGTACCACTAGCAAGGCTGTGATCCCCGTGGCAGTCTCTCCGCGCCTGACAGTTTTGACTCAGGTTCGGGACGGAATCCGTCACTCCTCGCTGCCACTGACTGACGACGCCACTGCGCCCGCGGCCGCACGGCACGCCGTGCGGCCCATGCTGCCCCAGCGGGGGCCTGGGTGAAGACGTCGTCTACGACGCAGTTCTCGTCATTTTCCGAGCTGGTCACCAGCGCCGTTGCTGGTCGTATACGTCGCCTGCAGTTACCTGGTGCCCCACTCTGTCGGCGAACGGGATCGGATCAAGGAGCTGTTCAAAATGGCGCGAGTGGGAGCAACGGTGCCCCAGTCGCCCGAACCGGCAGTAGAGATGCCTGTCGTCGGACACAGTCCGGTCTAGTCGCCCTGCGCTCCCTGGTGTCCCGGTGCGTAGGCGACCCGGGTTCCGCGCCGGGGCAAGCCCGTTACCACCGACTCCCGCTACCACCGGCCTGGCCTCCGCGATCCGCGCCACGAGCTACCGCGAACGACCATCGGTCCTACCGTTTCGTGACACCCGGTTGCAATAGGTTGACACAGCGGTCCTACCGTGCTTCCATATCGGTCAGACCAATCAGGATAATGGTCGCACCAGTGAATTCGCGTCGATGACGCGGATCTCCCGAAGCGGTTGGGACAACGAACCAACCGCGGCTTCCGCCAATGGCGGGGGAGGAAGGGGAGTAAGGAAGCGCAGACGCAAACGGGCGGGCTCACTGAAATCGAGGCGGTCTTTGCCCGGGGCGCAATGACTCGAGGTCAAAAAACCAGAAGGAGATACATCATGAAGGAGTCGCAAATGTCGCGTCCGACCACGCACTACTTGTCGAAGGAATCCCACCACAACAAGTGGGACAACAGCCTCGAGCCCGCCCTGACGATCGACTCGGGCGACACGGTCGTCTTCGAGTGCGTCGAGGCTTCGGGCAACCAGGTGACGCGAGAGTCCACGGCCGAAGATCTCAAGGCGCTCGACTGGAGCCTGTTCCACCGCCTGACCGGGCCGGTGGCAGTCCGCGGAGCCCAGCCTGGCGACGTGCTGAAGGTCGAGATCCTCGACTTCGAACACCAGGGCTGGGCCTGGACGTGCATAGCTCCCGAATACGGCGCGCTGCCTGACGAGTTCGACGGCACATACGCGCTGCGGGTCTGGGAGGTCGGCGCCGACGAGCGGGTGGAGCTCAGGCCCGGGATCCGGATTCCGATCGCTCCCTTCATGGGGGTGATGGGAGTCGCTCTTGCCGAGCCCGGACAGCACTCGACCATGCCGCCGCGGAGTATGGGGGGCAACCTGGACAGCCGCCACCTCGTCAAGGGGAGCACGCTCCTTCTTCCGGTCCAAGTGCCCGGCGCCTTGTTCTCGACTGGCGACGGGCATCTCGGTCAGGGCGATGGAGAGGTGTGTATCGCCGCACTTGAGGGCCCCCTGACGGTGACCCTGCGCATCAGCGTCGTCAAGGGGCGCAGCATCCCGGCTCCGCAGTTCATCACGTACGCGCCGACCACCAGCAAGGTCGATGGGATGGGCTACTACGCCACGACCGCTGCTGGCCAGGACCTGCAGGACGGCGTGAGAAGGGCGGTGCTCGACATGATCGAGTACCTGCAGGCGGAGTACGGGCTCGATCGCATCGAGGCCTACATGCTCTGCAGTATCGCGGGGGACCTGAAGATCGCGGTTCCGGTACTCGGGCCCGGGCACGCGAGCTGCGTGACGTTCCACATGCCGCGCAGCATCTTCGCCTGTTAGAAGGTACAGCTCTCCATGTTCCAGGGATTTGAGTCCAGGTGGGTCAGGACCAGCGATGCTGAGATCGCCGTGTGGCATGCTGGCTCGGGCCCGCCCGTACTTCTCCTCCACGGATATCCGCAGACGCACGTCATGTGGCATCTGGTCGCTCCGCTGCTCGCTGACCACTTCACCGTGATAGTTCCGGACCTGCGGGGTTACGGGGACAGCTCCAAGCCGCGTGGCGACGCGGACCACTATGCGTACTCCAAGCGGGCTCTGGCACGAGATCAGGTCGAGCTGATGTCGGCCCTCGGGCACGAGCGCTTCGCCGTCGTCGGGCACGACCGCGGCGCCCGCGTAGCGCACCGCCTCGCGCTCGACGAGCCTGACCGGGTGACACGGCTGGTGCTGCTCGACATCCTCCCGACTCGGACTCTGTTCTTGAAGGTCGACCGGCCGATCGGACTCGGCATCTACCACTGGTTCTTCCTCGCTCAGCCATACGATCTTCCCGAGCGTCTGATCGGGGCGGATCCGGAGTTCTGGCTGCGCTGGCAGCTGCGCAAGTGGAGCGGCGACCGCGATGACTTCTTCGACGCGAAAGCCGTGGCGGAGTATGTGCGCTGCTTCCGCGACCCGGACGCGATCCACGCAAGCTGCGAGGACTACCGCGCCGGCGCGACGGTCGACCTCGAGCACGACGAAAGCGACCTCGACCGGCGCATCACCTGTCCGCTGCTCGTCCTGTGGGGCGAGCGCGCCAAGGCGACGTCGCCCTTCGATGTACTCGGTGAGTGGGGCGAGCGCGCCGCCCGGGTCTACGGGCGCCCGCTCGACAGCGGTCACTTCCTCGCCGAGGAACGGCCATCGGAGGTGACGGCGGAACTGTTCGCCTTCCTCGGACCTGAGGCACCGGCCGACATGGGGAAGCCAGATTCTCGATAGTCAGACGGACTCTCGACCAGGGCGGACGGCGTCCTGCGCTAAATACATAAAGCTCGAGAAGTAGCACGGGCACTCAGGAGGAGACACTGTGAAAGTTGCGATCGTGACAGGATGCGCATCACAAGTCGGGATTGGGTTTGCCACGGCCATGAGCCTGGCAACCAAGGGGTGGAGCCTCGCTCTGATCGATTGCGTGGCTGAACCTCTGCACGAGTCCGCCACCCTGATTGCCAGTCAGAACGATGTGGATGTCCTGCCGCTCGTCTGCGACGTGACGTCGGTGAGTAACGTCGACAGTGCCGTGAACATTGCACTGAAGCATTTCGGACGGTTCGACGCACTGGTCAACAACGCCGGTATCACTGCCCCCACCCGCTTTGGGGACATCACTGAGCAGGAGTGGGATCGGATCTTTGATGTGGATATCAAAGGCGTGTTCCTGGTGACGCGAGCCGCGCTGCCTAGTATGCGGGGCCAAGGATCCGGCCGGATCGTCAACGTCTCGTCCGTAGCGGCGAAGCGCGGAGGCGGCATCGTCGGCGGCGTTCACTACGCGGCGGCGAAGGCGGCGGTCCTGGGATTCACGAAGGCGCTGGCACGTGAGATGGCGCCGGAGGGCATCACGTGCAATGCCGTAGCCCCCGGGTTCATAGACACCGAGATCGCCGGGCGGGTCGCCGACGAGCGGCGAAGGGCGCTGATCAATGACATCCCGGTAGGGAGACTCGGCCGTAAGGAGGAGGTCGCAACGGTCATATCGTTCCTGTGCTCGGATGACTCTTCGTACATCACCGGCGAGGAGATCGACATCAACGGCGGATCGCACATCGATTGATCGATGGCCGCCGCGGGCCACACAGGTCCGGTTCCCGGAGGCTGTCGTCGGCGGTGGTAGTGGCCCTGCCGACGATGGCCTCCGTGCCGGATTCCTCCTATGCCATGCACGCGTCGCGTCCCAGCTTCGGGTGACCACCACGACGATCCAGGTGCCGGCGTCGATGATGACCCGTTAGGCGATTGTGCGGTCAAAGCTGCGGTCGACCCCGTGCCCCGATTAGTCGGTTGCCATCAGTCTCTGGTCGATGATGTCGAAGTGATGATCGATGGCTTGCATCGCTGCCTGCTCGTCGCTGGCTTGTACGGCGTCGTAGATGGCCAGGTGCACGTCGACCATCACCTGATGGTCGTCGGGCAGGAGCCGCATGCGCTCCCGTCGTTTGGCCAAGTCCTCCTTGAGGACGCCGCGGAGCGCGTCGGCGAAGAAGCTCAGCGCGGGATTGCCCGCCGCGTTGAACAGTGCCCGATGGAACGCGAGGTCAGCCTGAGCGATCTCGGGATCGTGCGCCGTCGACTCCTCCATCGTCTTAACGGCCTTGCGCATGTACGCGATCGGAACCGGTTCGCCAAGCCGAGCAGCTTCCCGTGCGGCTTGCCGCTCCAGAGCCACGCGCACCGAATGGAGCGCGGCGAGCGAGAGGCGCGAGGCTGTCACGGCAAGGTCGAGTGCGCTTGTGAGGTTCGCGGATTCGAGTTCGCGTACGTAGGTGCCAGAGCCGGTCCTCCGCTCCAGCACGCCGAGTCCCTCTAGCTGACCCAACCGATCGCGCAGCGCGGCTCGGCTGACGTTGAGGGTTGCGGCAAGTTCGCGTTCCCCCGGCAGTCGATCGCCAGGCTTGAGCTGGCGAATGAGTCCGGAGACCGCAGCCGAAACGGGGTCGTCGGCGCTGCGCTCGCCATCGGCCGCCCGGTCCTGGCCATCAGTGCTTACTCGAGACATGCGCGCCCAATCTCTCCTCGGAAGACCACTGCGCCACTCTAGCATTGGTCCTACCACTCACTACTCATCGCAACCGCCTTGATCCGCCTTGACATAGTGGTACGACCAGATTTAAATATCGGTATGACCAATGTTGAAAATGGTCGCACCGTAGCTCCGCTGGCTCCCACTGGTAGGGCCGAAGTGTGATCACCTCCCGTGTTACGACGATCCCGTGAATGGTTTGCCATGGCAGCTGAGAAAATTGTCAACGAGGGGTCGGCTACGGCCACCCTCGATGGATCCGATCTGACAGAAGCCGGGATTGACGCCTCGGAGCTTGTGGAGCACTTCCAGCTGATGCGGCTGATCCGCGCCTTCGACGCGTGTCTGCCAGAGCTGTACACCAAGGGCATCGTCCGCGGCTCGACCCATGCGGCGATCGGACAGGAAGCTGTCGCTGTGGGCGCGTGCGCGGCGCTCCGGCCGCTCGACTACATCACGAGCACTCACCGCGGCCACGGTCACACGATCGCGAAGGGCGCTGGTGTGCGGCGGATGATGGCCGAGCTTCTGGGCCGGGTCGACGGCTACTGTCGCGGTCGCGGCGGCAGTATGCACATCGCCGACTTCTCGGTCGGGATGCTGGGCGCCAACGGCATCGTGGGAGGTGGCTTCGCTCTCGCCGGGGGAGCCGCGCTCTCCTCGCTTCTCCTGAAGCAGGACCGGGTTGCCTTGTGCTTCTTCGGTGAGGGTGCGATCAACCAAGGTGCCTTCCACGAGGTCTCCAACATGGCAGGAATCTGGAACCTGCCCCTCGTCCTGGTCTGCGAGAACAACCACTGGGCGATGTCGGCGCGAGTCGAGGAGATGACAGCCGGCGGTGACCTCGCAGGCCGCGCGGCCGCCTACGGATTCCCGGGCACGTCAGTCGACGGCATGGACGTTGTCGCCGTCCGGACCGAGGTGTCGCGTGCTGTCGAGCGTGCGCGTTCAGGCGGCGGCCCTTCGCTGGTCGTCGCCGAATGCTTTCGCTTCGAGGGCCACTTCTCGGGCGACCAGATGCTCTACCGCGACAAAGCAGACCTTGAGTTGTGGCGCAACCGCGACCCGATCGTCCTGCTGCGCGAGCGCTTGCTCACGCAAGGGCTCGCCGACGAGAACGAACTCGCCACGATCGAGCGTCGATGCGACGACGAAGTGCGCGAAGCGCTCGAGTGGGCAAAGCTCAGCCCGACTCCCGACCCCGAAACGGTTGCCGATGACCTCCACAGTTGATACGCGGACGCTCACCTACAGCGCGGCCCTCAACGAAGCACTCCGCGAAGAAATGCGCGACGACCCCACCGTGATGACCATGGGGATGGACGTCCAGCGCTGGGGCGACGGTGGCGGGGTGTTCGGCGTCACAAAGGGCCTCGTCGACGAATTCGGGCCTGCGCGAGTCCGCGACACACCGATTTCCGAGGGAGGGATCGTCGGGCTCGGTGTCGGAGCTTCGATGACAGGACTGCGGCCCGTCGTCGAGCTGATGTACGCCGACTTCCTGACGCTTGCGATGGAGCCGCTCGTCAACCAGGCGGCCAAGATCCGCTACATGTTCGGCGGTCAGGCACGCGTCCCGCTCGTCGTCCGCTCCAATGTCGGCGCGTCGGGCGGAAAGGCGGCACAGCATTCCCAGTCGCTCGAATCATGGCTCGTCCACACACCCGGGTTGAAGGTCGTCGTTCCTGCGACGCCGGCCGACGCCAAAGGGCTGCTCAAGACGGCGATCCGCGACGACAATCCGGTCGTGTTCCTCGAGCACAAGATGCTGTACTTCGCCAAAGGCCTGGTGCCCGACGATGGGGGACCGATCCCGTTCGGGCAGGCACGCGTCGCGCGCGAAGGCCATCACGTCACCGTCGTGGCTACTCACGTCATGCTGCACCGGGCGCTCGAAGCGGCCGGTGAGCTCGCCGCCGAGGGAATCGAACTCGAGGTCATCGACCCCCGCACCCTCGTCCCGTTCGACCTCGACACGGTGTTGCGGTCGATAGCGAAGACGACGCGCTTGGTGGTCTGTCACGAAGCCGTCGAACGTGGCGGCTGGGCGGGAGAGCTCGTCTCGCAGGTGATGGAGCACGCGTTCGACCACCTTGACGCGCCGGTGCTGCGGGTGTGCTCCCGCAATCTGCCGATGCCGTATGCGGACTCTCTCGAGCAGGTGGTCGTGCCGACCAAGACCGACATCACGGCCGCGGTCAGAAACGTACTCAGCGGCAGCGACCTCTCACGTTGGACGGGTGAATCATGACCGTGAATCCTGGCGTACACGAGGTGATGATGCCGCGTCTCTCGGACACCATGACCGAGGGAGTCATCGCATCGTGGCTGAAAGCCGAAGGAGACGCTGTCGCCGCCGGCGACCCGATCGCCGAGATCGAAACCGACAAGGTGACGGTCGAGCTGGAGGCGCCGGTTGAGGGAACCTTGCTGCGGGTGCTCGTCGAAGAAGGCGGTGCGATCGCGCCGGGCGGTGTCATCGCGCTGCTTGGACCGGAAGGTGCCGAAGTGCCCCCGACCCAGGGCGAGTCGCCCGTACGGCCTGGTCGGGAGCCAGAGTCAGAGCACGAACGCGTGCCGCAGCCGGGCGGCCTGACTGCGGCCGGAGCCGGCGCCGCCATCCCTGCGTCGCCGTTGGCCAAGCGGATTGCGGCGCGGAACGGCCTGGAGTTGGCGTCTCTCGGCCCCGGCAGCGGACCCAACGGCCGTATCCTGCGGGCTGACGTGGAGCGAGCGGTCGAGTCGCCACCCACGGTCTCCCAGTCTCCGCAGGACGAGGTGATCGTCCCAGGTCGACTCCAGACCGCGATCGCGCGTCGCATGACAGCGGCCAAGCAGGAGATCCCGCACTACTATCTTGATGCGAGCGCCGACGTCACTCACCTGTGCGCGCTACGCGAGGACGCGCGCGCCCAGGCGTCACCGCTCGACGTGCCCGTGTCGGCGTACGTCATGCGGGCCGTCGCCCTCGCCCTGCGGAAATTCCCTCGCGTCAACGCGTCATGGACGGCAGACGGCATCCTGTTCCGCGGCTCAGTCAACATCGGGTTCGCTGTCGCCCTCGACGATGAGGGTCTCGTCGTGCCAGTGGTGCGCGACGCAGATGCTCAGCGGGTCACGGAGCTCGCGGCCCAGTCGGCAGAGCTGATCACCAAAGCGCGCGGGGGCAAACTGACGGTGGAGGACATGACCAGCGGCTCGTTCACCATCTCGAATCTCGGCATGCTCGGGATCGAGAGCTTTCACGCCGTGATCAATCCGCCCGAGAGCGGAATCCTCGCGGTCGGCAGTATTCGCCGCGTCCCCAGCTTCGATGGCGAGCAAGTCGTTGCGCGCGACGTCATGCGCCTGTCGCTGTCGGCCGACCACCGCGTCTTCTCGGGTGCGACCGCCGCAGCGTTCCTCGCTGACGTTCGATCGCGACTCGAGCGACCGCTCACTCTGCTGTGAATCTCCGGCGGGCGGAACGCCAGAGCGAGAAGCACGCCGACCCCCTGCGGTTCACAGAGCTTATGAACTAGGAGAACCCTCTCGTGTCATTTGATTGCATCGTCGTCGGCTCGGGTCCCGGCGGATATGTGGCAGCGATCCGAGCATCCCAGTTGGGCATGCGCACGGCTGTGGTCGAGCGAGCCGCCATTGGGGGCCGGTGTTTGAACCACGCGTGTATTCCAGCCAAGGCAGTCCTGCGGAGTGCGGAAGTCCTCAGCGAGGTCCGACACGCTCAGGACTTCGGGATTCGGCTCAACGGCGCCGCGCTCGACGTCGACTTCGGCGCGATCAGCGAACGGCGCAAGCACATCATCTCGACGCTGACCGGGGGGGTGAGCGGGCTGTTCAAGAAGAACGACATCGCGGTGCTTCGCGGCCAGGCGGTGCTGACTCCGGACGCGGACGTCAAGATCGGTGAGACGGTCCATAAAGCAAACAGGGCCGTGGTGTTGGCGACCGGCTCGGTGCGCAGACCACTGCCGAACCTTGACTACGGAGGCAACGTCATCGGCACCGAGGAGGCGTGGGCGCTCGACGAACTGCCCAAGTCGATGGTGGTCATCGGCGCCGGCGCGTCGGGTGCCGAGATCGCCTCAGCCTACGCCCGCCTTGGTACGCGCGTGACTCTGTACGAAGCGTTGGAGAGGGTGCTGCCGACAGAGGATCCCGATATCTCGAAGATCGCACTGCAGCTGTTCAAGAAGCAGGGCATCGACGTCAAGACCTCCACTTTCTACGAAGGACATAAGGCCGACTGGACCGTGATCGCCGCTGGCCGCCGCCCCGATGTCAACGGGCTGGGACTTGGCGATGCGGGGATCGAACTGACCGACGGAGGGCTGATCATGGTCGACGGGGCGATGCAGACCACCCATCCCAAGGTGTACGCCATTGGCGACCTGGTGCCCGGCCCTGCCCTGGCGCACAAGGCCAGCGACGAAGGCATCATCGCGGTCGAGGACGCCGCCGGCCGCGAGACCCACCCCATCAGCTACGCGGACATCCCGCGGGCGACGTTCTGCTCGCCGAACGTGGCATCGTTCGGACTGACCGAGGAGCAGGCCCGCGAGGCTGGCCACGACGTGGTCGTCGGCAGGGTCCCGTATGGCGCCGTGGGGGCCGGCACGATCTACGGCGACCGCACCGGTCTGGTCAAGATCGTCGGCGACCGCAAGTTCGGCGAACTGCTCGGCGCCCACATCGTCGGCAGCCGTGCCACCGAACTGATCCAGGAGCTGGTCAACGTCAGGCTACTCGAAGGCGGCTATACCGAGGTCGCCCGCATCATCCACGGTCACCCCACCCTGTCGGAGGCCGTCATGGAAGCCGCCCGCGCCGCCGACGGCTGGCTCATCCACGGATGAGTGGCCGATTCGCGACTTCCGCAGATGTCGGGGATCCGTCGCAAACCCCGATGGAGTACGCGCGCGTTCCCTCGGGGCTGTGACAGAGGAACGGGCACCGCAGCAGTGTGGATGCACCATGGGTGAAGTGTGCGCGTCCCGGCTGGTGGCGCCGGTGGCGCTGGAGGCCGAGGGCAATGAGGCGGGCGCCGCTGCTGGCCGACCTGCAACAGAATTCAGGGGCGGTGGGGGGCGCCGTCGTCCTCGTCACCTGCGGCGGCCGGGGCATCGGCTGGCCTGCAGTTGCAGCCGCGCGGCATAGTGGTGACGGGGCTCCATGTGGCTCACGTCGACACAGCCACGACAGCCGGTATCGACGCTCCCAAGCCCGCGATGTCGCCACGCCGCGCTCGGCCGCGTGGAGGCGCGCACCCACTAGCTAGGTGTTGGCGGACGACATCACCTGCTGGGTCAAGGCGCAGCTCTCCGTCGACCTGGACGCCATGTACGCACAGATGAAGTAGTAGCGTCCTTCAATTAGTGTGGCGAAGAGGTGAAGGTACCTCCTCGGCGGTGAGCTGCGTTCAAGGTCCGTTCCTTGTCCGTCGGGCTTTTGCCCGTGAAGGTAGACACGCGGTCATGTGTCACGCGGCGAGCTGAGTTTAGCTGTGTGATGTCGTCGTTCGTAGTCGTTGGGGCTGAGGTGGCCGTTGGCCGAGTGGCGGCGGCGGGTGTTGTAGCGGGTCAGCCAGACGAAGACGGTCCTCCTGCAGGTGGCTGGGTCGCCGAAGTCGCGGGCGCCCTGGAGCGTCTCGCGTTTGAGGGAGGCGTGGAAGCTCTCGCAGGCCGCATTGTCCGCGCTGCTGCCGACCGTATCCGTCGACCGTGTGACGCCCAAGTCTGAGCACAGGTCGGCGAAGGCCCTGGACCCGTATTGGGCCCCGTGGTCGCTGTGGAAGATCGCCCGGTCAGGCCGCCGCGGGTCGCGGCGGCCATCCGTAGCGCGTCGGCGACCAGGTCGGTGCGCATGTGGTCGGCGATGGACCAGCCCACGACCTTGCGGCTGAAGCAGTCCAGCACGGTGGCCAGGTAGAGGAATTCCCCGCCGGCCAATGGCAGATAGGTGATGTCGCCCATGTACTTGCGTCCCGGTTCCGGGGCGGTGAAGTCCCGCTGGAACAGGCCCGCGACCGTCGTTGCGGTCGGGTCCGGGACGGTAGTGCGGAGCCTTCTGCGCAGGCGGACGCCAGCGATGGCGTGTCCCGCACAGGTGCCAGCCTCCGCTCACTCGCCTCCAGTTCTGCCACCCGGGCCTCAAGTTGCCGGATCCGCTCGTCCGGATCAGCGGACGCGGTCGGATTCCCTGCCCCGGCCTGCGTCGTCCGCCCCGCCGGGCGTCCACGGGCGCGATGCCGCGGCGTTCGCGGACCCGCAGCATCCACTCACGCAGCGTCGCCCTGTTGATGCCCAGGTCAGCGGCGCGTCGCCCCGGGCGTGGACTCGTACAAGGCACGGCATCGGCCTTGAACTCGTCCGAGTAGTCCTTCATCGCCATCGGCGGTCTTCTCGCTTCCTCCGGATCAAGCAGATTCAGTATCAGCGTTCCCAACCCATCAGGGCGAAGGCCCCGTACCGACCGGCACCGACGATATCCTCGGGCACGCGACCATCCGGCATGCCGTGCACCCGACCCGGGTGGCCACCGGCGAGCAGGTGCACAACCAGAGCGGCATGGAGCCGCTCGGTTTCGGCCTCGATGCCGCGTTTGCGCCCGGCCTTCTTGATCAGAGATCGCAGCTGGGCTCGGGTGAGAGCAGCCGCCCGGGCCGGGGTCGGTGTTGCGGCCAAAATGCTGCGGGCGATCGGCGAGCAGTCCGTCCCGCAGCGGCTGGGTGGCGGTCAGGAGGGCTGGGAAGTACTCCCGCAGGTGGGAGCGGAGCTTGTTGCCGGCCTGTGTTCGGTCCCAGACTGCGTCCTGCTGGGCGCGGGCCAACACGGCGATGGCCTGGACGAGCTCGGAATCTTCCGGCAACGGGCGGGGGGGCTGCGGTGTCCGTGCGCAGGATGTTCGCCAGGACCATCGCGTCGAGTTGGTCCCGTTCGCGATAGCGGGTGGCGGCCATCGGGTTGATCGCGTAGACAGGGCGCACCGTTGTGCGCAGGCAGGCCACCAAGAGGCCGTGGGAGGTCTCGATGGCCACGGGGATCGGTGTCTTCTCGTTCTCCCCGTGTTCGGTGAGCAGGTCGAGCAGCTGTTGCAGGCCCGTGAGGTCGGTCGTCGCTGATGCGGCCTTTGGTCAGTAGTGCTCCGTCCTGGTTGACGAGGGCGACGTCGTGATGGTCGCTGGCCCCGTCGATGCCACTGAACGCTCTCGTGCTGTTGTTCACGTCCTGGCTTGCGTTGCTGCTGGTCAGAGCCGCGCAGGGGCACGCGTCTCCCTAGTGGAAGGGCTCGAAGCCCGGCATCCGATCAGCCGTTCTGTGCGGGAGCTCCGGGCTCCAGGATCTGCGAGAGGTGATCCTCACGAGCGGCTCAAACCACCAACGACAACTATCCGATTCAGCCGACCGGATGTAACGCGGTGGGGCCGGACGGCACCAGGTCCGACTCTTGTCAGGAGCTTCAGCTCCGGGCTACCAATGCGGCTTCCCTGATCCCGACCGTCGCCGCCACACCACGTGGATCCCGACGTCTGCCCCGAGGCGTCAGACGCCAGGTTGCGTAGGGTCGTCGACCCATGAAGCGGGCTTCGCGTTCTCCCTACGGAACCGAGCAGTTCGAGTAACGGCCGACGATGTAGCGCTTCATGCCCCATGAGGGCCGCCAGGGTGCCCGAGGCACGGTCCGAGTTCCGTTCCGTGGCCGGTGGGAGAACCTCTCCGCACGTCAGCAGGACTTGAACCGATCCCACGCCGAGATCCGTGCCCTTGCGAACAGGCCAGGGCTACCCTCAAGAACTGGCGACTCCTACGCAAAATCCGCTGCTCCACCACCCGCGTCACGAGCCTCGTCCAGGCAGTCCTCACCCTGTATCACGCCACTCAACCATAGGTTGAGAAGGGCTCCCTACTCCCTCTGGAACCTCACGTCCCAGTCCCCGGGTGTCCAACATCAAGGGAAAGCTTCACATAGGGCCTCGGCGGTGTCCGTGCCCTGCTTGAGGGCCTCCCGCGCGCCTTTGAGGAGGTAGGGCGGTGCAGGGCCGGATGGGCCTTGGCTATGACAGGTGGGGCCTGTTGATCGGCCGTCAGGTTCTGCGGGTTCTTCCAGGGCCCAGCGGGACTTCTTCAGCGACTTCGACGCAGGGGTAGCGTTTGGCTGGACGGCCGAGCGGACGCGGCGCGTATGGGTCGGGGAGGACTTCGGCGACCAGCTCCCACTCCAGGAGCTCGACGATGGCTTCCTCGGCTGGGGGCCGGTACATCTCCGCGAGGCGTGCGATCCCACCTACCGCAAGCCCGACGGGCTGATCACAAGCCTCTCGTTGACGGCGTTGGTGTAGATCATCCGCAGCGCGGTGGTAGGTCGTGGTGGGTCGGCCGCAGGGAGCTCCGAACCAGCGCAGGTCGCGCTCGTCCATCGATTCCTCTCCAACCACTTGACGCTTCGTCCGACCGAGTGCAAACTTCCTAACGTTTCGGGAATAAAAAGATGATCTTCATTAATAATCGATGAAGAGTGGCACAGGACCCGGAGGTCAGGGGTCTGCTGTGATCAGTTGACTCGTATGGCGAAGGGGTTCAGACATCTCATGTCGCGCCGTCTGTCCGCACTGGCATGGCTCTCCGAGGCAGTGCTCAACCAGATCAATCCAACCACCTTCCCCGACTCCGACGACGACGGCATCGGTGGTCTGGCCGGTATCATCGAGCGCTTTGACTACCTGTCCTACGGCGATGAGATGGGCATGCGCTACCTCGCCGGCCCGCTGGACAAGGGAGGCAGTCGGCTCGACACCCAGGATCGGCAGAGTTCACGGACCCCAATGGAATGGGACGCCGGTCCGAACGCCGGCTTCTCGACCGCCCCGGCGGATCGCCGGCGTCGGCCGATCCACCCCGATCCGGATCGGCCGACGCAAAGCGCGCAGACGGGCGAGACGTCCCTGGTGCACCAAGTGCGTGTGCTGATCATGCTGCGCAAGCTGACCCGCCCACTGGGATGTGGCGTCCCCGTGCGGATCCTGCACCACGACTGTCCCTTCGTATACCTCCGACGGGACAGCCACTTGATTGTCATCAACTGCTGGCAAGCCCCGGCCAGTACTCGGGGCGCGGGACTCAACGCCGCCGTTCCGCTCGTGGTCGACGGCGTCGAGCTGACCGCGGACGGGATTCGCACGCGAGGACTCAGCAATGGCATCTTCGAGCTCCCCGAAGGGTGTAGCGCTTGGGTCGGTGGAGGTTACCGGTGCGGCGGCCGGAGTCGCGCGGGGCAGGTAGCAGCCCTGCTGCAGAGGCAATGTGGCCGGTGTCCGCGTAAGGCGCCGAGATCGCCTGCCGCGACAATGAACTCCGCTCCGAGCATGGGCCCATGCTGGGCAGGGATCTGCTTACCGAGCCGTTCCAGCCGGTCGTCCATGTCCAACGTCTGCCGACGGCATCCTCGCCAGGCAACGCGGTCTGCTGGGGCGCTGTTGCCTGCACGGCAGTGGCCGCGACCGTGTCGGCACCGCGCGCGTCCCAGTTGGCGAGCCAGGCCGCCCGCCGCGACTGCCCACACCAGAGCGACTGCGGGCAGCTGTTCGCCCTGGTGTTCCTGGCCCCTGTGCCCATCCTCGTTTTCTGCCTCGCCTTACAGAAGCACTTCGTCAAGGGCCTGACTCGCGGAGCGACGAAGGGATGAACTCCCGGTCCGGTCGCTGAGGGTGGGCCGGACCGGGTGAACCACTACGGGGGGAGGAGTGTCCCCACCCGTATCCACCTTCGGATTAGGAGCTGATCCAGCGTGCAAGAAGATCCAAGACGAGCCGACGAGGGCTCACTAAGAACATGGCGAGCGATCATCATCGCGATCGTGACCGTCGGCGCGACGTTGCTTGCGCCAGCTGCGGCCCGACCGGCCACAGGGGCGACTGCGGCGACACCCGCCACTGGGAGTACCGCCGATTGGGCCGCGATCCAGAGCTTCCTGCCAAGCCTGAACCCCACCTGGAGCGCACCGCCTACCAGTCCCACCACCAAGCTGGAACCTGACGGGCCACTGCTGGGCAACGGTGACTTGACTGTCTCGGTCGGTGGTGACACCCACAGCGAGAGCCTGTACCTGTCCAAGAACGACTTTTGGACGAATTCACCCGGTACTGACAACGTCCACCCGATAGCCCTCGGTGGCATCACGCTGCGGCGGCCGGCCTCCGGGATCGACAGCGGTACGACGTACAACCAGACCGAAGATCTTCTCAACGCCGAGGCGCGCTCAGACCTGACGATCAATGGGGCGCCTATCCACACCCGCAGCTACACCTCCGACACCAACGGAGACATGCTGGTGACCGAGGTGTCCACCACTGGAAACAGTCCGGTGGTGCTCAACTTGGACACGTGGACCAAGGCCGACAACGCCTCCTACCCAGCCTCTTCCGGGGTCAGCGGCTCGACGCTTTGGGCGTCCCGCTCAACCATCCAGGCAAGCGGGAGCCAGTGGGTCTCTCGAGCTGCGATCGCCACCCGCGTACTGGGCTCCACCGCGACGGTCACCACGAATTCGACCGGCACCTCGACGGCTCAGTTCACTGTCAACCCAGGACAGACCGTGACCGTCGTGTCAGCCGTGGCCGGCGGCAAGAACGACACCACCCAGGTTGCTGATGCCCAGCACGCTGTCGCAGGCCTGGACACAACGGCCGTGGCATCCCTGTCGGCTGCCCACCAGGCATGGTGGAAAGCGTTCTGGCTCAAGTCCTACGTCCGCGTCTTCGACACCACGGTCGAGAAGTACTACTACGGTTCGCAGTACATCATGGGCAGCGCGTCCAGGAGCGGGTCTCAAGCTGCTCCCATGTTCGGGTGGACCACCGTCGACACCCCGATGTGGAACAGCGCGTACTTCCTGAACTACAATCACGAGGCCGCGTATTACGGCGTGTTCTCCAGCAACCGTCCGGAACTGGCCGACCCCTATATCCAGTCGATCGTCGACTACGAGGGCACCGGCGCGGCGAACATCGCCACCCTGGCGGCGACCCCGGCCACCAGCAACCAGTGGATCTCACAGAACTTCAAGAACACGATTCCGGCCACCACCCGCGGCTACCTGTATCCGCTGGGCATCGGGCCGTGGGGATCGTCCACGTACTGGGGGTTCTGGAACCAGCCGACGGCCGCGAGCTACGCCGCTGTCGACATGATCTACCGGTACGAATACAGTCCCGACAACGCTTACCTGAGCGGAACGCTGTATCCGTACATCAAGCAGTTGGCCGAGTTCTGGCAGGACCATCTCGGGTCCAAGGGATCCGACGGTAAGTACCACCTCATGGGCGCTGCGTTTGAGGGGGACTGGACCCACGACGATTCACTGGACCTGGCAACGGCCAACCAGATTCTGCAGTCCGCGGTGAAGTACAGCCAGATCCTGGGTGTCGACAGCTCGATGGTCCCGGCGTGGCGGGACATCCTCAACAACCTGCCTGCCTATGCCACCGACACGTACAACGGGCAGACCGTGTACACCAGCGACCACGACACCAGCTTCGCCACCATGCTCCAAAACCACCAGACCATCTGCAATCTTGAGATGATCCATCCGTTCGACCAGCTCAACCTCGACTCTCCGCCGGCACAGCTGCAGGCGGCGATCAACACCCTGAACGCGATGAACACCTGGAGCCAGGCCAACAACTTCCCCAAGAGCTTCGGTGTCGCCGCTCGCGTCGGCTACCCGGCAGCCTCCCTGTTCTCGCTGCTCAAGAGTCGCATCGCGGCCACGGTCCAGCCCAATCAGACCAGCACCACCGACGTCGGTGGTCTGGAATCGGCCGGCGCCACCGATGCGGTCAACGCGATGCTGTTGCAGTCGGTCAACGGCACGATCCGGCTGTTCCCGGACTACCCGGCTGGTCGGGCCGGGCACTTCAGCAACCTGCGGGTCCAGGGCGGCTTCCTGGTCAGTGCCGACTACGACGGCACAACCGTGTCCAACGTATCGCTGACCGCGGACAACGCGGGCAGTCCGGCGACCGTCCTCAGCCCCTGGCCCGGACGCGCGATCACGGTCACCGACTCGACCGGTAACACGGTGTCGACGACCGCGAACGGCAACCGTTACACCTTCGCCACGACTGCGGGCCAGAGCTACACAATCACGCCGCAGGGCGGTGCGACCACGGGCGGTTCGCTGACCGGGTCGGTCGGCACCCAGCCGGCGGGCCCTGTCGATCTCACAGCACAGGGCACGACCGACTGGGCGCACTGGGGACTGAGCGACGCGTCCAGCCTCGATCACAAAGCCGGCGTCACTCAGGCGATCAGCAAGGTCGCACCGCTTGGTGCGTATCCGAGGCAGCTGACCGACAGCCAGGTCACCTACACCTGGACCGCCGGAACACCCACGGCTTCGGCCACAGCCACACCGACCGGGCTGTATGCCACCTCAGTCGGCTACGGCTTCCAACTGACCGTGCCGGCGACGACCACGCCCCAGCGATTGCGCGTCTACCTGGGCGCGTGGTCGGCCAAGGGCAAGCTGACCGCCTCACTCAGTGACAGCAGCACTGCCGTCTACACCGGCTCCTTCGACTCCCCATCAGGCAACGGATACGGCATGGCGGATCTGACATTCAGGGCAGCGTCCACTGGCCAAACACTCACGCTCACCTACGTCGTAGACACCTCACACAGCAGCGCCGGCGACGGCAACATCACTCTCCATGCCGCGACTTTGACCCCCGCCACGGGGCCGATCACCGGCACGGGCAGCGGTAAATGCGTCGACATCCCCGGCGCGAACAACACCGACAGCAGCCAGTTGCAGTTGTACACCTGCAATGGCACCGTGGCCCAGCAGTGGACCGTCGCCGGGGACGGCACAGTCCTGGCAATGGGCAAGTGCATGGACGTGCGCCAAGCCTCCACCGCGGACGGCACGCCAGTGCAGATCTACCCCTGCAACGGAACTGCCGCCCAGCACTGGAGCTATGAACCGGCGTCCGGACGACTGCAAGCATTGGGCAAGTGCCTTGACGCCAACAGTTCCGGCACTGCCAACAGCACCCCGCTCGTCATCGACACCTGCAGCGGTGCCGCGAGCCAACGATGGACGTTGAGCTGACAGGTTCCGGGGTCGGCAGTAGTCGCACGGACGGTGCCGCCTAAGTGCCGTTCGTCACGCAGCATCCGCGCCCAGCCCGGCGGGCGGACAGCGGATGAGCATTCGGTCCGGTCCGTGAAACGCGGACCGGACCGGATGCACCGTCCGGGAAGGCATGCCTCCCCTCGGGCCGGCACCTGTCGCTGTTGCAGCGCCGCAGGTTCGCCTCGCGGCCCGAAAGGGGCCTGACGATCCGGGAGATTGCCAGTACTTGGTCGGGCAGCGACCTCGGTGAGCCGTGAGCTACGGCGCTACAGCCGCGTGGGAATGCGGCAGAGGCGACGCTGACCTGGCTCATCGGCGCTTTGTGGACGGGCTGGAGTCCCGGACGCGAGCCGTAGCCGTTCAGCAGTCCCCAGCGCCACCGTGGATTCATCGGTCGTTTCCTCTTGACGGTCGGCGCGTCGCGGCCGCACACTCTAGCCACATATTTCAGTCAACAACTGAAATATTCTGCCTCACCCAAGGGAGCGTCACATGCCCGGGCCGGGACGTGGGTCGTGCGACCGGACTGCACCTCTCGCCGACTGATCACCTACCAACGGCGCTGGTGAAGGCCGACCCCGGCCCGGCTCCCGCCTCTCCTCGCTGGCGACCCCGGCGCGTCGCTGCCCTTGCGTACCGTTCCATCGCAGCGCTGCCCGCATCTCTCCGCCTCCGCACATGTGTGGTCGGTGACAGCAGTGGGACCACCGTTCCCTCCGCGATGACCCCTCGCGACGCTCCAGCCCAAGCCGTCCCGGCGAAATGGCACTCAACTACCCCGAAGAGGAATCCGATGACCCCCTTCTCACCAACCCCAGCAAGGCCGACTCTGCTGAGATCACTCCTGTCAGGCTTGGCAGCGCTGCTGCTCGGGCTCGGCCTGGTCACCAGCCTCACCTCCCCGGCTGGCGCTGTCGGCGGCTCCGCCACCGACTGGATGAGCCAGGGCAAGTTCGGCGTCATGACGCACTACCTGGCCGAAGGCGCCCCGCCCGGTGACCCGGGCAGCGTCTACACCGACGACTGGTCCACCATGCCGAGCCCGGATGTGTGGAACACCCGCGTGAACAACTACGACGTCCAAGGTGTCGTGCAGCAGCTGAAGTCGGTCCACGCCGGCTGGCTGCAGATTCCCGTGGGACAGAACACCGGGTACTACGACTCCCCGAACGCCACCTTCGACGCGCTGGTGCCGCCCTCGAGCAACCCCAGCGACCACTACCCGGCCTCCCTGCTGTCCCACCGGGACCTCATCAAGGACCTCGGCACCGCTCTGCACGCCGCCGGCCTGAAGTTCATGGTCTACATCACCGCCGACGAGATCCACCACAACAACTACGTCATGACCAAGCTCGGTGGTACCGCGGCTGACAACTTCACCCCCAACCCGACGTACCAGCAGAACTGGCTGAACATCATCCGCACCTGGTCGCAGCAGTGGGGCACGGCCGTGGACGGCTACTGGGTCGACGGCGCCTACTTCAGCAACCTGCAGCCGTACTACGACAACATGGCAGCGGCCCTGCGCACCGGCAACCCCAACGCCGTGATGACGTTCGCCCCGCCGCCTGGCGGTGCTCTGAACGCCACGTACAGCACGCAGTCGGACTACACCTCCGGCGAGACCTACAGCTGGCCGCAGATGCCGTCCTCCCGTTTCGTCACCAACGGCGGTGTGCAGATGCAGGTCAATTACCTCGCCCGCTCCCAGCAAGACTGGGGCGCGCCCGTGAACGCGCCCACGCTGTACAGCGCTCAGCAGCTGGGTGACTACACCCAAGACGTCACCGCCGTCGGGGGTGACGTCACATGGGACGTCGGCTACGACCGCACCAACGGCCACATCTCCGACGCCGCCATGGCACAAATGGCCGTTGTCGCCCAGACTGTCGGCCTGGCTCCAGGTGGCCCGACCTACATCGACGACTCAGACCCAGCGGTCGCCTACACCGGCCCGTGGAACACCAGCAACCCCGGCGGCTGCTACAAGGGCACCTGTCACAACTCCCAGACCGCTGGCAACACCGCCACCGTCACCTTCACCGGCACCGGCATCACCTGGTACGGCATCACCGGCACCGACCAAGGAACCGCCACCGTCTCCGTCGACAACGGACCCCCGACCACCGTCAACCTCTATGCCTCCTCCAGATCAACGAACACTCCTGTCTACACCAGCAAGGGCCTGAGCAATGCGACCCACACGCTCAAGGTCACCGCGACCAGCACCAACTGGGTCACCTTCGACTCCTTCGTCGCCAGACAAGGCGTCGTCGACGACTCCAACCCCGCCATTGCCTACACCGGTTCGTTCAGCAGCTCCAACCCCGGCGGCTGCTACTCGGGCTCCTGCCACAACGCCAACGCCACCGGCTCGACGGCCACCTACACCTTCACCGGCACCGGCATCACCTGGTACGGCATCACGGGCTCCGATCAGGGCACGGCCAACGTGTCCATCGACAATGGACCCCCGATTTCGGTCAACCTCTATGCCTCCAGCCGCAGCGTCAACGTCCCCGTCTACACCAGCCCGGAACTGTCCTCCGGCACCCACACGCTCACCATCACCACCACCAACAGCGGCTGGGTCACCCTCGACGCCCTCGCTGTCGCACAGAACACCGTCGACGACCCCGACCCAGCCATTGCCTACACCGGTTCGTTCAGCAGCTACAACCCGGGTGGCTGCTACTCGGGCTCCTGCCACAACGCCAACGCCACCGGCTCGACGGCCACCTACACCTTCACCGGCACCGGCATCACCTGGTACGGCATCACGGGCTCCGATCAGGGCGCGGCCAACGTGTCCATCGACAATGGACCCCCGATTTCGGTCAACCTCTATGCCTCCAGCCGCAGCGTCAACGTCCCCGTCTACACCAGCCCGGAACTGTCCCCCGGCACCCACACGCTCACCATCACCACCACCAGCAACGGCTGGGTCACCCTCGACGCCCTCGCCAAGGGCTAAACCGCACACCGCAGCGCTGCGCAGGGCGCACTGCGGGCTGAACGACGCAAGGTTGGTGCCGACCATGGAGATTCTGCTGATGGCCTGGGCGACACCGGCCTTGTGCTCGTAACTGGCCCTGCTGCGGCTCGACGATAGGCAGCTGGAGCGGCGGGACACCCCGACGGCATCCGCGACGGCCACACGGCTCGGCGCTCCTCGTCCGGTCGTAGGCAACGTCCTCCAGATCACCGTGCGGCCTCGATCATCCGGTCGCTGACGTGATCGTCCAAGCCGGCGTGCGCTGGAGATCGAAGAGGACAACGAAGACGGAAGACAGCGGGTCAGCCTGGATCAGTACCAGGTCCGCAAGTTGACACCCCGGCGTCGGCACGTGGGCCCTCGCCCCTCGTCTTGGACACTCGAGATAGTGGATCTTGAGGATCTGAGGGATGGGCGTGTCGTGGTCATGAAGCACTACTCCGCCGAGTTCAAGGCGGAAGCCGTCGCTGTGCACCAGTCGCAGCCGGACGCGACGATCAAGCAGGTCGCCGCGGACTGGGGATCAATGGGGAGACGCTGCGGAACTGGATCCGGGCGGCCGGCTCCCGCCGTCCGCGGGGCCGCCGTCCGGCCGCCGCCCCGGCGTCGGCTCCGGTGGCGCCGTCCGAGTTGGAGGCGCAGGTCACCCCCCCTGCGGCGGGAGAACGCGAGCTGAAGAAGGAACGTGAGGATCCTGCGCAGGGCCGCCCTATGTTTCGCCGCGGAGACGAACATGCGAACCGCTGTCGGTTCATCGCGGATCTCCAGCGCCGATACCGCGTGAAGCGGTTGTGCCGTGTCCTGGACCTGAACCGATTGACCTTTCTACTACTCGCGCCGGACGGCGTCACTGCGGGCAGCCCACAAGTGGCCGACGCAAGGCTGGCCGCCCGGATGCTCCGTCCACCGAGCCTCGGACGGCACCTATGGTGTCCCGGGGGATCACGGCCGAGCTCCGCGATGGGGGTGAGGCGGTCAACCACAAACGCGTCGGCCCGGGTCATGAATGCCATCGGGCTGACCGGACTCCGTCTGCGCCGCAGGCACCGCACCACCATCCACGGCCCCGCCAGGGCGAAGGTCCCAGACTGATCCGCCGTATCCTCCCTACCACCCAGGGCAAGAGCAGGACCATGTCCTATGTGGTGAGGCGGACGTAGTGTTCGTGGCAGCAGAGGGCGGCGGCCAGGCCGAGTAAGCCAGGTAGTTCCGGGGATGGCGTTCGTAGCGGGGGCTCAGTCGCCGGTATCCGGGCAGCAAGGACATGGTCCGTTCGATGACTCACTGGCAGCGGCCCAGCCGCTCGGTCGACTCGATGCCTTTGCGGGCTATACGCATGCCGACGCACCTACCGCGCAACCATTTCCGCAGGGGACGGCTTCGTCTGTTGTCCGCTGCCGGACAACTCCACCACCGGTGGGCGCCGGATCCTCCGCCTCGCCCACCACTGGCCTTGGACCCCTTACATCACGACCGCTCTCGAACGGCTTGTACTCAGGCGAGACCCGGGCTGATCAGCGGTTCTCCTGGTCCTACGAGAGAGCGTTCCAGTCCGGAGCAGTGGAACCCGGCGTCCACCCGAGATGACACTCGGGCTCTCGGCCTGCCCAGTAACAGCCACCGACAACAAAACGGGCCGCCGACTCCGTCGGCGGCCCGTCAAGAAAGTTTGAGGCTAACCTCCATCAGACTCGTCAGAGGTGAGTCTCTTCCGGCGAAGCCGTGTTGGCTGGTAAGCAGGACCGAAATGCGGATCACGAGAGCCCCTGGATGGCCACGGGGCAGGCCGGACGCCCCCCGGCCTGAGGGGGCCGGGGTGGTCAATCTTCTTGGAGGCGCCCAGCTCGCGCTGAGCGCCGCATTCGGCTGGCGCGATTCTCCTAGTCCGAGAGGCTAGTGAGATCGACAACCGTTCCGCTGCGGCGGGCTCGTTCGGCGGCGAAGACCACGCGGTGGCTGGAGAGGCTGGTTTCGGTGCCGGAGACGACGAGTTCGGGGCGACCGCCCTGCAGAGCGTCGAGGTAGGCGTTGAGAAGGGCTTCGTCACCCCCCGCGTGTCCTTCTGCCGCTGACGAGCCGTCAAGTGATGTGTCGTAGATGGTGCGGGTCTCGGTGTGGAAGTCGTAGAGCTCGATGTGCTGGCCGTCGCCGGTGACCTGTCCTCGGGTGCCGAAGATCTTGGTGTGACGGTTCTCCAGGGGAGTGAACGCGGTCAGGGTGAACGAGGCTGTGGCGCCGCCGCCGAATTCCAGGTTCACGACCTGGTGGTCGGGGACGTCATTGTCACTGTGGTAGACGCAGCGCCCGTAAGGGCCGTCGGTCAGGGCAGCGGTCACCGCTTCCTCGGTCAGCTCGCCCGCGGTGATGATCTTCGTGAAGTATCTCTTGGTGCCGCCGTTGCGCAGTCCGTCGCGGTACAGCGTGGTCGCCGAATACGAGCATGTGTTCTGAAGTGGGCAGGTCACGCAACGGTCGGTGGCACCCGCCGGTGCCGCTTCGGGCCGGAAATGTGTGAGAGAACCGAAGGAGCTGACGCGTTTCACCTGCTGGCCGATGATGTCGATGATCCAGTCGATATCGTGGCAGGACTTGGCCAGCAACAAGGACGAGGACTCGTCTTCGCGTCGCCAGTTCCCGCGGACGAAGGAATGGGCGAAGTGGTAGTAGCCGATCGGTTCCAGATGCTGCAGGGAGACGATGTCGCCGATCGCGCCTCCGGTCAGCAGCTGTTTGAGTTTTACGGTGTAGGGCGTGTAGCGCATGACGTGCGCCAAGGCCAGGGCGGTGCCGTTGCGCCGGGCCGCCGCGGCGATCGCCTCGCAGTCGTCTTCGGTGGTCGCCATGGGCTTTTCCAGGAGGAGCTGGTAACCCATGTCGGAGAGTGCGACGGCCGCGGCGAGATGGTCCGCGTCCAGGATCGCGATCACCGCCACATCGGCCAGCCGCGGTCGATCGAGCAGGTCACGCCAGTCTGTGAACCGGTAGGAGGGGCCGATGTTGTGCTGGGTGGCGAAGGCGTCTCGGACGTGTTCGCGTGGTTCGGCGACGGCCACCACACGGGCTGTTTTGGGCCGCTTGGCGGCGAGATCGGCGTAGGCGGATCCGCGGGCACCGGCGCCGAGTATCGCCAGGGTCAAGGGACGGTCTATCGGAGTGGTCAGATCGCCCGAGATGAAGGCGCCGGGCGCGGCGTCGATCACAGGGTTCAAGGGGTGCTCACCTACGTCTGGTTGGGGTGGGCGGAAAGGAACGGGCGCTGTGGCGCAGTTGATGCGGCGTGGTGGCTCATCCTTTGGTGGCGCCTCCGGTGAGGCCTTTGACGAAGTGGCGTTGGAAGGCGAGGTAGAAGATGAGGATGGGGAGGGTGGCTAGGAACA
>NZ_JBFAXL010000088.1:0-26664 GCF_040680795.1 Streptomyces sp. NPDC051976
CCTACGGGGCGCTCTTCCTCCTCCGCGGAGGTTCGTGCCCCGTCAGGGGCGCGGGGAACTGCGCGACAAGCCACGACGGCGCGGCAGGCGGGGGATCAGCGGGGGGCCGGGCCGGAGGAGGCGCGGGGGATGAGCTCGACGGGGAGCTCGGTGAGGCCGGGAGGCCGCCCTTCGAGGACGGCGAGCAGGGCCGTCATCCCGCGGGCTCCGACTTCTTCGGCGGGCAACCGCACGGTGGTGAGCTCGGGATCGAGCGCGGTGGCCAGGGAGAGATCGTCGAACCCGGTGACGGACAGGTCCCCGGGGACGTCGATCCCGAGGCCGCGCGCGGCCTTGCACGCACCGGCGGCGAGGATGTCGCCGTCACAGAGCAGCGCGGTGGGCCGGGGCCCGGGCCCGGTGAGGACCCGCTCCGCCGCGCGGCGGGCCGCACCGGTGTCGAGCGCGGAGCGCTCGGTACGCAGCAGAGCCCCCGCGGAGCGCAACTCCGCCTCGACGGCTTCCGCGCGGACCCGGAAGGTCCAGGTGTCGACGTCGGCGGCGAGATGGGCGAACCGCCGGTGCCCCAGCCCCAGCAGATGCCGCGTCACCTGCCGGATGCCGTCGGCGACGGCCAGGTTGACGGTGGCGGCGCCACCCGGCGCGTCCGGGTCGCTGTCCAGCATGACCAGCGGCAGTCCGCCGTCGCCGATGTTCGCGAGCGCGTCGGCGGCCATCGAGGAGGCGATCATGCCGTCGATGGCGGCGCGCGCCGAGCCGAAGGGGTCCCGGGCGATCCCGGTGCCCTCGGGGGACGGGTAGAGGACGACCCCGAAGTCGTGCGCGGCGGCGACCCGCGCGGCGCCCGCGTAGACCCGGGCGAAGTACTCGTGGGTGAGCGCGGGCACCACCAGCAGCGCCGTCCTGGTGCTGCCCAGCCGCAGGCTCCGCGCGGCGAGGTTGGGCCGGTAACCGAGCGTGACCGCGGCCTCGCGCACCGCGCCAGCGGTCCGCTCGGAGACCCTGCCCCGCCACTTGTCGCCGAGCACCAGTGACACGGTCGCCTGCGACACCCCGGCGACCCGTGCCACATCCCGCGAGGTGGGCCGTGCACTCCCGGTCGTCAACCTTCCGCGCCCCTTCGCTTCGTCCCTGCGGGTGGACCCGCGAGCTGCGAACATGGTACGTATAACCATAGTAGTTATACGTAACACTCCAGTCCGCGAGAGGATGGGCCGCCATGGCGACCGGTTACGGGGACCTGCTGCGCACGCGGCACGCCGCCCGGCTGCTCGGCGGCACCCTGCTGGGGCGGCTGCCCAACGCCATGGCCGCGCTGGCCATCGTGCTCTTCCTGCGTTCCCAGGGCGCGGGCTACGGACTCGCGGGCACCCTCTCCGCGCTCTACGGCGCCGCCGTCGCCGTCGGCCAGCCGCTGCTCGGGCGCGCCGTGGACCGGCGCGGGCAGCCCCGGGTGATGACGGCCGCCGCGCTGCTGTCCGCCGCGGGCTTCGCGCTGCTCGCCGCCACCGGGCCGGACCCGCTGCCGCTGGCCGTCGCCGCGGTCCTGCTGGCCGGGGTCGCCACCCCGCCGCTGGAGGGCGGCCTGCGGGCGCTCTGGCCCGACGTGCTGCGCCGTGAGGACCGGGTGCAGAAGGCGTACGCGCTGGACGCCGCCGCCCAGGAGGTGATGTTCGCCGTCGGCCCGCTGCTGGTCACCCTGGTCGTCGCGTTCGTCTCCCAGGCCGCCGCGGTGCTCGTCACGGGCGCCCTGGGCGTCGCCGGGACACTGGTGGTGGTCACCTCCCGCCCGTCCCGCCAGTGGCGCGCACAGGACCGTGAGGCGCACTGGCTGGGCGCGCTGCGCTCCGCGGGCCTGGTCGCCCTGCTGGCCTCCTTCTTCTTCGTCGGCATCGCGCTGGGCGCCGTGGCGCTGGCTGCCGTCGCCTACGGTGACGCGCACGGCGGCGGGTCGGTGGCCGCGTACGTCCTGGCCGCCAACGGCGCGGGCGCGCTCGTCGGCGGCCTCACCTACGGCGCCCGCACCTGGCCCGGCCTGCCCGAGCGCCGGCTGCGGGTGCTCTCACTGGGCCTGGCGGTCTGCTACCCGCCGCTGCTGCTGGTCCCCGCCCTGCCCTGGATGCTGCCGCTCGCCGCGCTCTCCGGTCTCTTCCTCGCGCCCGCCCTGGCCTGCGGATTCCTGGTGGTGGACCGACACGCCCCGCCGGGCACCGTGACGGAGGCGTTCTCCTGGGTGGTCACCTTCGTCGGTGTCGGCGCGGCACTGGGCACGGCCGCCGCGGGGCTGGCCGCACAACACGGCGGAAGCGCCGCCGGATTCGCCGTCGCCGCGGTGGGCGGCACGGTCGCCATGCTCGTCCTGCTGTGCACCGGCCGAATCCTGACGGTCCCAAACCTCGGAAGCGGGTCGGAAAAAGATCGAAACGGGGCGGCCGAACCCCGTTTCAGCTCCACGCATCAGGCGTAATGTTCAGACATGGACCGCCGCATTTTCGGGCTGGAGAACGAGTACGGCGTCACATGCACGTTCAGGGGACAGCGGCGTCTGTCCCCTGACGAGGTGGCGCGGTACCTCTTCCGCCGTGTCGTGTCATGGGGCCGTAGCAGCAACGTTTTCCTCCGCAACGGTGCCCGCCTCTACCTCGACGTGGGCTCGCACCCGGAGTACGCCACTCCGGAGTGCGACAACGTCACCGAACTCGTCACGCACGACAAGGCAGGGGAACGCATCCTCGAGGGCCTTCTGGTGGACGCCGAACGCAGGCTCCACGAAGAGGGGATCGCGGGAGACGTCTACCTCTTCAAGAACAACACCGACTCGGCCGGCAACTCCTACGGATGCCACGAGAATTACCTGGTGGCACGGCACGGGGAATTCTCCCGGCTCGCCGACATCCTCATTCCGTTCCTCGTCACCCGGCAGATGCTGTGCGGCGCGGGAAAGGTGCTGCAGACCCCTCGCGGCGCCGTCTTCTGCGTGAGCCAGCGCGCCGAGCACATCTGGGAGGGTGTCAGCTCGGCGACCACCCGGTCCCGGCCCATCATCAACACCCGGGACGAGCCGCACGCCGACGCCGAGCGCTACCGGCGCCTGCACGTCATCGTCGGCGACTCCAACATGTCCGAGACCACGATGCTGCTCAAGGTCGGCGCCACCGATCTGGTGCTGCGGATGATCGAGGCCGGCACCGTCATGCGCGACCTCACCCTGGAGAACCCGATCCGGGCGATCCGCGAGGTCAGCCATGACATCACCGGCCGCCGCAAGGTCAGGCTCGCCTCCGGCCGCGAGGCGTCCGCCCTGGACATCCAGCAGGAGTACTACTCGAAGGCGGTGGAGTTCTGCGAGCGCCGCGGCATCCGCAGCGGCGTCATCGAGCAGGTGCTGGAGCTGTGGGGCCGCACCCTGGAGTCGATCGGCAGCGGAGACCTCTCCAGGATCGGCACCGAGATCGACTGGGTGATGAAGTACCAGCTCATCGAGCGCTACCGGAACCGGGACAACATCACGATGTCCCACCCCCGGGTCGCCCAGATAGACCTCGCCTACCACGACATCCACCGCCGCCGGGGGCTCTACTACCTGCTGGAGCGCAAGGGCCAGGCCAAGCGGATCTGCAGCGACCTGAAGATCTTCGAGGCCAAGTCCGTGCCGCCGCAGACGACCAGGGCCCGGCTGCGCGGCGACTTCATCCGCCGCGCGCAGGAGCAGCGCCGCGACTTCACCGTCGACTGGGTGCACCTCAAGCTCAACGACCAGGCACAGCGCACCGTGCTGTGCAAGGACCCCTTCCGGTCCGTCGACGACCGGGTGGAGAAGCTCATCGCCGGAATGTGACCTTTCGCAGCCGTCACAGTCGGCTCACAGGCCCCGTGGAGAACTCGTACGGGGCCTGTGGCACGCCGTAGGGTGTGGGGCGGTATACAGCAACCGACCGTCCACGACCCGAACCGAGGAACTCCGTGCGCCGACGCTCCGTCCTGCTCGCCGTGCCCGCGCTCGCTCTCACCGCCGCAGGATGCGGCAGCAAGAGCGACAAGAAGAGCGACGCGGCCTCGTCCTCGCCCTCCGACACCGCGTCGGCCACCCCCTCCGCGTCCGCCACGCCCTCGGCGAAGATCGTCGACGGCCCGGTGCCCGCCATCACCGCGGGCACCGCGTTCGGCCAGAAGCCGACCGTGGCCAAGGGCACCGGCAAGCCGTCCAGCGACCTCGCCGTCAAGGCCGTCATCAAGGGCGACGGCCCGGCCATCGCCAAGGGCGACTACGTCCAGGTCAACTACCTCGGCCAGACCTGGGAGAGCGCCAAGGTCTTCGACACGTCGTTCGGCCGCGGCCCGTACACCAACATCCTCGGCGAGGGGAAGGTCATCCCGGGCTGGGACCAGGGCCTGATCGGCCAGAAGGTCAACAGCCGGGTGATGCTGGCCATCCCGCCGGCCCTGGGCTACGGCTCCGCGGGCAACCCGCAGGCGGGCATCAAGGGCACCGACACCCTGGTCTTCGTCGTCGACGTGCTGAACATCTACAACGCCAGCAGCTCCGCCAAGGGCAAGACCCCCGCGCAGAGCGACGCGGCCCTGCCGAAGGTCGGCACCAACACCGACGGCAAGGCGCCGTCGATCACCGTGCCCAAGGGCAAGGCGCCCACCAAGCTGGTGTCCGAGTACATCATCGAGGGCGACGGCGTCCCGGTGAAGGCCAGCGACACCCTGCTGCTGCAGTACAAGGGCGTGCTGTGGACCACCGGCAAGGAGTTCGACTCCACCTACTCCCGCAAGCAGCTCGCCGCCTTCCCGCTGGCGCAGCTCATCAAGGGCTGGCAGCAGGGCCTGGCGGGCAAGAAGGTCGGCAGCCGCGTGATGCTGGTGACGCCGCCGGACGTGGCGTACGGAGCGCAGGCGCAGCAGGGCATCCCCGCCAACTCCACGCTGGTCTTCACCTTGGACATCCTCGCCGTTCTGTAAGACTGTCCGGGTTGCAAGCAACAGCACAAGGAGTATCGACGTGAGCATCGACAAGCCCGAGATCGACTTCCCGGGCGGCGAGCCGCCGAAGGACCTGCAGATCAAGGACATCTGGGAGGGCGACGGCCCGGTCGCCAAGGCCGGGGACACCGTCTCCGTGCACTACGTCGGCGTGGCGTTCTCCTCCGGCGAGGAGTTCGACGCGAGCTGGAACCGCGGCACCCCGCTGCAGTTCAAGCTGGGCGTCGGCCAGGTCATCGCCGGCTGGGACCAGGGCGTGCAGGGCATGAAGGTCGGCGGCCGCCGCCAGCTGATCATCCCCGCGGACCTGGCGTACGGCGACCGCGGTGCCGGCGGCGCGATCAAGCCCGGCGAGACGCTGATCTTCGTCTGCGACCTCGTCGCGGTCTGATCCACACCGCACGAGGGCCCCCGCCTCCCGGCGGGGGCCCTCGGCTTTTGCCGTGGGAGCCGGGAGCGGTACGGTCAGCGCGAGAGCTGAAGACGAAGGGTGCGGGATGGCGATCGCCAAGGCCGAGCGGTTGATGAACCTTGCGCTGTGCCTGATGAACACCCGGCGCCCGGTGAGCAAACGTGAACTCCGCACCTCCATAGAGGCGTACCACGAGGTCACCTCCGACGACTCCTTCAACCGGATGTTCGAGCGGGACAAGGACGACCTGCGGGAACTCGGCCTCGTCATCGACACCGTGGAGAATCTCGACGGCGAGTTCGGCTACCTCGCCCGCAGCGACCGCAACCGGCTGCCGGACATCGCGCTCGACCCGGAGGAGGCCGCGGCCCTGGGCCTGGCCGCGAAGGTGTGGCAGCAGGCCAGGCTCGCCGAGGCGGCCAGCGGCGCCCTGCAGAAGCTGCGCGCGGCCGGTGTGCCGTACGAGGACGCCAACAGCGCGCTGGAGCCGCGTATCCCCACGCCGGAACCGGCGTTCGAGGCGCTGATGGTCGCCACCCGCGAGCGGCGGGCCGTCACCTTCGACTACCGCAAGGCAAACGCGGTACGGCCCGAGCCCCGGCAGGTCGAACCCTGGGCGCTGGAGTGCTGGCGCGGCCACTGGTACGTGGCGGGGCACGACCGCGACCGCGGCGCCGTACGGGTCTTCCGGCTGTCCCGGATCACCGGCAAGGTCCGCGCCCGCGGCGCGTTCACCGTCCCCGTGCCCGCCCATGTCGACGTCCGCGAGGCCGTCGCCCGCTGGGCCGGCGAGGGCGCCACCACCACCGCCCGGATCAGGCTGCGCCGCGACAGCGGCTACCCGCTGCGCTCCCGCGCCGTCACCACCACCCCGGTGGACGCCGACTGGGACGAGCTGGAGATCCCGTACGGCCACGGACTCGACGCCTGGCTGGTCGAGTTCGGCCCCGACGTGGTCGTCCTCGCGCCCGAGGAACTGCGCGCCGAGGTGCTGGACCGGCTGCGCGCCGTCGCCAAGGGATGACACGCATGGACAGGGGGAGCGACCGATGAGCAACGCGATCGACCAGACGCGCAGGATGCTGTCGCTGGTGACGTATCTGCGCGAGCGGCCCGGGGCGCGGGTCAGCGAGGTGGCCCGGGCGTTCGGGGTCACCGAGGCCGAGCTGATCGGCGACCTCAACGTGCTGCCGCTGTGCGGCACCAGCTTCCGCGGCGGCGACCTGCTCGACATCGACACCGACGGCGAGCGGATCTGGTGGCACAACCCCGGCACCGCCGACGACGTGGCGCAGCCGCTGCGGCTGGCCGCCGACGAGGCCACCGCGCTGCTGGTGGCCGCCCGCGCGGTGGCCAACCTGCCGGGGCTGCGGGACAGCGACCGCCAGGCGCTGCTGCGCGCCGGGGCCAAGCTGGAGGCCGCCGCGGGCGAGGCGGCCGGGTCCAGCGCCCAGATGTCGGTGACCTTCGAGTCCGAGGGCAGCGTCTTCGCCACCGTCGACCGGGCGATCACCGAGCGGCGGCTGCTGTGGATCCGCTACTACTCGCCCACCCGGGACGCGCTGACCGAGCGCGAGGTCGACCCGATCCGGCTGTTCGCGGTCGGCCACACCTACTTCGAGGGCTGGTGCCGGCTCTCCGAGGACCGGCGCACCTTCCGGCTGGACCGGGTCGCCGAGATCCGGCTGCTCGACGAGGCGTCCGACCCGCCGCGGCTGGAGCCCCGCGACCTCTCGCAGGGCCTGGTGCAGCCCGCGGGGGACGACCCCGAGGTGGTGATCGAGGTCGGCCCCGGCGGCCGCTGGGTCGCCGAGTACTACCCGCACGACAGCGCGGAGGAACTGCCCGACGGCGGTCTGCGGATCACCCTGCGCACGCCCGACCCCGGCTCGCTGCGGCGGCTGGCGCTGCGGCTGGGCAGGGACGGCAGGATCGTGTCGCCCGCGGGACTCGCCGGGGACGCCAGGGACGCGGCCGTCCTGGCGCTCGCCGCGTACGGGGAGTGAGGTGGGCCCACGATGACGTCCAGCGGTCCCGGCTGCGCCTCCCAGGCGCCGCCCCCGGCCACCCCGGTGCTGTTCCGCGCGGGCTGCCCGCACTGCCGGGCCAGCTTCGAGCTGGACGCGGGCGCCCTGCGGCTCGCCATCGGCGGCACCGCGCGCACCACCTTCTACTCCTTCACCTGCCCCGAGTGCGAGACCGCCGTCCGCAAACCGGCCGGTGAGCGGATCGTCGAACTGCTCACCGTCGGCGGCGTCCGCACCATGCGGCTGCACGCGCCCTGAGCCGGCCGGCCGCGCGGGCGCCGCGGGCGGCCATCCGGAACCGGTAGGCTCGCGCACCATGTGGTGGCTCTATCTCTGCGTCGGCCTCGCGACCGCCGGGCTCCTGGTGCTCGGGGCGCTCGCCGTCCGCGTCTTCCTCGCGGTCGAGGAACTGGCCCGGCAGGTCGCGGCCAGCACCGACGCGTTCGCCGAGGCGGGCGAGCGGCTGCAGCGGTCCGCGCGCCCGGTCGCCGAACGGGCCGGGCAGATCTCGCGGGGCTGAGCCTGCCGCCCCGCCGCCGGGGGAGGGTACCCTGGCCAGGCGGCCCCGATCGGAGCGCGGCGCGGGTCGCAGCAGGTGGATACCGGAGCATTGCCCGGGGTTCACCGGTGCACGCTACGATCACAGCCCACGCCGCCCCCGGTGAGAAGGTGGAAATCCCATGCTCGGTAACCTCAGGTTCCCGGAGATCGCCCTGATCCTTCTCGTCGTCTTCCTGCTGTTCGGTGCGAAGAAGCTGCCAGACATGGCCCGTTCGCTCGGCAAGTCGGCCCGCATCCTCAAGAGCGAGGCCAAGGCGATGAAGAACGACGGCGGCGGCACCGCGGAGTCCTCCGCGGCTCCCCAGGACGCCGCTCCCCGTACCATCCAGGCAGCGCCCGGCGACACCGCCAGCGCCCGCCCGGTCGGTGAGCCGGACCGCTCCACCAAGGCCTGACCCCGCCGACGAAGGACGAAGCCGTCACACGGGTGACGGCTGCCGCACGAGACGAGGACGTGGGTGCTCAAGACTGCCCGCAAGCAGGAGAGGGACCCCGAGGGGCGGATGCCCCTGGCGGACCACCTGCGTGAGCTGCGCAACCGGCTGGCCAAGGCTGTGCTGGCCATCCTCGTCGTCACCGTGGTGGCGGCGTTCTTCTACAAGGACATCATCCATGTCCTGCAGCAGCGGATCCCTGACAACGTCCGCTGTGTCGACGGCGCGACCCACGGCAAGGGCAACGCGGCCTGCGCCCAGATGACCGTCAGCGGTCTGATGGGCGGCTTCTCCATCGCCCTGAAGGTCTCGCTGATGGCGGGCATCGTCGGCGCCTCGCCGGTCTGGCTCTACCAGCTCTGGGGCTTCCTCGCCCCCGGCCTGCACCGCAACGAGAAGCGCTACACCCTCGGCTTCGTCGGCGCCGGTGTCCCGCTCTTCCTGGCCGGCGGCTGGCTGGCCTACGAGATCCTGCCGCAGACCGCGCGGATCATGATCGGCTTCGTGCCGAACGACACCACCAACCTGCTGGCGCTCGACGACTTCCTGGACCTGGTGGTCCGCATGGTGGTCGTCTTCGGCCTCGCCTTCGAGCTGCCGCTCGTCCTGGTGCTGCTGAACTTCACCGGGGTCGTCAGCGGCCGCCGGATGCTCGGCTGGTGGCGCGGCATGGTCATAGGGATCACCGTCTTCGCCGCCGTGGCCACCCCCACCGGCGACCCGCTCACCATGTGCCTGCTGGCCGCGCCGATCGTCCTGCTGTACTTCCTGGCGATGGGCGTCTGCTTCTTCAACGACAACCGCCGCAAGCGCCGCCGCGAGTCCGACCCGGACTTCTCGCTCGACCCGGACCAGGCGTCCACCCTGGACCACGTGCCGGACCAGATCTCCGCCGAGCCCTACGAGGACCGCACCGGCGAGCGGCTCGACGACGGCTACGACGACGCCACCTGATCCGCGCGTGACCAGCGAGATCACCCTCTTCGTCAATCCCGTCGCCGGACGCGGCCGGGGCGCCCGGGCCGCGCACCCGGCGGCCGGCGCCCTGCGCGACGCCGGATACACGGTGCGCACCGTCGTCGGCGTGGACGCGTCCGACGCGCTGGCCCGCGTCGGCGACGCCGTCGCGGAGGGCACCGGCGCGCTGGTCGCGGTCGGCGGCGACGGGATGGTCTCGCTGGCTCTCCAGGCCGTCGCCGGGACCGGCACCCCGCTCGGGGTGGTCGCGGTCGGCACCGGGAACGACTTCGCCCGGGTCAACGGGCTGCCGATACGCGACGCCGCGGCGGCGGGCCGGGCGATCGCCGCGGCGCTCAAGGAGGACCGCTACCGGGAGCTGGACCTGGGCAGGACCGGCGACCGCTGGTTCGGCACCGTCCTGGCCTCCGGGTTCGACTCGCGGGTCAACGACCGCGGCAACCGGCTGCGCTGGCCCACCGGCCGCTTCCGCTACGACCTGGCGATGCTGCTGGAGCTGGCCGCGCTGCGGCCGATCCCGTACCGCGTGACCTTCGACGACGCACCGGAGCAGGAGATCGACGCGACGCTGATCGCGGTCGGCAACGGCGCGTCCTACGGCGGCGGGATGCGGATCTGCGCGGACGCAAGCATGGACGACGGGCTCTTCGACGTGTGCGTGGTCGGGCCGTGCAGCCGCAGCACCCTGCTGCGGGTCTTCCCCCGGGTCTACCGCGGCACCCATTCCGGCCACCCCGTGGTCACCGTGCACCGCGCGGCCCGGGTGCGGCTGGCCGCCGACGACGTGACCGGGTACGCCGACGGCGAGCGGATCGGCCCGCTGCCCCTGGTCGCGGAGACGGTGCCGAGGGCGGTACGGCTGCTGGTCTGAGCCGGTCGCACGGCGGACGGGCGGTGGCCGGGCCGGAGTCGGGCGTGGTCGGGGCGCGGTCCGGGCAGGGTCCGGGCGGGAAAAGATCACGCGCTGTGTCAGTGGCGGCGGGTAGGCTCGAAGCAAGATGACCGAAGAGATGTCCCCCGCCGAGCGCTTCGCCGCCAGCCGTCGCCGGGCGGCCGAAAACGCCACCGCACTCGCCCAGTTCCGTGAGCTGTACGAGTTCGGACTCGATCCGTTCCAGATCGACGCCTGTACGGCCCTGGAGGCCGGGAGCGGCGTCCTGGTCGCCGCGCCGACCGGCTCCGGCAAGACCGTCGTCGGCGAGTTCGCCGTCCACCTCGCCCTCGCAGAGGGCCGCAAGTGCTTCTACACCACGCCCATCAAGGCGCTGTCCAACCAGAAGTACAGCGACCTCGCCAAGCGCTACGGCGCCGAGCGGGTCGGCCTGCTCACCGGTGACAACAGCGTCAACGGCGACGCGCCGGTGATCGTCATGACCACCGAGGTGCTGCGCAACATGCTGTATGCGGGCTCCCCGGCCCTCGACGGCCTCGGCTATGTGGTCATGGACGAGGTGCACTACCTCTCCGACCGCTTCCGCGGCGCCGTCTGGGAGGAGGTGATCATCCACCTGCCCCAGTCGGTCACCCTGGTCTCGCTGTCCGCGACCGTCTCCAACGCCGAGGAGTTCGGTGACTGGCTCGACACGGTACGTGGCGACACCAAGGTCATCGTCTCCGAGCACCGCCCGGTGCCGCTGTGGCAGCACGTGCTGGCCGGACGGCGGATGTACGACCTCTTCGAGGAGAAGGCGGGCGCCACCCCCGGCGCCAAGGGCCGCCGCGAGGTCAACACCGACCTCGAACGGCTCGCGAGGATGGAGAACCAGCGCGGTTTCAGCCCGCGGGGCAGGCGCGGCCGGGAGGCCGACCGGGAGCGGGAGCGCCGGGCGCGCAGCCGCGTCTGGACGCCCAGCCGCGCCGAGGTCATCGACCGGCTGGACTCCGAGCACCTGCTGCCCGCGATCACCTTCATCTTCAGCCGGGCCGCCTGCGAGGCCGCCGTCCAGCAGTGCCTCTACGCCGGCCTGCGGCTGAACAACGACGAGGCGCGCGCCACGGTCCGCTCCATCGTCGAGCAGCGCACCGCCAGCATCCCCCACGAGGACCTGCACGTCCTCGGCTACTACGAGTGGCTGGAGGGGCTGGAGCGCGGTATCGCCGCCCACCACGCGGGCATGCTGCCGACCTTCAAGGAGGTCGTCGAGGAACTGTTCCTCAAGGGCCTGGTCAAGGCGGTCTTCGCCACCGAGACGCTCGCCCTGGGCATCAACATGCCCGCCCGTTCCGTGGTGCTGGAGAAGCTGGTCAAGTGGAACGGCGAGACGCACGCCGACATCACTCCCGGCGAGTACACCCAGCTCACCGGCCGGGCCGGACGCCGCGGCATCGACGTCGAGGGCCACGCGGTCGTGCTCTGGCAGCGCGGCTTCGACCCGGCGGCGGTCGCCGGACTCGCGGGCACCCGTACGTATCCGCTGCGGTCGTCCTTCAAGCCGTCGTACAACATGGCGGTCAACCTCGTCGGGCAGTTCGGGCGGCACCGCTCGCGCGAACTGCTGGAGACGTCCTTCGCGCAGTTCCAGGCCGACCGCTCGGTGGTCGGCATCTCCAAGCAGGTGCAGCGCAACGAAGCGGGGCTCGACGGCTACAAGGAGTCGATGACCTGCCATCTCGGCGATTTCGACGGGTACATGCGGCTGCGCCGCGACCTCAAGGAGCGCGAGGCGGAACTGTCCCGGCAGGGCGCGATGCAGCGCCGTGCCGCGGCCTCGGACGCGCTGGAGAAGCTCAAGCCCGGCGACATCATCCATGTGCCCGCGGGCAAGTACGCCGGTCTCGCGCTGGTCCTCGAACCCGGCGTCCCGGCGGGCCGCTCCACCAACCACCACCACCGCCACGAGGAGTACCACGACGGGCCGCGCCCGCTGGTGCTCACCGCCGAGCGGCAGGTCAAGCGGCTGGCGCAGATAGACTTCCCCGTCCCGGTCGAGGCCCTCGACCGGATGCGGATCCCGAAGTCCTTCAACCCGCGCAGCCCGCAGTCCCGCCGCGATCTGGCGTCCGCGATGCGCTCCAAGGCCGGTACGGCGGGCTGGGCGGCGCCCGAGCGGCACCGCAAGCAGCGGTCCGCCGCGGCCGACGACACCGAGATCGCCGAGCTGCGCGCCGCGATCCGCGCGCACCCCTGTCACGGCTGCGACGACCGCGAGGACCACGCCCGTTGGGCCGAGCGCTACCACCGGCTGCGCCGCGACACCCAGCAGCTGGAACGGCGGATCGAGGGCCGTACCAACACCATCGCCCGTACCTTCGACCGGATCTGCGCACTGCTCACCGAGCTGGACTATCTGAAGGGCGATCAGGTCACCCCGGAGGGCCGCCGGTTGGCCCGGCTGTACGGCGAACTCGACCTGCTCGCCAGCGAATGCCTGCGGGAGGGGGTGTGGGACGGCCTCAACCCGGCAGAACTCGCCGCCTGCGCCTCGGCGTTGGTCTTCGAGGCGCGGCAGTCCGACGACGCGGTCGCGCCCAAGCTGCCCACCGGCAACGCGAAGGCCGCGCTCGGCGACATGGTCAGGATCTGGGGGCGGCTCGACGCGCTGGAGGAGGACCACCGGATCAACCAGACCGAGGGGGTCGGCCAGCGCGAGCCCGATCTCGGCTTCGCCTGGCCCGCCTACCGCTGGGCCTCCGGCCACGGCCTGGACGCGGTCCTCAGCGACGCGGACATGCCCGCGGGCGACTTCGTCCGCTGGTGCAAGCAACTCATCGACGTACTCGGCCAGATCGGCAACGCGGCGCCGGAGAACAGCCCGGTCCGCCGCAACTCCCGCAAGGCCGTCGACGGGCTGCTGCGGGGTGTGGTGGCGTACTCGTCGGTGGGGTAAGGCGTTTGGAACTGAGCTGAGCTGAGCCGGGCCGAGTCGGGCCGGGTGTCCCTGCGGGGGCGCCCGGCCCGTTTGCGTTCTCCGGTGGTCCGGCCCCTGGACGTGTGCCCCGACTGCTGGGAAACTCGCGATGTATCGCGCTTGTTCCGGTGTGAGACACGCGATATGCTCGGCCACGGATATACGGCGACGAGCGAGGGAAGGGGTGGACCGGGTGGCCAAGCGGCGCAAGCTCTCCAATCCGCTGGCCCTGGCGGTCATGGTCCTTCTGGGCGAGCGGCCGATGCATCCGTACGAGATCGCCCGGCTGCTCCGGCAGCGGGGCAAGGAACACAGCATCAAGATCAATTACGGCTCGCTCTACACCGTCGTCCAGAACCTGGAGAAGCACGGCTTCGTCGAGGTCGCCGGCGTCCAGCGGCAGGGCAACCGGCCGGAGCGGACGCTGTACGGGCTCACCGCCGAGGGACGGGTCGAGGCGCACGACTGGCTGGCCGACATGGTGGCCGTGCCGGTCAGGGAGTATCCGGCCTTCGAGGCGGCGCTCTCGTTGATCCTGGCGCTCCACCCGGACGAGGCGATCGAGCTGCTCACCGACCGGGCGGACGTCCTCGAGGTGCAGGCCGCCGGGGTCAAGGGAGTGATCGACAAGCTGGACGGCGACCTGCCGCGGATCTTCCTGGTGGAGACCGAGTTCCAGCACCACATGCTCCTGGCGGAGGCGGCCTGGGTGCGCGGCCTGCTCGCGCGGATCGCCGACGGCACCCTGAGCGGCACCACCGAGTGGCGGTCCTACCAGGAGACCGGCGACGTACCCGAGAGGTGGGCCGAGCTGGAGGAGCGCTTCCGGGACGAGTCCTCGGGGGAGGAGTCCTCGCGGGGCGGCGCGCCCGCACCTGGCGGTGCGCCGTCACGTGGCCGGGCGGCTTCACCTGACGGCGCGTCGGATCGTGGCGGGGCGGAGGAGGAGCATCTGAAGGAGCGCTGAGTTACTCCGGCGCCCGCTGCGGCAACAGCGGACACCGGAGTGCGAACCATCGAACGGACGCCACCTGGAGCCTTGCGGTCCGGGCGGCACCCCCCGCGGGCAGCGGGGCCAGGCGATCGAGGTGCGGCACACCCACTTTAGCCCGGCTCTCTTCCGCGGATCGGTCCAGCGGCACGTCCAGGCGGCACCCCGGCAGGTCCGGGGGCCCCGGGCGCGGCCCAGGACCGCCGAACCCGCCCCGCCCGGCGGCCCGCGCGCACCCGCTCATGCCGGTACGCGCCCGCCGCCCGGCGCGGCACACCCATCTGCGGAGGACCCGTCATCATGACCACGCACGCGCCCGCTGTCGCGGCGCACGACCTGATCAAGACCTACCCAGGGGGCGTCAGAGCCCTCGACGGCATGGGTATCACCGTGTCCGCGGGCACCGTCTTCGGGCTGCTCGGCCCGAACGGCGCCGGCAAGTCCACCACCGTCAAGATCCTCACCACGCTGGCCCGCCCCGACTCCGGCAGCGCGTCCGTCGCCGGGCACGACGCGCTGCGCCACCCCGACCGGGTCCGCCGCGCCATCGGCGTCGTCGCCCAGAAGTCCGGTGCCGATCCGGTCGCCACCGGGCGGGAGAACCTGATACTCCAGGGGCGGCTCTACGGCGTACGCGGCGCGGCTCTCGGCAAGCGCGCCGACGAGCTCCTCGACCGTTTCGACCTCACCGAGGCGGCGGGCCGGATGGTCAAGACGTACTCCGGCGGCATGCAGCGCCGCCTCGATGTCGCCCTCGGCCTCATGCACCGGCCGGAGGTGCTCTTCCTCGACGAGCCGACCACCGGGCTCGACCCGGAAGCGCGCAGCGCGATGTGGGAGGAGATCTCCCGGCTCGCCGGTGACGAGGGCCTGACGATCCTGCTCACCACGCACTACCTGGAGGAGGCGGACCGGCTCGCCGAGCGGATCGCGATCGTCGACCGCGGCCGGGTGGTCGCGGAGGGCACGCCGGACGAGCTGAAGGGCGAACTACGCGGTGACGCCGTCCATGTGGAGCTGCGCGAGGCGCCGGACGCCGTTGACGCGGGCCTGCTGGCCACCGCGCTCGGTGAGTTCGCCGGGGTGCGGGAGGTGACGGTCGTCGGGCGCAGGCTCAGTGCGCGCGCCGACGACGGGCCCGCCGCGGTGCCGCACGTGCTCACCGTGCTGGAGCAGCAGGGGGCTTCGGTCGCCTCCGTCACCGTGGCGCGGCCGTCGCTCGACGACGTCTACCTGCGGTACGCGGGGCGGCGGTTCTCCGAGGCCGAGGCCGACGGTGCTTCCGGCCCGCGTCTGGCCCCCGTCACCGCTGACGCCACCGGAGGTGCGCGATGAGTACGACTGTGCAGCAGACCTGGTACATGACGCAGCGTCAGCTCATGGCGATCTTCCGGCAGCCGGTCTTCGTGGTCATCACGCTCGTGCAACCGGTGATCTGGCTCTTCCTGTTCGGCTCGCTCTTCCGCAAGGTCGTCGAACTGCCGGGATTCGGCGGCGGATCGTATCTCGACTACCTCGTGCCCGGGGTGGTCGTGATGAGTGCGGTGTCCTCCAACATGTGGGCGGGGATGGGCACTCTGGAGGAGATCGAGCGGGGCACGCTCAACCGCTTCCTCACGACGCCGGTCAGCCGGGCGGCTCTCATGAACGCCAATGTGGTGCAGCAGGGGTTCAGTACGGCCGTGCAGTCGGTGATCATTGTCCTGCTCGGGAAGTTGGGCGGGGCGGATTATCCCGGCGGTGTCGGTGGGCTGTTCGTGTTGATCGCCGCGTCGATCCTGCTCGGTACGGTGTTCGGGGCGTTCTCCAACGCGCTGGGGATGCTGGTGCGGCAGCGGGAGAGCATCATCGGCATCAATACGTTTCTGCTGCTGCCGCTGACGTTCTTGTCCTCGGCGTTCATGGCGAGTGCGTTGATGCCGTCGTGGATGCGGCACGTCGCGGACTTCAATCCGGTGAACTGGGCGTTGGTCGCGGGGCGGTCGGCGATGGCGTCCGATCCGGACTGGGGGGACGTGCTCAGTCGGGGTGGCGGGTTGCTGGTGCTGGCGCTGGCCGCGGTGTGGTTGTCCACGCGGACGTTCAGGTCGTATCAGAAGTCCGTCTGACCGGGGGTGGTGGGTCGGGGGCCGGGGGCCGGAGCCCCCGGCCCCCTCCGGCTGCCGGGCTCGGGGTTTCTACGGGGTCAGGGGTGGGTGGGTTCTTGTTCGCGTTCCACCTGGGCGTTCCATTCGCGTTTGGAGGACTGCCAGCCGTCTTCGTCGGAGCCGCGGCGCCAGTAGCCGGAGATCGACATGCGGTCGCGGGGGATGGTGCGGTCGAGGCGGAGGTGGCGGCGGAGTTCCTTGACGAAGGTGGCCTCGCCGTGGACGAAGACATGGACGTCGCCCGGGGGGAAGTCGAGGGTGGTGACGGCTTGGACGAGGGCGTCGCCGAGGGGGCGGCCGTCGCGGTGGAGCCAGGTGATGTCGGCGTCGGCGGCGGTGAGGAGCTTCTGGTGCTCGTCGGGGTCGGCGACTTCGATGAAGACCTTGGCGATCGCGCCGGGGCGGAGGGCCTCGACGGCCGCGGCGATGGCGGGGAGGGCGCTCTCGTCGCCGGCCATCAGGTGCCAGTCGGCGGCGGGGTCGGGGGCGTAGCCGCCACCGGGGCCGCTGAAGTAGAGGGTGTCGCCGGGTTGGGCGCGGGCTGCCCAGGGGCCGGCCAGGCCCTCGTCGCCGTGGTGGACGAAGTCGATGGTGAGTTCGAGGGCGGCGGGGTCCCAGGCGCGCACGGTGTAGGTGCGGGTGCGGGGCCACTGGTCGCGGGGGAGGTCCTGGCGGAGGGCCTCGAGGTCGAGCGGCTCGGGGAGGGTGGTCCCGTCGGCGGGGAAGAGGAGCTTGACGTAGTGGTCGGTGTGGGTGCCCAGCCCGCGGGTGGTCAGCTCGGCCAGCCCGTCGCCGCCCAGGACCACTCGGATCATGTGGGGCGTGAGGCGCTCGGTGCGTACGACCCGGCCGCGGATCGGCGTCGGGGTCCTGCGCGCTGGTCGGTCCGCCATCGGCGTACCCCCGTTTCTTGTGCGTGGTCAGTTAGGCAAGCCTAACTGATGGGTGGGTGGCGTCGATTGGTGGTTTTTACTTGTTGAAGCGTGTGCTGCCTCTTGACGTGGCTGATGTGGTCCCGCTTCCATGCAGTAGCTACTGGGAGCGCTCCCACGGGACTCCTGGTGGAAAGTCCCACCACGAACTGAAGCATTCCGTCCCCCCACCGAAGGGAATTGCCCTCGTGGTTCTCACCTCGTTGAGTTCGCGTTCCTCGCTGCACCGATTGCGGGTGCTGCTGGCCGCGGCCGTCGCGGCGGCGCTGCTCGTCCTGCTCTCGCTGGCCGGGCAGTCGCACGCCACTGCCGCCGACCAGGCGGCCCCGGGTTACTGGCACACCAGCGGACGGCAGATCCTGGACTCGGGCAACAAGCCGGTCAGGATCGCCGGTGTCAACTGGTTCGGCTTCGAGACCGCCAACTACGTGGCGCACGGCCTCTGGTCGCGCGACTACAAGAGCATGATCGACCAGATGAAGACGCTGGGGTACAACACCATCCGGCTGCCCTACAGCGACGACATCTTCAAGGGCACCATGCCCACCAGCATGAACTACTCGAACGGCATGAACGCCGACCTGCAGGGCCTCAACTCCCTCCAGGTGATGGACAAGATCGTGAACTACGCGGGCTCCATCGGGCTGCGCGTCATCCTGGACCGCCACCGCCCGGACTCCAGCGGGCAGTCGGCGCTCTGGTACACCTCCGCGGTTCCGGAGTCGACGTGGATCACGAATCTGAAGGCGCTGGCCACGCGGTACCAGGGCAACCCGGCGGTGGTCGGTATCGATCTGCACAACGAGCCGCACGACCCGGCCTGTTGGGGCTGCGGTGACACCACGATCGACTGGCGGCTCGCGGCCGAGCGGGCGGGCAACGCGGTGCTCGGGGTCAATCCGAATCTGCTGATCTTCGTCGAGGGCGTGCAGACCTTCAACGGCACGTCCGGATGGTGGGGCGGCAACCTGATGGGCGTCGGGCAGTACCCCGTGCAGCTCAACGTCGCCAACCGGGTGGTCTACTCGGCGCACGACTACGCCACGTCGGTCGCCCAGCAGCCGTGGTTCAGCGACTCCAGCTTCCCCGCGAACATGCCCGGGATCTGGGACAAGTACTGGGGCTACATCTTCAAGCAGAATCTCGCCCCGGTGTGGGTCGGCGAGTTCGGCACCACCCTGCAGTCGACGGTCGATCAGACATGGCTGAAGGCACTGGTCAGTTACCTGCTGCCGACCTCGGGGAACGGCGGCGACAGCTTCAACTGGACCTTCTGGTCGTGGAATCCGGACTCCGGTGACACCGGGGGCATCCTGAAGGACGACTGGCAGACCGTGGACACCGTCAAGGACGGCTACCTGGCCAGTATCAAGGCACCCGGTTTCGGCGACTCCGGCGGCGGCACGACCGGGGGGACGACGGGCGGTACGACCACCGGTGGTACGACGACGGGCGGAACGACCACGGGCGGTACGACCGGCGGCGGCACCACCGGAGGGACCGGGAACGCCGGGTGCACGGCCACCCTGCACACCGACAACCAGTGGGGCAACGGCTTCACCGCCACCGTGACCGTCGCCAACACCGGTACGGCCGCCACCACCGGGTGGACGGTCACCTGGACCTGGCCCAGCGGGCAGCAGGAGACGAGTGGCTGGAACGCGGACATCCACCAGAGCGGTACGTCGGTGACGGCGAAGAACCTGTCGTACAACGGCGCTCTCGCTCCCGCCGCGTCGACGACGTTCGGTCTCCAGGGCACCCTCAGCGGTGGTAACAGCGCACCCACGCTGACCTGCGCCACCTCCTGACGCAGCAGTCACAGCGCTCGACCCCGACCTCGCCGGCGGGTCCCTTCGGGGGCCCGCCGGCGGCCGTGTCGGGTGACGGAATTCGACCGCGCGCGGACCCTAGGCATACCGACCAGTCGGTACTACCCTCTGGCCACACCTTCGGAGCCGGGCCGCACCGCGCCGCCGCCGCACCGAGGCACCCCACTGTCCTGCCGTCCCGACGTCACTCCCCGGTTTCCAGGACCTCCAGGAGGAGCCGTATGTCCGCCACTCCGACGCAGTTCGACGCCAGCAGACCCGGACCCGACGTGCCGGGCGTGGGCGTGCGTACCGCGCTCACCCGGCTCTACCGCCGTGACCTGGGCGCCTACCCGGCCACCGGCCGGCGCATGGCCTATCTGGCCATCGTGGTGCTCACCACGGTCGTGCTGTACTACATGCTCTACATCCAGTACGCGGTCGCCACGTCGATCATCACGCACTTCGACATGACCTACCGCTACTTCGTCTGGGTCTCGGTGGTCGGAAACGCTGTCGGTGCCTTCTCCTCACTGCTGGCCGGGCTCGCGGACCGCTGGGGCCGGGCGAACATGGTGGTCTACGGGCTGCTGGTCGCCTCGCTGCTGGTCTTCTTCGGACTGCCGAACGCCGGGAGCAAGAGCGCCTATCTGGTGCTCTTCGCGCTGGTCAGCTTTATCGAGGGCATCGTCCTGGTCGCCACCCCCGCGCTGATCCGCGACTTCTCACCGCAGCTCGGCCGGGCCACGGCCATGGGGTACTGGACGATGGGACCGGTGGTCGGCAGCCTGGTCGTCACCACGGTCACCAGCCACACCGTCGCGCACGAGAGCTGGCAGACCGAGCTGCGCTACTCGGGCATCGCCGGGTTCCTGGTCTTCGCCGTCGCGATCTTCGCGCTGCGCGAGCTGTCCCCGGCGCTGCGCGACCAGATCATGGTGACGCTGCGGGACCGGGCGCTGGTCGAGGCGCGTGCCAAGGGCATCGACCCGGAAGCGGCGCGGCGCGGCGAGTGGCGGCAGATGCTGCGGCTGGACGTGCTGGGATCGGCGCTGGCCATCTCGCTCTACCTGCTGCTGTACTTCGCGGCCGTCGGCAACTTCGTGGTCTACTTCGCGACCACCTTCGGCTACACCGAGCAGCGCGCCAACGCGCTGGCCAACTGGTACTGGGGCGCCAACGCCATCGCCCTGGTCGCGGTCGGCCTGCTGTCCGACCGGCTCAAGGTGCGCAAGCCCTTCATGATCGTCGGCGCGGTCGGCTCGATCGTGGTGACCGCGCTGTTCGCGCTGCGCGCCACCCATCCGACCACCGACTACTACACCTTCGCCTGGCTGTTCATCGGGATCGGCGTCTTCAGCGGGGTCGCCTACGCGCCGTGGATGGCGAGCTTCACCGAGACCGTGGAGAAGCACAACCCTGCGGCCACGGCGGCCGGTCTCGCGGTCTGGGGCTGGACGATACGGATCGTGGTCGCCGTCTCGGCCGCCTTCATCCCGGTGCTGGTCACCGCGGTCACCCCGCTGGTGGAGCACGGCGCCGAGGTGACCACCGCGCAGTCGCAGGCCGCGCCCGCGTTGGCCATCGTCAAGGCGCACCCGGCGATCTTCGCCGAGCTGGCGAAGTACACCCCGGCCACCACGCCGCCGGACGTGGCCGCCCGGGCGGTGCAGGAGGTCGGTCCTGCGGACCTGGCCGTGGTGCAGAAGGCGCAGCCGCAGATCAAGGTGCTGCAGGAGTACGGGCCCAAGGTGCAGAAGGCCGCGGCCGACGGTCCTGGGCAGTGGCGTGACTGGTGGTGGATCTGCGTCGGCGGGCAGGTGCTCTTCCTGCCGTTCGTCTTCGTGATGGCGGGCCGCTGGAGCCCGAAGCGGGCACGCGAGGACGCCGAACTCCACCAGGCGGCGGTGGACCGGGAGATGGAGGCGCTCGCGGCAGAGCGCGGCTGATCTCTGACGGTACGTCATGCTGGGCCGGACGGGGGCAAATCGCTCCCGTCCGGCCCGCTCGTGGTGGGCCGGGACGGGCCCTCCGTGCGAATCGCCGGTCCGAATCCCGTATCGCGGCTACAGTTCACGATCATGACCGAACGTCCGTTTGAGGCTCTGGGGTTGAGTGCCGACGCGGACCGGGCCTATCCGTTGCTGGTGGCCACGAGGGGAGTGGCGGCGGGGGAACTGGCCCGGCAGATGGGGGTACCGACCGAGCGGGCCGAGTCCGCTTGCGGTGAGCTGGCCGCGCGCCACCTGGTGCGGCTCGGAGGTGACGGGCGCTGGTATCCGGCCCCGCCGCAGTCCGGGCTGCTGCCGCTGGTCGCGCGCGCCCAGGAGCAGTTACGGCTGGGCAGGGAGCTGCTCGACCGGCTGGGGGTGGAGTACCAGCGGGTCCACGAGGGCTACCGCGCCGAGGAGATCGTGCAGGTCGTCGAGGGGCACACGGCGATCCGGCAGTGGATCGGGCAGGTCCATGACGCGGCCACCACCGATCTGGCCGCCTTCGTCAGGGCGCCGGGCGACCTGGCGGAGGAGGACGGCGATCCGTTCGCCTGCGGCGCCGTACTGGGTCCGCGGGTACGCCGCCGGCTGGTGTTCGAGCGCGCCGGACTCGAGGCGTCCGGCATCGGCTGGGACGGCGGGGGCACGTACACCCGCGTCACCGACCGGCTGCCGGTGCGGCTGTGCCTCGTGGACCGCTCGCTGGCGCTGCTGCCGCTGGCCGCCGACGCGCGGCCACCCGACCCGGTGATGCTGGTGATCCGCCCCAGCGGTCTGCTCGACGCGCTGGTCACCCTCTTCGAGTCGGTGTGGGCGAGCAGTGTGCCGCTCGGCGGCCGGGACGCCGAACACCCGCACAACGCCCTGCAGTTACGGGTTCTGGCGATGCTGGTCAGCGGCAGCACCGACACCGCGATGGCGCGCGCCCTCGGCGTGGCCGTACGGACCGTGCAGCGGCACATCGCGGCGATGCAGCGCGACGCGGGCGTCGACAACCGGGTGCAGCTCGTCTGGTACGCGGCCCGGCACCACTGGCTGGACGACGATTTCGAGGCACAGGGGGTTGTACCGTCCGGATGGCGTGAACCTGACGCCGGGTAGCGGTGTGAAGAGTGTCAGGTATCCGACAACCCTCTCGGGTTCCTGTGAGGCGGGTGAGGCACAGGTATACGCCAGCGGTCCGATCGGCCCGCAACCGGCCATGACCTCGTCCCGGCCCGGTCCCACCGGCAACACGGAGTCCGCCTTGCGCATACCCCTTCCCAGACGGAAACCAGGACGGCGCGCCGCCACCGCGGTCGCCACCCTGGCATCGGCCACGCTCGCCGTACTCGGCCTCCAACTCCCCACCGCGGCAACGGCGTCCGCCGCGCCCACGGCCCGCCACGACGTGGTGCGGCAGTGCGGCGACGCCAAGCCCGGCCAGTTCCGCTGCTTCGCGCTGCGCCGCACCGACGTGTCCGCGCACAAGGGCGTCCAACCGCTCGCCACCACCCCGGACGGCTTCGGCGCCACCGACCTGCAGAGCGCCTACGCGCTGCCCGCCGACGGCGGCGCGGGCCAGACCGTCGCCATCGTCGACGCCTACGACGACCCCAACGCCGAGGCCGACCTCGCGGTCTACCGCCAGCAGTACGGCCTGCCCGCCTGCACGACCGCCAACGGCTGCTTCAGCAAGGTCAGCCAGCGCGGCGGCACCGACTACCCGACCCCCGACCCGAACTGGGCGGGCGAGATCTCGCTCGACGTCGACATGGTCTCCGCCGCCGCGCCCAACGCCCACATCCTGCTGGTCGAGGCCGACTCGGCCAACTTCCAGGACCTGGGCGCCGCGGTGGACGAGGCGGTCGCGCTCGGCGCGAAGTACGTCTCCAACTCCTACGGCACGGCGTACACCTCCGCGCCCGGCAGCGGCGAGGACCCGTCCGAGACCACCAGCATGGACCCGTACTACAACCACCCGGGCGTCGCGGTCGTCGCGTCCTCCGGTGACGACGGCTACGGCGTCAGCTACCCGGCGGCCTCGCAGTTCGTGACCTCCGTCGGCGGCACCGCGCTGGCCAGGGACACCGGCACCAGCCGCGGCTGGACCGAGTCGGTGTGGAACAACAGCTTCGGCGGACCCGGCTCCGGCTGCTCGGCCTTCGAGCCCAAGCCCGCCTTCCAGACCAACGGCTTCTGCGACAAGCGGGCCGTCGCCGACGTCTCCGCGGTCGCCGACCCGGTGACCGGCGTGTCGGTCTACCAGACCTACGGTGGCGGCGGCTGGGCGGTCTACGGCGGCACCAGCGCCTCCTCGCCGCTGATCGCGGGCGTCTACGCGGCGGCCGGCACCCCGGCGCCCGGCACGTACCCGAACGCGTACCCGTACGCCCAGGCCGGTGCGTTCAACGACGTGACGACGGGCAACAACGGCACCTGCACCCCGGCGGCGCTGTGCACCGCGGGCCCCGGCTACGACGGGCCGACCGGCCTGGGTACGCCGCACGGCCTCGCCGCCTTCCGCAGCGGCCCGCACGGCGTGCTGACCGGCACCGTCACCGACCACGCCACCGGCACCGCCCTCGCGGGCGCGAAGGTGACCGCGGGCGACTACAGCGCCACCACCGACGCCACCGGCGCCTACAAGCTGGACATCCCGCCGGGCAGTTACGACCTGACGGCCGCCGCGTACGGCTACAAGTCGTCGACCGCCACGGGCGTGACACTGGCCGACGGCGCCACCGTCACCACGTCCTTCGCCCTCGACGCGGTGCCCACGCACACCGTCACCGGCCGCGTCACCGACGGCTCGGGCCACGGCTGGCCGCTCTACGCGAAGATCACCGCCGACGGCGTCCCCGGCGGCCCGGTCTTCACCGACCCCGCCACCGGCGCCTACACGCTCACCCTGCCCGAGGGCAGCAGCTACACCCTGCACGTGACCGCCAACTACCCCGGTTACGTCAAAACGGACAAGAGCGTGACGGTCGGCACCGCCGACCAGACGGCCAACATCTCCGTGCCGGTCGACGCCGTCGCCGCCCAGGCCCCGGGCTACGCCGTCCATCTGACGGGCAACACCGAGGGATTCACCTCCACCACCGGGCCCCCCGCGGGGTGGAGCGTCAGCAACGCCACCGGCACCAGCGGCGGTTGGGGCTTCACCGACGCCGGATCGCGCGGCAACAGGACCGGCGGCAGCGGCGGCTTCGCCATCATCGACAGCGACCACATCGGCCAGGGCCTGAGCCAGGACAGCTCCCTGCTGTCCCCGTCCTACGACCTCAGCGCCGCCACCTCGCCGACCCTCGGCTTCGACACGGACTACAAGGAGTTCTCCAACTCCACCGCCGACGTGGACATCTCGGCCGACGGCGGCACCACCTGGACCAACCTCTGGCACAAGACCACCACCTCGGTCGCCGGACCCGCCCATGTGGACCTGCCGCTGACCGCCTACGCGGGCAAGAGCGACGTACGCCTGCGCTTCCACTACACCGGCAGCTGGGCGTACTGGTGGCAGCTCGACAACGTTTTCGTCGGGCAGCGCAGTTACGACCCGGTGCCCGGCGGACTGCTCGTCGGCAACGTGACGGACACCAACACCGCGGCGGGGGTCAACGGGGCCACCGTCACCAGCACGGACGCGCCCGCCGAGCACGCCACCACCACCGCCACACCCGACGACCCGAACCTGGGCGACGGCTTCTACTGGGTGTTCTCGCACCTGACCGGCAAGCACCCGGTCGCGGCGGCCGCGTCGCACTACACGGGTGCCACCGCGCAGGTGTCGCTCGCGCCCGACACCACGGTCAGCCATGACTTCTCCCTCAAGGCGGGCCGTATCAAGGTCACCCCGGCCTCCATCAGCAAGACGGTGGCCTGGGGCAAGAGCGCGACCCAGGCGGTGACGGTCAAGAACACCGGCACCGCGCCCGCCACCGTCACCCTGGGCGAGACCCCGGGCGGAGCCGTGATCGCCACGTCCGGCGGCGCCCCGCTCAACCTCGTCAAGGGCAGCTACTCGCCGCTCTCCCTCGCCGCCCACGGCGCGAAGGCGGGCGCCAAGTCGACCGCGGGGAAGGCCACTTCGCACTCGGCGTCGGACGTACAGGGCGCCGCGGGCACCGCCTGGCAGACCATCCCCGACCTGCCCGCGACCACCGGTGACAACGCGGCGGTCGTCCACAACGGCACCGTCTACTCCGCCTTCGGCTACACCGGGGCGGCCGACACCAGCAACCTGTACGCGTACAGCGCGGACAGCGGCGCCTGGACCAAGCTCGCCTCCGCCGCCGACACCCGTGAGGCCCCGGTCCACGGCGTCATCGGCGACAAGTTCTACGCGGCGGGCGGCTGGGGTGCCAGTGGCGACCCGGACGCCAAGCTGGAGATCTACGACTTCGCCGCCAACACCTGGAGCACCGGGGCGAGTTCGCCCAAGCCGTACGCCGGTGCGGGCAGCGCGGTGCTCAACGGCAAGCTGTACGGGGTCGGCGGCTGCACCGCCTCCGCCTGCGGCACCACCGACGTCACCGTCTACGACCCGGCGAGCGACAGCTGGGCCTCAGCCCCCGCCTACCCCGAGCCGGTGGCCTGGGAGTCCTGCGGCGCGGTCGCGGGCAAGCTGTACTGCTCCGGCGGCACCACCGACGCGGGCAGCATCAAGCACGCCTATGTCCTCGACCCGGCGGCCGGCACCTGGTCGCCGATCGCGGACCAGCCCACCGACGCCTGGGGCGCGTCGTACACCTCCGCCAACGGCCTGCTGCTGGTCAAGGGCGGTGCCATCAACGCGGGCGCCGCGCTGACCAACCAGACCTGGGCGTACAACCCGGCCGACAACACCTGGACCGCGCTGCCCAACGCCAACAACTCCCTCTACCGGGGCAGCGGCGCCGCGGGCTTCTACTCGGTCGGCGGCCTGGCCGGGACCTCCCCGGCCAAGAGCGCGGAACTGCTGCCGGGCTACGACCAGCCGGACGTCACCGACGTCACCTGGCTGACCGAGAGCGCCACCTCGGTCACCCTGGCGCCGGGCGCCAGCACCACGGTCACCGTCACCCTGGACGCGTCGGTACCCGAGATCACCCAGCCCGGGACCTTCACCGCCGCGCTGAGCCTGGCCACCGACACCCCGTACGCGTCGGCCCCCGTGGGCGTCTCGCTGACCGTCAAGCCCCCGGCGACCTGGGGCAAGATCACCGGCAAGGTGACCGCCTCCGGCGGCGCCCCGCTGGCGGGAGCGACCGTCCAGATCAACACCTGGGCGACGCACTACACCCTCAAGACGGGCGCGGACGGCAGCTACGCGCTGTGGCTCGACGTCCGCAACAACCCGCTGCAGGTCATCGTCGCCAAGGACGGCTACCAGCCGACCGTGGCCACCGTGAAGATCACGAAGGGAACGACCACCACGAGCAACTTCACCCTGCTGAAGGACTGACCGCACTTCCCGCGGGCCCCCCCCCGCCGGGCCCCCCCCCGCCGGGGGGCCCCCCGGGGGCGCCCCCGGGGGCCCGACGGGCGGGGGGGGGGGGGGGGAAGGGGGGTTGAAA
>NZ_JBFAXL010000089.1:0-26201 GCF_040680795.1 Streptomyces sp. NPDC051976
TACGCCGCCGCGGTCACGTTCGCGGAAGCGGCCAGATCAGCCGGGGGAGCGAACCGCCGCTCCTCCTTCAGCAGATTAGCCAGGCTCTCATTGCTCATGGCGGTCCTTCGCGATCGGTGGTGGGCGTACGACTGACGACGGTACGACTCAGCGGGCCAGCGGCCACGTCGGCAGCGCCTCACGCTTCCACGTGGCGTTGGTGACTCCGGCGAAGGAGCCGTACCAGGCGAGGACCGCGGTGAGCAGTCCGACCCAGCCGCCCACGTGGGTGATGGAGTCCTCGCGGGCCAGCGCACCGGCGCACAGCAGCCCGAAGGTCGCGGTCAGGGCCACGAAGACGGACAGCACCACGGCGTTTATCCGGGTGGCGGCCACCGTCATGTAGGCGGTGAAGATGCCCCAGGCCAGCAGGAAGAGGCCGGTCGCCTTGTAGGCGTGCTCCGGGGGGAGCTTCGGCGCGATGAAGTGGACGTAGGCGGCGAAGGACAGCCAGAAGGAGCCGAACGAGCTGAAGGCGAGGGCGCCGAAGGTGTTGCCCTTGCGGAACTCCCACATGCCCGCGAGGAACTGGGCCGTGCCGCCGTACCAGAGCGCCAGCGGGAGGACGACCGCCTCCAGGGACTTGTCCGCGATCAGGTTGGCGTTGAAGACCGACAGGACGAAGGTGGTGAGGGCGAAGGCGCCGAGGCCGAGCGGGCCGGGGTCGGCGATCTGCGGCTCGGTGGGGGCGGGTGCCTGGGCGTTGGACATGAGGGAGTGTCCCTTCCTCGGACGCGGCGCGCGAGCGGTGACGGGTACGGCGACCCGTATCTCTTTGGCCCGTTATGGTGGCGGCCGCCGCCGCCCGTACGGCAGTTGTCGTGCGGGACCAGTCGTTCAGCGGTGCCTGTCGTGCGACGGACGGCTGTTGTCCTGCGGTGAACGGTCGTATCCGGTCGATGAACGGCCCGGTACGTCGTCGGCGAGGGTCTCCGGGATGTGCAGCCGGGCCAGCATCAGCGCTGCCCGCGGGGGCACTTGGGACCGGGTCGCGAGCGAGACGGTGACCATGACGAGGAAGGCGGCCGGCACGCTCCAGGCGGCGGGTTCGGCCAGGAGTGTCGCCCCCCAGCCGGAGCGGGGGACGCGCAGGAGGGTCAGGGTCAGGGCGGTCACCGCGAGGCCGCCGCCGACCAGCATCCCGGCGGCGGCGCCCGCCGCGGTGAGCCGCCGCCACCAGATGCCGAGCACCAGCAGGGGGCAGAAGGTGGAGGCCGCCACCGAGAAGGTCAGGCCGACCTCCTGCGCCACCGCGAGCCGGGTGCCGGACAGCAGCAGCGCCACGCCGCAGGGCACGACGACCGCGACGGCGGCGGCGATCCTGAACCCCCTTACGTGGCCGCCGAACACGTCCTGCGACAGCACCGATGTCACCGAGAGGGTCAGTCCGGAGCAGGTCGACAGGAAGGCGGCGAAGGCCCCGGCGACCAGGAGGGCGGTGAGCAACTGCCCCACGGGGCCGGGGACAAGGCGCCCGGGAAGCAGCAGGACGACGGTGTCCGCGCGGCCCGCGGGCACCAGGTCGGCGGCGTAGTGGCGGCCGAGACCGCCGTACACCTCGGGCAGCAGGTAGAAGACGCCGAGGAGGGAGAGGACGCCGACGGTGGCGCGGCGGGCGCTCCTGCCGTCGGGGTTGGTGTAGAAGCGGGCGATGACGTGGGGCAGGCCCATCGCGCCGAGGAAGGTGGCGACCATCAGGGAGTAGAGGCCGTAGAGCTGGTGGCCGCCGTACTGCACGGGGCCGGGGCCCTGGGCGGGGGCGGTGTGCGGGGGCGCAGGGGTGGCCGAGGGGTGCCAGGCGCCGCGCCAGACGAGGACCAGCACCACGGCCGGGACGGCGAGCGCGGCCAGCTTCATCCAGAACTGGAACGCCTGGACCAGGGTCACGCTGCGCATGCCGCCGGCCACCACGTTCACCAGGACGACGGTGGTGACCAGGAGGTCGCTCACCCAGGGCGGCGCGCCCAGCGCGGTGTGCAACGCCAGCCCCGCGCCCTGGAGTTGGGGCACCTGGTAGAGCCAGCCAATGAGCACCACGAAGACCGTCGCCACCAACCGCACGCCCGGTGTGCCCAGTCGGGCCTCCGCGAAGTCGGAGACGGTGTACGCGCCCGAGCGGCGCAGCGGGGCGGCGACCAGCGCGAGCAGCACCAGGTAGCCCGCGGTGTAGCCGATGCCGTACCAGAGCATGGTGACGCCGTAGGTGAGCACCAGGCCCGCGATGCCCAGGTACGACGCCGCCGACAGGTACTCGCCGCTGACCGCGGCGGCGTTGCGCAGCGGTGAGACGCTGCGGGAGGCCACGAAGAAGTCGGAGGTCGAGCGGAAGCCGAGCCCGTAGGCGCCGACGCCCACGGTGACGACGGTGACCAGCAGGACCGCGGCCAGGTTCTGTGCCGTGTTCATACGCCCGCCCGGGCGCCGCGGGGGTCGTCCGTCATGACCGCCGTACGTGTTCGGCGAACTCGCGTTCGTTGCGCTCCGCCCGGCGTACGTACAGCACTCCGGCGGTCACCAGCAGCGCGTAGACCGGCGGCCCCAGCACCAGCCACGGCACGCCGACGCCCCACACCCGGACGCGGTGCAGGCCGGGGGCGAGGGCGAAGAGCAGCGGCAGACTGCCCAGCACCAGGCAGACCGCGCCGCACACCAGCAGCCCGAGCCGGAGCTGCGCGCGCATCAGCGAGCGGACGTACACCTCGCCCAGCGCGGTCTGCTCGTGCACGTCCCGCACCACCGGGTGGTGCCGGGGGCGCGGCCGGGCGGCCCGGGTGCGCGGGTGGGTGACGACGACGCGCTGCGGGGTGTCGCTCATCGGCGCTGCCCTCCGGCGACCGGGCGCGCCCTGCTCATCAGCAGTTCGCGCAGCCGCCCGGTGTTGCGGCGGCTGACCGGCAGCAGGGTGCCGCCGACGCGGATGAGCATGTGCCCCGACTCGAACAGCACTTCCTCCACGTGCTCGGTGGCCACCAGATGCCGCCGGTGCACACGGACGAACCCGGCGTCCTGCCACTGGCGTTCCAGCGTGGCCAGTGGCACCCGCAGCAGATGGCTGCTCGACGCCAGGTGCAGCCGCACGTAGTCGCCGTACGCCTCCACGTGTGTCACGTCGGAGCGGTGGACGAAGCGCGTCACCCCGGACAGCTCGACGGCGATCACCTGGTCGTCGTCCGCGGCCTTGCGGGGCGGTTCGGCGGCGGGCGGCCGCGGGGGCGCGGGAGCGGGGCGGCCCGCCTCCCGCAGTTCGGCGATCCGCCGCACCGCCTCGGTCAGCCGCTCGGGGCGTACGGGTTTGAGTACGTAGTCGGCGGCCTGCAGCTCGAACGCCCTTACGGCGAAGTCGTCGTGGGCGCTGACGAACACCACCGGCGGCGGCTCCGCGAACCGGGACAGCACCCGGGCCACGTCGAGACCGTCGAGCCCCGGCATCCGGATGTCCAGGAAGAGCGCGTCCACCGGCCGGTCGTGCGCCAGCGCCTGGTCCAGCGCCCGCAGCGCGGCGCCGCCGTCACCGGCCGACTCGACCTCGCCGACCCGGGGGTCCTGCCCGAGCAGATAGACGAGTTCCTCCAGGGCCGGAGGTTCGTCGTCGACCGCCAGGATGCGCAGCATGGTCGAGTGTCGGCACTCCCCGCGCGGCGGGTCAATCACCGGGACAGTGTCGGTTTGGTGACCGCGGGCCGGGTGTCGGAGGCCGCGGTCACTCCGGCGTGGTACTTCGGCACCCGGACCCGTACCTTCGTGCCCGCGCCCGGCGCGGTCTCGAAGACCAGCCCGTACGCGTCCCCGTAGACCTGGCGCAGCCGCGCGTCGACGTTCCCCACGCCCATGCCGCCGTCGGTGCCGGTGCCGGTGGTGCCGTCGGTTGCGTTGCCGGTGCCGGTTCCGGTGAGGACCCGGCGCAGGTGGTCGGGGTCCATGCCGACCCCGTCGTCCTCGACGGTGATGTGCACCTCGGCCGCCGCGTCCTGGGCGACCACCGTGATGTGGCCGGGCCCCGGCCTGCCCTCGAAACCGTGCCGTACGGCGTTCTCCACCAGCGGCTGCACGCACAGGAACGGCACCGCCACCGGCAGCACTTCGGGGGCGACCTGCACGCTGACCCGCAACCGGTCGCCGAACCTGGCCTGTTCGAGCAGCAGGTACTGGCCGATCGAGCGGAGTTCCTCGGAGAGCGTCGTGAACTCGCCGTGCCTGCGGAAGGAGTAGCGCGTGAAGTCCGCGAACTCCAGCAGCAGACCGCGGGCCCGCTCCGGGTCGGTGCGGACGAAGGAGGCAATGGCGGTGAGCGCGTTGCAGGAGAAGTGCGGGCTGATCTGGGCGCGCAGCGCCCGCAGTTCGGCCTCGACCAGGCGGGTGCGGGAGTGCTGGAGTTCGGCCAGCTCCAACTGCCCCGACATCCAGCGGGCGACCTCGCCCGCGGCCCGTACCAGCCCCGCCGACAGGTCCGGCGCGTAGACGACCAGCGCGCCGCTGATCCTGTCCTCGACGACGAGCGGGACCAGCACCGCCTGCCGGATCTCGCACCTGCCGTCGCCGCACCACACCTGGTCGGCCTTGACCACAGTGGTCCTGCGGCCCGCCAGCACCTCGGCGGCCAGCGCGAGGGTGTGCTCGGCGTGGTGCGCTCCGGCCCCGTCCCAGGCCAGCAGCCGCTCGGTGTCGGTGACGGCCAGCGCGGGCACGCTCAGCAGTTCGCGCAGATGCCGGGCCGCCGCGGTCGCCGACGTCTCGGTCAGCCCGCCGCGCAGTGCGGGCGCCGCCAGCGACGTCAGATGCAGCGCCTCGAACGCCGCCTGCCCCGCCCGCCCGTCGAACCCCGCCCCCTGCCCCGCCCCCCGCCGCCGCCACAACCCCAGCGAGCGCCCCGCCCCGAGCAGCGCACCAAGCAAGGTCCCGGTCATCCGCCAAAGGTAGCCCTGCGGGCGGCCGTTGTGACCAGGGTTGCGACGGCGCTTCGGGGGTGGGGGGTGGGGCGCGAGCGGGGCGCGGACCGCACGGGGAGGACTGCGGGGCGCCCGCATGGCGCTGCGGACAGGATGGCGCAGGGCCCGCAGCGCGGCGCCGGGCTGCGCTGGGGCGCCTGGGGTTTCTGGGTGGCTAGAGCGCGGCGACCGTTTCGCGGGCCAGGGACTCGACGCGGGTCCAGTCGCGGGCGCGCAGGGCGTCCTGGGGGAGCATCCATGTGCCGCCCACGCAGGCGACGTTGGGCAGCGCCAGGTACTCGGGGGCGCGGTGGGCGTCGATGCCGCCGGTGGGGCAGAAGCGGGCCTGGGGGAGGGGCGAGGCCAAGGACCGGAGGTACGCGGTGCCGCCGGCCGCCTCCGCGGGGAAGAACTTCATCTCGGTCACGCCGCGTTCGAGCAGCCCGAGCGCCTCGGTGGCCGTGGAGACGCCGGGCAGGAACGGCAGCCCGGAGTCCCGTAGCGCCGTGAGCAGCCGGTCGGTCCAGCCGGGGCTGACCAGGAAGCGCGCCCCCGCGTCCGCCGCCGCCCGCGCCTGCTCGGGAGAGAGGACGGTGCCCGCGCCGACGACCGCGCCGGGCACACCGTCCGCGACGGCCCGTATCGCGTCGAGCGCGGCGGGCGTGCGCAGCGTGATCTCGATGGCGGGCAGCCCGCCCGCCACCAGCGCCCGCGCGAGCGGCACCGCGTCGGCCGCGTCCTCCAGGACGACCACGGGGATGACGGGCGCCAGGCCCAGCACGGAAGTCATGCCGGTCATCCTCGCGGCGGCCCGCAGCCCGCGCAACGAGCGTTGCATCCTCTGCAACGCCCCCGGGAGCTGCGGGGCTCCTGAAACCGCGGCGTCAGTGGATCTCGCGCACCAGCACGTCAAGACGCCCGACGCCGGGCTGCTCCTCCACCGTGAACCCGAGCCTGCGCAGCGTCCGCGCCAGCCCCGCCGGATCCTTCGGCCGGGCGGTCGACTGCAGCAGCGCCCGTACCAGCCGCCCCTTGGTGGCCTTGTTGAAGTGGCTCACCACGGTCCGCTTCTCGACGCCGTCGACCTCCGTCACCTGGAGCACCCGTACCGTCGCCGTACGCCGGGCCAGCTCGCCCGCGGGCTTCCAGGCGCCCGCGTACGACGACGACCGCAGGTCGAGCACCAGCCCGTCGCCCGCGATCTCGGGTAGCACCGCGTCCATGTGCCGCCGCCAGTATGCGGCCAGACCGCCCGCCCCCGGCAGCCGTACGCCCATCGAGCAGCGGTACGACGGGATGCGGTCGTCCAGCCGCACCGCGCCCCACAGCCCGGAGAACACCAGCAGCGACTCCTCCGCCCGCCGCCGGGCGGCCCGGCCGAGCGTCGCCAGCCCCAGGGCGTCGTACAGCACCCCCGTGTACAGCTCCGCCGCGGGCATCGCGGGCGCGGTCCGCAGCCCGGCGTTCTTCGCGACCTCCCCGCGCAGCCCCGGGCTCAGCCCCAGCACCTCCGCGGCCTTCTCCTCGTCCCCGGCGCACAGCTCGACCAGCTCGTCGAGCACCGCCGCCCGCGCCCCGGTCAGCCCCGGCAGCGACAGCGACTCCAACGCCACCGCACCCCCCGTCCCTCCGACAGCCTTCCCCTCGGACGGCGGCAACAGGACGAGCACGGCATCTCCCTCATTCAGCCCAGCACCCACACAATGAACCGCCCCAGCGTACGGGCCCCTCGCCGGGTCGGCGCCCGCCCTGGTGCCGCCGGGCCGAGGTTCGCGCGATCGTACGGCGCGGGCGCTCCGGGGCCGTACGATCCGCCCGCGGGGAGCAGGCCCCGGCGGCGCACCGTCGTACGACGCCGCCAGGCGCGGCGCCCAGCCGTACACACCGTCGTACGGCCGTGCCGGCCCCGGCGGCGAGCCGTACGCTCGCGGTATGCCACGCCGTCTACTGCATGTCTCGGCCGCCGACGGAACCGCGCTGCGGGTCGCGCTCGGGGAGTTGCGGGCGGAGCTGGAGGTGCCGGAGGGGTTCCCGCCGGAGGTGCTGGCGGAGGCGCGGGAGGCGGCGGGGGCGCCGCGGATGCCCGCGTACGACGGCACCGCGGTCGAACTGTTCACCCTCGACCCGCCTGGCTCGGTCGACCTCGACCAGGCGATGCACCTGGCCCGCCGCGAGGGCGGCGGCTTCCGGGTGCACTACGCCATCGCGGACGTGGCCGCCTTCGTGACGCCGGGCGGCGCGCTGGACGCCGAGGCCCACCGCCGCGTCAGCACGCTCTACTTCCCGGACAAGCGCGTCCCGCTGCACCCGCCCGAGCTGAGCGAGGGCGCCGCCAGCCTCCTCCCCGGCCAGGAACGCCCCGCGCTGCTGTGGCGCTTCGACCTGGACGCGGACGGCGCGGTCACCGCCACCGACGTCCGCAGGGCCAAGGTCCGCAGCCGCGCCCGGCTGGACTACGCGACCGTCCAGCACGCCATCGACACCGGTACCGCCGACGAGCCCGTCGCGCTGCTCAGGGAGATCGGCACCCTGCGCGAGGCGCTCGAAGTGGCCCGCGGCGGCATCTCCCTCAACGTCCCCGAACAGGAGATCGCCGAACGCGGCGGCGACTACGTACTGGAGTACCGCGCCCCGCGCCCCGCCGACGGCTGGAACGCCCAGATCTCCCTGCTCACCGGCATGGCCGCCGCCGACCGCATGATCCGCTCGGGCACCGGCATCCTGCGTACCCTGCCCAGCGCTCCCGATGGCTCGGTGGCCCGGCTGCGGCGCGTCGCCCACGCCCTGGACGTCGACTGGCCGGAGGGCACCTCGTACTCCGCCGTCATCCGCTCCCTCGACCCGCGGCGCGAGACGCACGCCGCGTTCCTCCAGGAGTGCACGGCACTGCTGCGCGGGGCCGGGTACACCGTCTTCCGCTCGGGCGAGACCCCCGAGCACACCACTCACGCGGCCGTCGCCGCCCCGTACACCCACTGCACCGCGCCGCTGCGCCGCCTCGCCGACCGGTACGCGGGCGAGATCTGCCTGGCCGCGGTCGCCGGCACCGAACCGCCCGGCTGGGTGCTCGACGGGCTCGCCGCGCTGCCCCGGCAGATGAGCGAGGGCGCCCAGCGCGCGCACCACGTGGAGCGCGAGTGCGTCGACCTCATCGAGGCCGCGCTGCTCAGGGACCGCGTCGGCGAGGTCTTCGACGCCTACGTCATCGACGTCCGCGACGGCGACCCCCGCGCGGGCACCGTCCACCTCGACGCCCCGGCCGTCGTCGGCCGCGTCCAGGCCCCGCCCGGCGCCCCGCCCCTCCCGCTCGGCCACCGCCTCCGCGTCCGCCTCACCGCGGCCGCCCCCGGCCGGGCCAAGGTGATGTTCGCCCCGGCGTAGCGACTACGATGGTGCGCACGGCAGACGAGCCGGGCGGACGGCCGCGTGAAGTCCTTCGGGGCTTCCCGAGGAACGTCCGGGCTCCACAGGGCAGGGTGATGGCTAACGGCCACCCGGGGTGACCCGCGGGACAGTGCCACAGAAAACAGACCGCCCGGCGCTTCGGCACCGGGTAAGGGTGAAACGGTGGTGTAAGAGACCACCAGTGCCCAGGGCGACCTGGGCAGCTAGGTAAACCCCACCCGGAGCAAGGTCAAGAGGGGCCGTAGCGATACGACCCCGCGCGGACGTCCGAGGGCTGCCCGCCCGAGTCCGCGGGTAGACCGCACGAGGCTGTCGGCAACGGCAGCCCTAGATGGATGGCCGTCTCCCCGGCCGCCGCGAGGCGCCCGGGCGACAGAACCCGGCGTACAGCCCGACTCGTCTGCCGCCACCGCTCCGACCCTGGTCAGAGCGGTGATCCACTCCGGCCCGCACCAGCGGGGTCGAATCGGGGTCGAATCGAGCAGGTGGACCGTTCCACGAGTCGTCCCTGCTCTCGCGCCGCGATGGGGAAAGCCTCAATTCGCCAGTGAGTCTGGCACACAGGGGGCGTTCGGGGTCAAGTTCCCCGAGCGCTACGGATCAGCCGGCTTCGCGTTCCTCGCCGTCGCCGAGGCCGTCCTCGGGCTCGTCGTCCGGGAGATCGTCGGCGGTGTCGTCCGCGGCGAACAGGGCGCCGAAAACCTTCACCGTGACGCCCGGCACCACCTCCGGCGGGTGGGCGTAGGTGTCCATCGTCTCCGTGAACTCGGCATGCCTGCTCAGAGCCTGCGTCGTCTTCGGATCGACCCCGGCAGCCAGGAGACGGGTGGTGTAGAAGTGCTTGAGGTCGTGGAATCGAGTGCCCTCAGGCATCCCGGCGAGCTTCACAGAGGCACGCCACTTGTCGTTGAAGTGACTGCGGGTGAGCGCCCGACCTGCTCGCGTCGTGACGATGAGCCCCTCGTCCGGAGGAGGCACGTAACCACGCTGCCGCCGCTTCTGCTCCGCCCCCTCCGAGACAGGTTCCGGACCGCGGAAACGCGACAGGTGTTCCGCCAGCCGCTCGATGAGGAAGCGGTCAACCGCCAGCGTCGCATAGCTCGCCTTGGTCTTGAGCTTCACTGCCCGGCCCCGCTGCCGCTGCTCCTTCACGTGGATCTGGTGCTTCAGCCACACCACCGAAGACTCCTTGAGGCCGAAGGCTTCGCCCTGGCGGAGCCCCGCACACGCCGCGAGCCATACCAGGACCTCGTAGCGGGGCTCCACCTCCCGCATGGCAGCGGCAAGGCGAGCCACCTCCTCAGGACTGAAGGCAGTCTGAACGCGGTCCTCGATCTCCGGCAGATCAATACGAGAGCAGATATTCGCCGGCAGAGGGACATCCTCGTCAACCATGTAGTTCACCAGGACCCGCCAGGTCTTGAAAATCTGGATGACGTAGAAGGTGGAACCGATCCCCGGCTTGTCGATCAGGTGGTCCACCAGATTCATCGTGTCGCGCCGCTTCAGAGCCTTGGCCTGTCTGTGTCCCAGGAAGGGGACTATGTGGACGCGGAGGTGGGTTTCGTAGGTGGCGGTGGTGTTGTCGTTCTTGTTGCGCTTCTTCTTCCGGTCGATGAACTCCTTTGCGTAGAGCCACACTTTCTCGTCGCCCAGGTCCGGGTCCACCCACGAATGTGTGCGCATGGCAACGCGTACTTCTTCCAAGTGGTTGCGCGCGTCCTCCCAAACGTCGAAGGCGGCACGCCGCGGCTTGCCGTTCGGATCGGTGTAGCGCGCCTGCCAGCGCTGACCACGCCCATGATCGGCGGACGGATACAGCGGGTTCCTCCTCGTTCCGCAACGACAGGGTGCATCCCCATTCTTCGGGTAGCTCTTGTGCCATCGATCGAACGGCACATCGGATTCCGCCATACTGCCCTTCCTTCCTGCGAGTCCGTGTTCACTACGTCTGCCGCGGGTTCACTCTTCCTGCGGCTTCGGTGCACGTGCGAGATCTCCGTTCCTGATGCTCTCCGCCAAATCCCTGACTTCCTCCTCCAGGTATCGCACTCGGCTTCCATTCCGATTGCCTTCCTGGCCGGTGCTGCGGCCGGGGCGGTAGAACGGGCCGATGGGGTACGCGCGAAGTAGGCCGCGATTTGTCCAACGTCGCCGAGTTGCAGGCGAGATGGCCAAAATTTTTTCTACTTCTGCAGGCACTATATAGTGCGATCCTCTCTCTATCGAAGTCGGTCCCTGGACGTGACTTGCCTTGATCATCGAAGTCCTCCGCAGGGAATTTGAGGGAGCGTCAAAGATTCGTGGAGACGTTGCTGCGAGTGCATCAGTTGGCTCCTGGCGGGGCGGCGGGCTCGTTACTATCCGCATGCGTCATTAGGGCGGCAAGGGGCTATAGCTCTCCGGATCCGCTGGGCGAGACGATCTCCATCAGGACTTCGATAGGCGGGAGCCTGAGTGGCTCGGCGTCCCGCCCCACGAACCGAGGAATCGTTGCCGGTCGTCGTGGTGGCGCGGCTCAAGCTCACCAGACGGTTTCGGTGTCATCCCAGACCCTGGGTCTGATCCTGCTCCGCGTGGTCCTGTGGCATGTGGCGGCCCAGCGGAACCTGTGCTTCCCACCGAACTGCTGGAGGATTCAAGGCGGTCGGCTTCACGCCTTTCGCTGGCGGTGCCACCAGGCATCACCATAGGACCATCTCGAAATCGTCTTCTGCCTGGCCGAGTTCGCCCCGCCCACCTCCAGCCCCACCCCGGGTAGCAGTGGGCCGAGCGAGGCGGACGGCACAAGGACCCCAACCGGGAGCCGGTCACCCAGGCTGGCGAGCCACCCCACCCGCACGGGGGTCAGGCACCTCGTCGCCGCTACGAGTTTGCCCGGGACAAGTCCTACGGCCACATCAAGCCGAAGACCAACCAGCCCCCACTGGCATGTCCTCCCGGCCTGGTTCCCACACGACACAATTGCGTGGACGCTATGTGGTTCTTCATAGCAACCGCAAACAACCGTGCGCTCTGATCCACTACTGTCAACCCACATCGTCGGCCCCGTGATTCAGGGACTCGTGTACGGGTTCCTATGGCCTGAAGTCCAAGAATCTTGGAATCCGCGCGCCTTAAACTGCGGCCAGGTGTTGGGGGGCAAGCCTCAGGCCACTGGATCAAGGGGGATCCATGCGCATCGTTGCAGTGATGCAGTACTACTTCGACGCCCAACTCCCGCGCGATCCCAGCTGGACGTCGTGGGCAGGGCTCACCCTGCAAGCTCCTGCGTTCAGCGCGGAGGTGAGCCCATGGGAACCGTCTACGCAGCCGCTCTTCCCCCACGAGATCGACAGCTCACTCGCCGGCACGTCGCTTTCCATCGTCCCACTCGGGAGTCGCGGTGGCGCGATCACCAGGACCATCGCTGACACAGTGGTTGACCGCGTTCAGGTGGTCCTGCGATGGGAACAGGACTTCGCTCCCGGCGAGCCACCGCACATCGATATCGACCTGGCCCAAGACCGAGGCGTTGGCGCAGCCAACGTCCTGGTCGAACATCTGCGCAGTGCTGGGCGGGCCGCCTGGATGCCCCGGCTGAGAAGGGCCTGGCGACCCGAGGACGGTCGTTTCTACCTGTTGTCGCCGTGGACTGCGACCGTCTTCGATGCCGATACGGGAACCGCGCTACTGGTCTTCGACGGGACCAACGCCCTTCTGTCGTCCGGGGCCGTACGCAGCCCGTTCACCGGGGCGATTCCGGTCAGCGGGCTGGATGCCTCCCTTCAGAGCGGGTTCGAGCCCCCGCTTCATGATGTTTTGCTCATCGATGCTGAGACCGCTGTCCAGTCTCTTGCTCTGCGCGAAGCGATCCTCGCCATGGCTTCCGCATGCGAGACTGCGGCGCATACCTACATCGCCATCCAGGTCGGGGACAGAGCTAAGAGCTATGAGAGGAGCTTGGCGTCGGCTGGGGGAAGCTTTGCCGCGAAGTACTACGAGCGCTCGCCGAGCGATCTGTCGTCGCGGTCGCTGAGCAGAGAGGATCCGTCTGCGTTCTCGATGATCGAGGAGATGTACCGGGAGCGAAATGCACTTATGCATAGCGGCCGGACGACCGCTCGTCTGGCGGATCTGGACTCCCGTGAGCGTCAACGGACGGTCTACGCGTTTCTTGGCGCCGCCGGTCGCGCGGTCGACTGGATCACGGCGCTGTGACACGGCTGGGCACCACCGATGAGCACAACGAACTGGACCAGGGGACCGAAGACCACCAAAAGTTCCACGAGGCGGCCGCTGATCACTCGCCGTGCGATGTCGTCCGACAGTTGGCCATTTCTGCTCTTGGACGAGCTTGTCAGTGCTGGCACCTACATTGATGGGACTGTGCGAAAGGGGTGCCGATGGGTGCCGATGGCGGGCGGATCGCGGCGCGGGGTTTTCAGTACCAGTACCTGCGGACGTTGGAGGCACTGCTCGCCTCCTCGTACGAGGGGTCGGTGGTGGCCTGCCGGATCGAGGGCCCGGTGCAGGCGGCCACGGCGCTGGACAGTGTCGACGCGGTCGACTTCGACTTGATTGACGCCGAAGGTGTCTCGGTGGTGGCGGTTCAGGTCAAGAGTGCGGCTGCGGGCCGGGAGATGCGCGCTCCCCGAGCGCTGGAGGTCCTGCTGGATCTGGTCTCCAGATTCTCGTCGCAGCGCTATGAGTTGGTGACCAACGCCATCCCGGACGTGCGGTGCGAGCGCTTGGCGGCTCGCTTGTCCGAGTTGCGTGGGCAACCGCAGGCTCTGCGAGGCGAGCTGGAGGAGCTGTTCGTCAAGGCACCGGCGATGCTTGCCAGGATCAGGGCTCTGTCCTCGGATCAATGGGTGAGGCTGGCCCAGACGCGGATCGACTTCGACGGTCGCGATGACGCCCAACTGCGCGAGGAGCTGAACCTCCGGTTGCGCTTTCTGCGGGAGCGAAGCGGCCGTGGGCTGTCCCGGCGCTCGGGCGGTTTGGTCCTCGGGTTTCTGGTGGCCGAGGTACTTCGCCGAGCTGCTGATCCGGGCGCCGCGTCCTGGTCGCTGGCGGACTTCAATCAGTGCTTTCAGGTCGATGACGACGTGTTGTGTACGGCGCTGGGCCGTCAGGACTTCGGCGTTGTCGTGGGGCCCTTTCCCCCCGTGCCCGAGATCGAGCGGCCAGAGCTGGTCGAGCAGGTGGTGGCGGCCTTTCGCGGGACGGCACCCGCAGTGCCAGTGTGCTTGGTCAGTGGCCTATCGGGTATCGGCAAGTCCAGCCTGGCTGCGTCGTACGTCGCTCAGCACGCCTACCGCTACGACCTGGTCTTCTGGTTGGACGCGTCCACACCTGAGTCCTTGGCGGGCTCGTTCCAGCGGCTGCTGGCGCACCTCGGCGGCGGTGAGGATGTGCCGACAGACCCGACTCTCGTACGTGAGCGCGTTCACGCCCAGCTTCAGGGATTGCCGGGGCCGTGGTTGCTGGTGTTCGACGATGCGAGTCCGGCACAGGCGGATGCATGGCTTCCCCGGCAGGGGCGTGGTCATGTGCTGGTGACCTCGCTGGCCCGGTCGTGGCGCAGGGTCCAGGGGCGGGTTGAGGTGGAACCGCTGCCGCGGGAGCGGGCGCTGGAACTTCTGACGTTACGCTTGGAGCTTGAAGAGCTGTCAGTACAGACGCATCTGGAAGCTTTGAACGACCTGGCGGACGCGCTCGGGCGCTGGCCCCTTGCGATCGAACTGGCGGCCGGCTATCTGCTGACATGCGGTATCGACCCAGCTCACCTGGATGCCTACCGCTCCCGACTGCTGTCGGCTGCACTGGATGACGACCGATCGCTGCCGCCCGGGTACCCCCAGACGTTGGTGGCTGCGGTCCGGCTGAGCCTGGATCGGCTGTACACCCGCGCGGAAGGCCACCCTGAGGTGGCGGGGGGCGCTCTGGCCCTGCTGCGAGTCCTGTGCTATTTCGCGCCCCAGCGCATCCCCCTTCACCTTTCCGCCGCCAGCGTCTTCATCCCCGTCGAACACATCCCGCCGACTGGGCACGTCGTGGCTCTCGATGAGACTTCGAGCCCGATGCGGGAGATGCTGCGCGAACTGTTTGACATCTCGTTCGTTCGGCCGGACGCCCCACTACCGCTGCCTTCCGATATTGCGCTGGCACGGATCCCCGGGATCAAGGACAGCCTGTCCATCAACACGGTTCTGCAGCTGATTCTGCGCCGTATGTTCGCCCAGCGATCAGCCCCGGACCAGGCACTCCTTTGCGCCAGCGCTCACACCAACAGTTGGCTGCTCCACGCACTGGACCACGGCCTGAGCGAATGGGCCTGGGAGCTGTCCCAGCACGCTTCTGCCTTGGCAGAACAAGTTCAGGAACTGGAACTCGTCAGTACCGCTACCGCCACGCTGCTGGGCAACCTCGCTGGCTTCCACGGCCGGCACGGCCGGCACGGAATAGCTCGTGAGCTATTGGAACAGGAATTGCGCTGGCAGATCGGTTCCCCGTCCGCCAACCCATTGATCACGGCCCAGTGCAGGATTCAACTCGCCTCCCTGATCAATGCCATGGCTCCAGCGGAAGTATGCGACCACATCGTTCGGCACCTGACCCCGGTCTTGCCCTACCTGGCGGGCTACGCAGTTGAGGATCCAGTGGGCGCGGCGCGACACGGCACCGACAGTGTGCTGATCCTCCAGGTCCGTTCCAGCCGCTCCCCCGGGCATGGGGAAGTCGACAACCTGCTGGACCAGTTCCGGGCTCTGGCGGACCGTCTGCCGCTCAGCCCATATCTGCGCACGCTCTACCAGACCCATGAAGCCGGTGAACTGCTCGCGGAGGGTCAGGCTTCCGACGCTGAGCAGGTCGCCGCCGATACACTCACTCACCTGGAAGGTCAACTATGGTCCGATACGGCGGCCGACGCACGGCGCTTGCTCATCGAGGCACTGGCCGTCCAGGACAAGTGGGCTGAGGCCAACTCACAGTACACCTTGTTCCGGAACTACTTGGGGCCGCAGAGCCTTTACCGATTCTCGGTCAACCATCTGGTGCACAACGTCGGACTCGCCTGTGCCACGCAATGGGTGCTGTTTGATAACGCGGAGGCAGTCGAACTGCTGCACCGCATGATCGACGACGTTGGCCCGTATCTGGACCACCTCGCCGATGACGAGTTCGAGAGGACTAGATTCACCCTGTTGCGCGCTGTCCACGGCGCCGCACGCGCTGTCGAAAGCGATTCCCCTGCTGCAGAGGGAGTTGAAGATTTCCTGCACTCGATGGAGAAGCTGGAGGGCCAGGGGTTCTCGGCCAACCCTGAGCAGGCGTCCGCGTGGGATGCCATCCTTCTCGGTCTCCCCGTACGTATCGGTGCCCATCTCACTCAGAAGGCGCATGAAGCGAGCCAGGCACGCGGCCAAGCGGCGATCGACGCGCTGCCTGCCACCATGACAATCGAGCTGGAGGAGGCAGTTCGCGATGACCGGGCGCTGGCCCATCTCGCGCTATCCACCGACCCCGCATTTGCCGGAAGCACGACCAGCAATCTCGACTTCCTCGCCCATAAAAACGCTGCCCTTGCAGGGCCGCGGGCGATCATGGTCCTCGAACCACAGACTATGCTTCTCGTCAGCACTCTCCAGGACGAGACGATTGAGGCGCACCTCCACAGTGTGTGCGGTCGCGGATTCCGTCTCCTGCAGGGACCGAACTCTGTGGTTCCCGTTGCAGCGGAGCTGAGCCTGCGCCCCGACGGGTCCACCGTGGTCCTCGAAGACAGTGAGGGAGGTGTGCTGGCTCGAGCCAGCACACTGCTGAGTCGCGCGTGGCGCGATGCCGCTCGGGGCCGAGGCACAGTGTGGGTAATATACGGATTCGCGTTCGATCTAGCCGATGTGCCCAGCAGCCAGAAGCTACTAGCCGTGCCTCATGCCGCTGGGGCAGCGTTCCGAATGGGCTGCGCCCAGGGCCTGATCGCGGCGGCCATCGTTCCCTGGACGGAATACGTGCCTTCCGCCCACCCAGGGCCTCGCCCTCCTCGTCGGCAGAACAGTCGCAAGAAGGCACGACGCAAGAAATGACCTTCGGCCGTCCCTCGGAGCGTTAGGTGGGCGCTAGTTCATCATGTCGGGTGCTGGGACGCGACGACGCCTCCCCGTGGCATTGGCTCAGAAATCGACGAAGTAAAGAACCCCTCGTGGCTCGGCTGCGGGCGATGCACACCCCTGGGAATTCCTGTTGGTGAGCGACCGGCATGCCACAGCCCGAGTGGCTGCGAAGCTGTTGATACTAGTGACCGTATGCGCACCTTTCGCTACCTGTTGCCGGAAGAGTGCCTCATCGTTCATTGCGAGCGCGCCAGCGCAAGGGGGAGTCCCGCATTGAGTGGCTTTCTACCGGGAGTATTGCAGACTGGGATGTCGTCTCCGGCAGCCCTCCGAGGTCCGCAGGGCTAGCTCGGTGACGCCAGTCCCGCACTGGGCCTTCGCCGTAAGCGCAGCCCGATGCGCTGCGAGGTCAAAGGTCGCCAAGCCCCGTCCGGGCGAACGAGCGATCGCCCGAGAAGACGGACGGGGCTTTCTCGGCGGCGGTCGATGCTGAGCAAGCCTGTGGAACTCAAATCCGTGAAAGCGCGTCAGTTGGAGCTTTCTTCGTCATCGCACTCAGTCTCGCGCCCGCGCCATGCATGCGCGGCGCGCTGCCAGGACTTGAGTAAGTCAGGAAGCTGATCGAGGGTGCCTTTGATGACGAAAATTACGACAGAGAACACAGTTGATATCGTCAGAACTGTCAGGGCGAGCGAGTCTCCCAAAGGTCCAAGCCTCTCTAGCGAGCGGTCGAACCTCCCTCGCGGGAGCAGTTCGACCATTTGTGAACATGGTCGAACTGGCTTCCCGCCGGCACAGAAACTCAGTTCGGGGACTGAAGTCCCCCGTACGAGTGGTGCAATGGCAAAGCGTCAAGCAGGGGTGGCCGAAGCCAACAGCTTCCCGCGGACTGTGGTACCGGCCACTCGTCCGCAAGTCACTGTTCTTCCTGGCACCCCAACGTTTCTGTCGGGCCGCCCAGGGAGCGGACAGGCCAGTCATCACCTGACCTGAGATTGCCTCCAGCGTAGACGCAAGCGAGCGTCACTGCGTACGATCCATAGAAATTGCCATCGATCAGACATCTTTATGGGATCCTAGTCGGTTGCAGATCGGCCATCCGCAAAGGCGTCCGCCACTCGTTCTTCGGACGTACACCGCTGGGTTGTGAGTGCTCCACGCGGACAAGCCGCACTCCACCCGCTCCGGGGTGGGCGAGACGCTGGCCCCGTGCCGTGATCTGGGCCTGTGACTTCTTTCCGTCAACCTGTGGCATGGTGTGATCAAGATGCGCCTGAGCGCTATCAGAGGGCGGGTGGGCAGGGCCAGGTCGACGTTGTCGGAGTGACTGGCTGCGGAGAGGCGGACGGAGCCGGGACAGGCATCGTCCAACATCGTTTGCGCAGGTACGACCGCCTGATCACGTGGTCGTTTGCGCGTCTGGCTACGAGGCGGACGACGGGTTCGTCGAAGTCCCTTCGAGCTGCTCAAGAGCTGCCCGCAGGGTCTGGTCGGAGATGGCTACCCCGCTCACCTCTTGTTCGAAGACGCTGCCGTCGGGAAGGGTTCGCCGGAGGCGGATCGAGCGCCGGCGGTCGCGTTGCAACCACAGGCGGAAAACTCTGACGACGGCCCCCATGGCGACCGAAGATCCGCCGAGCTCCACCAAGATGCCGGGCAGCATCCCTTTCGACCCGCTCAGGGTGGGGGGAGACGATCCCGTGACGATGTCCAGCTCATCACGAAGCATTGACGTGAGCTCACCGACCGCCCCCTGCACGGCGGGGTGATCGTCGGTCAGCGACGTAAGACGGGGAACTACTTCGAACTTCGATGGCTCCACGTACGGCCCCCTCCGGTAGGACTGGCCTTATACACTAGGGCGCCGCCGAGTGATCATCGAGTGCTTCGGGGTTGTCGTACGACGGGGGAGCTGCTGTGTATCGGGCACTCATAGTCTGCAACGCTGGCTACGCGGGTGACCCGGATCTTCTTCCGCCGCTCATAGGTCCGCGCACTGATCACCGGCTGATCGCGGAGGCGCTCGCGCACGCCCAGTTCGGTATGTTCGCCGATGTGGACATGACGGTTCTTCTTGACGTCACAGCAGGAGAACTGCAGCGACGTACTCATGTTTTCTTCGCCAGCGCCGAACCTGACGACGTGCTCCTGTTCTACTTCAGTGGTCACGGGGCGACGAAGAATCAGAAGTTCTACTTGTGCGGGATCGATACCGAGTTCCTCCTGCTGGCGGGCACTGCGGTACCCGACACTTTACTCAACGAGATCATGTCGGATTCCTCGGCGCGAGCCAAGATCGTCGTTCTCGATTGCTGCCACAGCGGGGCGTTCAAGGGTTCCGAGACTCCCGGGCTCCTCGGCGGGAGGGGACGGTTCGTCCTGACCGCGACAGCTCCGGCTCAACTCGCGGACGACGCCGACGAGGACGGCAAGGCAAGTCCTTTCACCCGTGCACTCGCCGAGGGCATCACCCACGGAGCGCTCGACGAGGACGACGACGGCTTCGTATCCCTGGAGGACCTCTACAAGTACGTCGATTCCCTCAACTTCCGCGGGCCGAAGCCCAGCCGCCTTTTTGACGGATACGGTCGGCTCCCCATAGCGAGGCGCCCGAAAGTCGAGCCGGAAGTCCCGGACTCCGTCAGGGACTTGGATACCCCGCAGGCATCCGAGTCGGCCTCGCACGCGGCGTCGGATGCTGCTGACGACGGGCCTGGCTTTCTCGACCACCCGACAGGCCGGACGCCGGTGAATGCCGATCGAGTGAACCGATTTCGCGGAGATCTGCGGAAAGACATAGCTCGGGACCTGCCTGGGCAGCTTTCATCGACCGAATTCCTGCAACGGGCAAGCCTCATGCGTGACGGCCGGCTCACCATCGCCGGGGCATTGTTGTTCGGTGAGGAGCCCACTGCAGTGGTCGCCACCGCGATCGTCCAGTGTGCACGTGTCTACGGCACGTCCATCGACGACCCCAAGGACAAGACGGATCTTCGAGGGACCGTTCCCGAGCAGATCGAGCGGGCCAGGGAATTCATCGCCGCACACACCCGGACCGGCGAGGCGCCATCCGAGCACGCGGCCATCACCCAGCCGCGTTACGAATACCCCATGATCGCGGTGAGGGAGCTCATCGCCAACGCGCTGGTGCACCGCAGCTATGCGCACGAGCACGCATGTGTGCACGTCAAGCTCTTCGAAGACCGCCTCGAGATCACCAACCCCGGATCATGGTTCGGTGATGGCTTGGCCGAGAACGACCCAACCCCCATCAGCAGGGTCCGATCTGAGTCGCAGCGGCGGAATTTCCGTCTGGCCAGTGTGTTGACGTGGGCGCGCTTGGTCGAGGGTGAGGGCTCAGGAATCCCGGCCACCATCGCCGACTGCCGGAACACCGGCTCCCCCGAACCGGCGGTGGTCCAGCGGAATGGGTTGGTGACCGTGACCCTGTACCCGAGACAGAACACTGTCCGTGTCAACGGCGGTGTCGCCGCGACCAACATCAGTACCATCCACTACTACCAGCGCCGTCCTGCGGCGCTCACGTTCCCAGCACAGATCGGTGTTGTCCCACCGCAGGCGGAGTCGTTCCAGCCACGCCGCAGCGACGCTGCCCTTACCGCGCTGGTGGAAGCTGACCGCACGGATACCGCCCGACCCTCGGCCGTCGTGCTCAGCGGGATCGGCGGCGTGGGCAAGACACAGGCGGCGGCCCAGTTCGCGCGCCGCCGGTGGTCGCACGGAGGCGCCGACCTGGTGGTCTGGGCGGACGCCAGAACCCGCTCGGCAATCATCACGACCTATGCCAGGGCCGCAGTGGAGTTGGCCCTCGCTGACGCTACCCAGCCCGAGGAAGCCGGCCAACAATTTTTGGCGTGGCTTGAGACCACCGACAGACGCTGGCTGATCATCCTGGATGACGTGGCCAATCCGGGTGATCTGCGGGGCCTTTGGCCGCCGTCAACGTCTTCCGGACGCACTGTCGTCACCACCCGGCGCCGTGACGCGGCCTTCAACGGCGTTGGCCGTCATCTAGTGAGCATGGATGTGTTCGCCGAATCCGAATCTGTGCAGTACCTGGCCGCCAAACTTGCCAACCACGGTCTGAGCGATTCACCCACCGAACTGGCCGGCTTGGCGGCCGATCTCGGCCACCTGCCGCTTGCGCTGTCACAGGCAGTCGCTTTCATGATCGACCGGAGCATGGGATGCGTTGCGTACCGTCGTCTGGTGGCGGACAGACATCGCTCACTGGCGGAACTGGCCCCCGACCCGGTGTCACTGCCAGACGATCAAAGTGTCATATTTGGTGCGGCCTGGTCGTTGAGCGTTGAGCATGCGGATGACCTTCAACCCGTCGGTCTGGCCCGGCCGATGCTGGAGTTGGTGAGCCAACTGGATCCGGCGGGAATACCGATCGAAGTGCTGACGACCGACTCTGCTCTTGAATACCTCACCCTGTATCGTTCCGCCGTCACGAAAGTCGGAAGCCCCAGCACTTCTGGTGCGCCCGGCAGCGTACAGGTGCCGGTCTCCGAAGGCGACGCGTTGGCTGCCCTGCGCTGTCTCGCACGGCTCAGCCTGGTGACCGTCGACAGACACAGCAGCCCATACGAAACAGTGACGGCCCATCGCCTGGTGCAACGTGCGACTCGCGACGCTGCCGCTGCCGGGCGCACCGACCGTGCAGCCGAGGCTGTGGCCAGGGCGCTGCTTGCGGCGTGGCCGAACGACGAAAGCGACACGTTGCTTGCCCATGCCCTGCGGGTCAACACGGAGCATCTCCAAACGGTGAGCGGAGAAGCCCTATGGGCCTCGGGATCGTATGCCTTGCTCATCAGGGCCGCCACCAGCTTCGGCCAGGCCGGGCAGACTGTCGCCGCCGCCTCGTTCTTCGAGTCCATCGCCGACGCGGCAATCTCCCACTTGGGACCGGCTCATCCGGACACCTTGCCCATCAGGGCCAACCGCGCCGTTTGGCAAGCCGAAGCAGGAGACGCCGCAGGCGCCAGCCGCGAACTCGAGCGGCTGGTGGACGATTGCGCCCGAGTGTTGGGACGGGAGCACCCGGACACTCTGGCGGTCCGGCTGAACCTCGCGAGGTTCAAAGGCCCTGAACACGACACGGGCTCGGGCTCGTTCGAGTCGTTGGTGAACGACTTCGACAGGCTGCTCGGGCCCGACCATCCCGATACCCTGACCGCGCGCGCCAATCTCGCCAGTTGGCGCGGCATCCAAGGGGACCCCTCCGGCGCAGCAGCCGAATTCCAGCGCCTGTTCTCGGATCGGGTCCGGCTACTAGGCCCCGACCACCCGGACACCCTCGCCACCCGAAGCAGTCTCGCGTCATGGCAGGGAGCGGCGGGGGACCCCGCGGGGGCTGCGAGTGAAACCGCGGGGCTGCTGCATGACTACGTCAGAATTCTCGGCCCCGATCACCGCGATACGCTCAACTCCAGGGGGAATCTCGCGTCATGGCAGGGGGCGGCGGGGGACCCTGCGGGGGCAGCGGCCCAATTCGAAGAACTTTTGGGCGATTACCTCAGGGTCCTCGGCCCGGCACATCCGGACACCCTCGTACTCCGGGGCAATCTGGCGTTCTGGCGGGGAGAGGCTGGCGACCCCGTCACGGCGACGGCTGCTCTCGAAACGCTACTCGAAGATCGCAGTAGACTCTTGGGCCCGGACCATCCGGACACCCTGGCCACCCGGAACAACCTGGCGAAGTACCGCGGGCTTTCAGGGGACATTGCCGGTGCGGTCACCGCCCTTGAGTATTTGCTGGCGGATCGTATCCGCGTTCTGGGCCCCGAGCACCCGCTGATCGGGGCCACCCGCGAACACCTGACCCACTGGCAGGCCCGGTCCTCCGCCCGATAGAGGCGGTGGCCTCGCCAGTCACCGCTCTCCCCCGAGAACATGTCCCGTGATGAAGGCGGAGTTGTCCCCGGTGGCGATGATCCCGGTGTTGTTCCCCCCGATCGCCACCGACCGCTCCCCCGCGGCTGTGACGTGAACCGATGGGGCGGGCAGCAGGGCGGCGACTTTCGCGAGTGCTTCGCTGTCGCCCGACAGCGCTTTACGCAGTCCGTGCCGCAGCACCGCACGGGCATCCTCATCCGCGGGCTCGGCCGCGACCTCCACAACAGCTTCACGCAGCACTTCTGGCAAGTCGCTGCGTTCATGAAGTACCCGCAGAACGCGTCGCCCGAGTTCGGCCGCCGGACCGCCCCGCGACGAACCCGACGCTCGATCGGCGAAGACGCCGAGCCCGTCGACGCCGATGGCTGTGGCAACTGGCGAAAGTATCTGGCTGAGCACGACCTCGACCTCTTCCCGCACCGTTCACCTCCCGCTGCCGCTGGACGCAGCCAATCGTCCCGAAGCCTTCAGGAATGCTCCGTAACAGCTTAGGTCAGCGTTCCCGAAGTCCGAGTGCCGGCGACGGGTGAAAAATGGACCAGTGGCGACGCTTGGGTTCTAACCTCCCCGTTTCAGTTGGCTGGTTGGTTGGCTGGCTGAGCTGGTCTGGTCTGGTCTGGTCGTTGTGGGTTGTGGTTGTCGGCGGGTGGTCATGGCGGGGGCCCGGCGCTCGGTCGGGTGCTCCAGGGTCCTTGGGGTCGTGGGTGGGCAGGGCTCGTCTTCGGTCAGGTGCTGGGCCTGGGTAGGGCCGCGAGGCGGTCGAAGGCGTTCGCCAGTTCTTGGCGCCAGGGCCAGGTGCGGCGATCCGCAGGTGGAGGCGGCGGCCACCGCGGGTGATGCGGGCGGCTGCGTGCAGCAGGCGGTAGCGGAGCTTCTTCGGCTCTGCGGTGGCCAACTCGCCTTCCAGCAGGAGGGTCTGGGTCCAGGCGAGTAGGTCGGCAGCGATCAGGGACAGCTCCAGCCAGGCGGTGTTGATGGCGAAGTGGCGGGAGGGGAAGCGGCCGAAGCCGGTGGTCTTGCCGGTGCGGATGCCGTCCTCAACGCTGGCGTGAGCATGGTGACGCACTTCCAGGTGCTGCAGAGAGCCTTGACTGTCGGGGGTGTCGGTGAGGAGGACCTGGTGGCGAATGCCTTCGTCGAGGTCGAAGAGCGAAAGTTTGGGCGCCGGGGTGCGGGCGCTCGCGACGGACGATCACGCGGGTGCCCTCGGGATGTCCGGTCAGGTCGATCGTGCCGGTCAGTTCTGCCACGTCAGCCCCGGTCCGCAATGTCCCGTCCTGCCAGACGTGGTCGGGCAGTGCTCGGATTGCTCGGCGGACCGGTTCAATGACGGCGTATCCGACGGAGAAGGATGTGTGGATGACCCGATTTCGCAGAGCTCGTATGTGGGCGAGGAACGCTTTCGCGCCTCCGGCGCTGTCAGTGCGGATGAGGATGTCGGTGCCGTGAGGGTGGGCGTCGGGGATCTGTGCCAGAGCCTGGTCGAGGACGGTGAGGTGATCGGCTGCGCTGTTGGCGCCAGCGTTGCCCGGCCGCAGCAGTCCGGCCAGTGCTTCGCCGGTGTTGTCCAGAAAGCACAGCATGGGGTGGTAGCCGAACCCGCGTCTGTGGGTGGGTGCTGCCTGCTCCTTCTCCGAGCGGCAGGTCACGAGTGTGGCGTCGATGTCCAGGACCAGGCCCTGCCGCACGCGCCCGCCAGCGCGGGCCGCGGGTACGCGCCTTGGGTTTCGACGGCCTGCAGCCAGGCCACCTCCCGGGCGGAGGCTCTGGCCGAGCGCAACCCTGCGAGTGCCGCCGGGTCGATGCCCGCCAACATGCGCCAGGCGGTCGGGGTGGAGGCGACCGGGCCGAACACCTCCGCCTGGGCGCGCCATCTGCGGGCTGCCCCTCGTATGTGGCCGTCGAGTTGCCTCGCCAGCACCTACCCCTAGCTCGGCTGAGTCGCCGCTGGGCCGCCTCCGCCAGATCTACATGGGTGTGGATCTGTTGCAAGCGGAGGCCCGGCTACGAATCCGCTCGCCGGACGACTGCCGCGACGGCAGGATCGCCCGCCTCGCAAGACTGACGACTTTCGGCCGTTTCTCCTTCACAGGACCTCTATGTCGGACTCGTTTCTTTTGCCATGTGGCGCAATGGTTGCCGCCTCGGCACTATCGACACTTCCGCCGGGATTGGCGGAGTGAGCACCCGGGGGGTGCCTCTATGTCTTTCGTCAAGTCCGAGGTGGTCATGCGGTGGCTGCCTCGGGCAGGTGTGAGTCGTAGAAGGTGCCGTCGCGGAGCATGGCGAACAGGACGCTGATGCGGTGGCGGGCGAGGCGGAGGAGGGCCTGGGTGTGGGTTTTGCCGCGGGCTCTGCATTTGTCGTAGTAGGTGCGGGAGGCGGGGTCGTGCAGGGCGGCGAACGCGGACAGGAACATCGCGCGTTTGAGCTGCCGGTTGCCGCTTCTGGGTGCGTGCTCGCCGTGGATGGAGGTCCCCGACGACTTGGTCGCCGGCGCGAGGCCGGCGTAGGAGGCCAGGTGAGCGGCGCTGGGGAACGATCTGCCGTCGCCGACGGTGACCAGGAGGACTGCGGCGGTCCTGACGCCGACACCGGGCAGCGACGTCAGGACCTGGGAAAGAGGGTGAGCCTCCAGCAACTGGTTGATCTGGGCTTCCAGGGCCCGGCGTTGTTCGTGAACGGCGGCGAGCGAGCGGGCCAGCGACGGGATGACGATGTCGAGGGTGCCGGTGCCCGGAACGACGACGCTCTGTTCGTCGAGCGCGTCGAAGACCTCGTCGATGAGCCGGGCGGCCATGCGCGGGGCCTTGGGGCGGATCAGTTCGACGAGTCTGCGGCGGCCGGCTTTGCGCAGGGCGGCCGGGGATCCGTGGCGTTCCAGCAGCCAGGTGACGGCCTGGTGGTCCAGACGGGGCCCCAGGACGCGCTCCAGGCTGGGGTGGAACTGGGTGAGCAGGCCGCGTATCCGGTTGGAGGTGCGAGTGGACTCGGCCGCGAGGTCCTGGTCGAAGCCGACCAGAACGGTGAGCTCGGCGGTGATGGCGTCGGTCAACTCCAGCGAGCGCAGGGTGTGTGGCATCGTCCGTGCGGCGTCCGCGATCACCGCGGCGTCCTTCGCGTCGGTCTTGGCCTCGCCCGGGTAGAGGTCGGCGATCCGCCGCATGGCAAGGCCCGGCAGGTAGGCGACCCGGCATCCCGCGTCGCGGGCCACGGCCAGCGGCAGAGCTCCGATGGACGCGGGCTGGTCCACGACCACCAGGACCGTGCCGAACTTCGCGGCCAGTTTCTCGAAGACGACCCGCAGCTTGGGCTCGCTGTTCGGCAGGGGCTTGTCGAAGACCTTCTTGCCAGCCGGGGTCAGCCCGTGCCCGTAGTGCGTGCTCTTGCCGACATCCAGCCCGAGGAAGACGCCCACGCCGTCAGTGTCGATCACCGTGCCCCCACTCGCTCGATCAGTGCTGGCCTGGCGTCGGGGCCGTTCTCGCGCATCCACGTTATGCAGACCTGCCGCCCGCAGATGGCCGGGCATTGCGCCCGGCCGGGCAGCGGCCGGACCTCTCATCAGCGTCTCCGACGGCACCCCTCGGGCCCGGCGACACCACCCCCCAGGTCATCCCATCGACAGGGGGCAAAAGTCATACCGGGCCCGGAGGCCAGCGGCCCTCTTGCAGGACCACGAAAAACATAACGGGGTGGCCGCGCTGTCCGAGACTGACAACGCTTCGATCTTCTCAGTGCCCGCCGTGCCTGTCGGCCCGAAGATCGAGGGGCAGCCCGACGAGTACACCGGGCGCATCGCCAGACAACT
>NZ_JBFAXL010000090.1:0-25682 GCF_040680795.1 Streptomyces sp. NPDC051976
CCCGCCGGTGTCACCGGCGGGCCGTCGGGCTTCGCTTCGTGCTCAGGTCGGCGCGAGGCGGTCAGTCCGTGCCGGACTCCATCGCCGCCGCGTCCAGGACCGCTTCCTCGGCGTCGACCTCGCCGCGGGAGGCGATGGCCTCGGCGCCGCCCTCGGGCATCTCGGGCATGGTGCCGATGAGGCCGGTCGCGGCGGCCTGGGAGGCGCCGATGGCCGGGGACTCGGTGCCGATGAGGCCGAGCTGGACGTACTGCTCCAGCTTGGCGCGGGAGTCGGCGATGTCCAGGTTGCGCATGGTGAGCTGGCCGATCCGGTCCACCGGGCCGAAGGCGGAGTCCTCGGTGCGCTCCATGGACAGCTTGTCCGGGTGGTAGCTGAACGCCGGGCCGGTGGTGTCCAGGAGGGAGTAGTCCTCGCCGCGGCGCAGCCGCAGGGTCACCTCGCCGGTGACGGCGGCGCCGACCCAGCGCTGCAGCGACTCGCGGATCATCAGCGCCTGCGGGTCCAGCCAGCGGCCCTCGTACATCAGCCGGCCCAGGCGCCGTCCCTCGTTGTGGTACTGGGCGAGGGTGTCCTCGTTGTGGATCGCGTTGACGAGGCGTTCGTACGCGGCGTGCAGCAGGGCCATGCCGGGCGCCTCGTAGATGCCGCGGCTCTTGGCCTCGATGATCCGGTTCTCGATCTGGTCGGACATGCCCATGCCGTGGCGGCCGCCGATGGCGTTGGCCTCCATGACCAGGTCGACCGGGGTGGCGAACTCCTTGGCGTTGATCGTGACCGGGCGCCCCTGGTCGAAGCCGATCGTCACGTCCTCGGCGGCGATCTCGACCGAGGGGTCCCAGAAGCGGACGCCCATGATCGGGTCGACGGTCTCGATGCCGGTGTCCAGGTGCTCCAGGGTCTTCGCCTCGTGGGTGGCGCCCCAGATGTTGGCGTCGGTCGAATACGCCTTCTCCGTGCTGTCGCGGTAGGGCAGGCCGTGGGCGAGCAGCCACTCCGACATCTCCTTGCGACCGCCCAGCTCGGTCACGAAGTCGGCGTCCAGCCACGGCTTGTAGATCCGCAGGTGCGGGTTGGCGAGCAGACCGTAGCGGTAGAACCGCTCGATGTCGTTGCCCTTGAAGGTCGACCCGTCGCCCCAGATCTGCACGTCGTCTTCCAGCATCGCCCTGACCAGGAGCGTGCCGGTGACGGCGCGGCCGAGCGGGGTGGTGTTGAAGTAGGCCCGCCCGCCCGAGCGGATGTGGAACGCGCCGCAGGTGAGTGCGGCCAGGCCCTCCTCGACCAGTGCGGCGCGGCAGTCGATGAGGCGCGCGATCTCGGCGCCGTAGGCCAGCGCGCGGCCGGGCACCGAACCGATGTCGGGCTCGTCGTACTGGCCGATGTCAGCGGTGTAGGTGCACGGGACGGCGCCCTTGTCGCGCATCCACGCGACGGCGACCGATGTGTCGAGGCCACCCGAGAAGGCGATGCCGACGCGCTCGCCGGAGGGCAGGGAAGTGAGGACCTTGGACATGGAAAGAGTATGCCTACTTATGCATGATCATGCAAAGCCCTTCTTCGCGGCCGCGCGCTCCCGGGGGTGCGCGCAGGCCCGAAGTGTGGACTGTGGGCGTGTCTTGGAGGGGGAACGGCAGGTGTATCACGGATAGTCGCTTTGTCCGACTATCAAGTGTGATGCCCCCTTCGAGGAGCGGTTTCCGTTGATCACCGCTGAGCCCGTCACCGCGCCGCCGTCGACTCCGCGGGCGCCACGGGCACCCGCTCGGCGGCGGGGACCGCGGGTCTCGCGGGGAGTGGCGACGGCATGGCGGCGGGCGTGGCCCGCGGTGACGGTCTTCGTGGCCGCGCGGGGGGCGGGAATGGGCGTGGTGGCGCTCTGGGCGCACCACACCGGGCGGCACCCGCGCAATCTGCTGGGCCTGGAGTGGGACTCGGCCTGGTACCACCGGATCGCCGACTGGGGGTACGGCACCTTCATCCCGTCCTGGGAGGCGCCGGGGCTGCGCTTCGACGACATGGCGTTCTTCCCGCTCTACCCGATGACCGTGCGTGTGGTGGACACCGTGCTGCCGGTCGGCTCGGTGGTGGCGGCGCTGCTGGTGGCCTGGGTGAGCGCGGCACTCGCCGCGTGGGGGATCTACGCGGTGGTCGAGGAGCTGTACGGGCGGCGGACGGCGACCGCGCTGGTGGTGCTGTGGGGGCTGCTGCCGCACGCGATCGTGCTGTCGATGGCGTACACCGAGTCGCTGATGACGGCACTGGCCGCCTGGGCGCTCTACGCCGTCGTGACGCGCCGCTGGCTGGCCGCGGGGCTGCTCTCGGGGCTGGCCGGGCTGACCCGGCCCAACGGCATCGCGGTGGCCGCCGCGGTCGCCGCCGCCGTGCTCGCCGAGGGCTGGCAGCGCCTGCGGTCCGGGCGGCGGCAGGACCGGCGGGCCTGGGCGGCCGCGCTGCTCGCCCCGCTGGGCTGGTGCGGCTACGTGGGGTGGGTGGGGCTGCGGACCGGCCAGGTGCGCGGCTACTTCGACGTACAGGCCCGCTGGGGCTCGGTCTTCGACTTCGGGCGCTTCGCGCTGCACTACGTCAAGCGGCAGGCGCTGCTGCCCGACTCGCTCTCGGCCTATGTGACGACCGGGCTGTGCGGGGCCGCGGTGCTGCTGCTGGTGCTGATCCTGATGGACCGGATGCCGCTGCCGCTGCTGGTCTACGCGGCGGTGCTGGTGGTGATCGCGCTCGGCGGCGCGAACTTCTTCTCCTGCAAGCCGCGCTTCCTGCTGCCGGCCTTCCCGCTGCTGCTGCCGGGCGCGACGGCGCTGGCGGGAGCCCGGCCGCGCGCCGCCGCCGTGGCGGTGGTCACGCTGACCGGGATCTCACTCGGTTACGGGGCCTATCTGCTGACCGTCGTGACCGTACCGCTGTAGGGACGGACGGGCCCGGCTACTCCGTGCCCTCGTCGCCGGGGCCGCTGTCGCCGCCCTCAGCGCCGTCCGCCTCGTCGGCGTCCTTGGTCAGACCGAGGGTCTCGCCGACCCACTTGTCGAACTCGATGGACGCGCGGACCCAGCTCACCGTCGAGGAGACGAAGTGCTCCAGGCCGACGCCCAGGCCGATCAGCAGCTGGGCCTCGCCGATGAGGCGGACCGAGCCGTCGTCGTGGGTGTGGGTGTAGACCTTCGGCCACAGGGTGCGGCGGTTCCAGTCGTCGATGACCTCGTGCAGCTGCGGCTTGTCATCGACGGTGTACGCGCGGTCGTAGAAGGTGCGGACGGCGAAGACCGCCTGCTCGCCCTCGCCGCGGAACATGAAGTAGGTACGGAAGTCCTCCCACGGCGCCGCGAGGTCGCCTTCCTCGTCGACGAGGTGCTTGAGCTCCATCTGATCGAGCAACTGCTTGACCAGGTCCTGGTCCGGGATGACCACGCTGCCGGCGGGTCCGTTCGGCTCGGGGTCCTGGCCCCCGAAATTCGGAATCGAGGACGGGTCGATGCTCACCGTGAAGGTTCCCTTCGTGACGTTTCCCCGCCATCCTCCCCCATCGCGGCGGGGGTGTGGCAACCCCGGGCCGTACGCGTTCGGCGTACCGCCCGGGGCGGCGGTCACTTACTGAGGTCAGGGCCGGTCGCGGCCCCGACGATCAGCCCGTCGGCGGCGCGGTCCACCCGAACGGTCTGCCCGTCGAGCACCTCCCCCGACAGGATCGCGCGGGCCAGCGGGTCGCCGATGGCGGTCTGCACCAGACGGCGCAGCGGGCGGGCGCCGTACGCCGGGTCGTTGCCCTCGGCGGCGAGCCAGTCCAGGGCGCCGTCGCTGATCTCCAGTGTCAGCCTGCGGTCCCGCAGCCGCTCCGCGAGCCGGTCGGTCTGCAGCCGGGCGATCAGCCGCAGCTCGTCCTGGTCGAGGGCGGAGAAGACCACGATGTCGTCGAGCCGGTTGAGGAACTCCGGCTTGAAGGAGTTCCGCACGGTGGCCAGCACCTGCTCGCGCTTGTGCTCGTCGGAGAGCGTGGCGTCGACCAGGTACTGGCTGCCGAGGTTGGAGGTGAGGATCAAGATGACGTTGCGGAAGTCGACGGTGCGGCCCTGGCCGTCGGTGAGCCGCCCGTCGTCGAGCACCTGGAGCAGTACGTCGAAGACCTCGGGGTGCGCCTTCTCGACCTCGTCGAGCAGCACCACGGAGTACGGCCTGCGCCGCACCGCCTCGGTGAGCTGACCGCCCTCCTCGTACCCCACGTATCCGGGCGGGGCTCCGACCAGCCGGGCCACCGAGTGCTTCTCGCCGTACTCGCTCATGTCGATACGGACCATCGCCCGCTCGTCGTCGAAGAGGAAGTCGGCGAGCGCCTTGGCCAGCTCGGTCTTGCCGACGCCGGTGGGGCCGAGGAAGAGGAACGAGCCGGTGGGGCGGTCCGGGTCGGCGATACCGGAGCGGGAGCGGCGCACCGCGTCGGACACCGACCGTACGGCCTGGGTCTGGCCGATCAGCCGCCTGCCCAGCTCCTCCTCCATCCGCAGCAGCTTCTGCGTCTCGCCCTCCAGCAGGCGGCCGGCCGGGATGCCGGTCCAGGCCGCGACGACATCGGCCACGTCGTCCGGGCCGACCTCCTCCTTGACCATCTTCTGGCTGGGCGTGGTGGCCGCGGCGGCCTCCTGCTCCTCGCGGGTGGCCTCCTCCAGCTCGGCCTCCAGCCGCGGCTTCTCGCCGTAGAGCAGCTTGGAGGCGGTCTCGAAGTCGCCGTCGCGCTGGGCGCGCTCGATCCGGGTGTCGATGTCGTCGAGGCGTTCCTTGAGCTCACCGACGCGGTTGAGGCCCTGCTTCTCCTTCTCCCAGCGGGCGTTCAGGCCGCGCAGCTCCTCCTCGCGGTCGGCGAGGTCCTTGCGGATCTTGTCCAGGCGCTGGACGGAACCGGGGTCGGTCTCGTTCTTGAGCGCCATCTCCTCCATCCGCAGCCGGTCGACGGAGCGCTGCAGCTCGTCGATCTCGACGGGCGAGGAGTCGATCTCCATCCGCAGCCGGGAGGCGGCCTCGTCGACGAGGTCGATGGCCTTGTCGGGCAGGAAGCGGGAGGTGATGTAGCGGTCGGACAGGGTGGCGGCGGCGACCAGCGCGGAGTCGGCGATCTGCACCTTGTGGTGCGCCTCGTAGCGCCCCTTGAGGCCGCGCAGGATCGCCACGGTGTCCTCGACGGTGGGCTCGGCGACCAGCACCTGCTGGAAGCGGCGCTCCAGGGCCGGGTCCTTCTCGATCCGCTCGCGGTACTCGTCCAGCGTGGTGGCGCCGACCATCCGCAGCTCGCCGCGGGCCAGCATGGGCTTGAGCATGTTGCCCGCGTCCATGGCGGAGTCGCCGCCGGCGCCCGCGCCGACGACGGTGTGCAGCTCGTCGATGAAGGTGATGATCTGGCCGTCGCTGTCCTTGATCTCGGCCAGCACGGCCTTCAGCCGCTCCTCGAACTCGCCGCGGTACTTCGCGCCCGCGACCATCGCGCCCAGGTCGAGCGAGACCAGCCGCTTGTTGCGCAGCGACTCGGGCACGTCGCCCTTGACGATGCGCTGGGCCAGGCCCTCGACGACGGCGGTCTTGCCGACGCCGGGCTCGCCGATCAGCACGGGGTTGTTCTTCGTACGGCGCGACAGCACCTGTACGACGCGGCGGATCTCCTGGTCGCGGCCGATCACCGGGTCGAGCTTGCCCTCGCGGGCGGCGGCGGTGAAGTCGGTGCCGTACTTCTCCAGGGCTTTGTAGGTGCCCTCGGGGTCCTGGCTGGTCACGCGCTGCCCTCCGCGGGCGGTCTCGAAGGCGTTCAGCAGGTTCTTGGCCCGCGCGCCCTGGGCGGCGAGCAGCTCGCCGGCCGGGCCGCCCTTGACGGCGATCCCGATCAGCAGGTGCTCGGTGGACAGAAACGCGTCGCCCAGCTCCTTGGCGCGCTGCGAGGCGTCGGCGATGACGGCCAGCAGGTCGCGGTTGGGCTGCGGCGGCGCGACGGTGGAGCCGGACACCTTCGGCAGTCCCTCGACCAGCCGCTCGGCGCCGGTCCGCAGGCTACCGGGGTCGGCGCCGGTCTCGCTGAGCAGGTCGAGCACGTTCTCGTTGTCCGTGCCGCTCAACAGGGCGAGCAGCAGATGCGCGGGCGTCAGGTCCGGGTTGCCCTCGGCGACGGCCCGGGTGTTGGCCGCGTTCAGCGCTTCCCGGCTCTTGTTGGTCAGCTCGGCTTCCACGGGCGTCTGGTCCTCCTGTCGATCGACAAAACCTGATCACGACAACATGAAGCAAGTTGAGTCTATTCCACTCAAGGCTGTTTTGGGGCCCATCCACGCGGGGCCGGGAGGGGTGCGGAGGAAATTTGTATGAACGTTGAATAACTCGTGGAGGCGATGCAAGAATGCCTGCTTCAACTCCTTCGAGGGGCAAAGGAGTTGACCCGTCGCGTGAGGACACCCATGACTGCTGTGCACCGCATGGACCCGACAGGCGCCACCCTCCAGGAGGACGCCGCCGCCCTGCGCGAGTCGGCCGCGGCCTGTCCGGTACTGCTGCCGGGTGACGTACCCGCGATGATCATCTCCCGCTACCAGGAGCTGCGCGACTTCCTCGCCGATCCCAAGGTCGCCAAGAACGCCAGGCACTTCGCCGCGTTCCAGGAGGGCCGTATCCCGGCGCAGTGGCAGCTCAACGCGTTCGCCCTGGCCAACGGGATGACGACGGCCGACGGCGACGACCACAGGCGGCTGCGGGGGCTGGCCACCAAGGCGTTCACCCCGCGCCGGGTGGCGGCCATGCGGCCCTGGATCGAGGCGCTGGCCGCCGAGCTGCTGGCCGCGCTCCCCGGGCACGCGGCGGCCGACGGTGTGGTCGACCTGCGGAGGCACTTCGCCTACCCGCTGCCGATGGGCGTGATCTGCGAGCTGCTGGGGGTGGACACCACCTACCGCGACCGGCTGCACCTGCTCACCCACCGCCTGGTCAGCACCTCCAGCACGGCGGCGGCCGCGATGGCCGCGCAGGGCGAGATCCACGCCATCCTCGGCCAGGTGGTCACCGACCGGCGCAAGCGCCCGGGCGACGACCTGACCAGCGCGCTGATCGCGGCCCGCGACGACGAGGCGGCCCGCGGCGGCGAGGGCGCCGGGCTCAGCGACAGCGAGCTGACCGGCACCCTGCTGCTGATGATCGTCGCCGGGCACGAGACCACGCTCAACCTGATCACCAACGCCGTACGGGCGCTGTCCGGCCACCCCGACCAGCTCGCGCTGGTGCTGGCGGGCGACGCGTCGTGGGACGCGGTGGTGGAGGAGACGCTGCGCTGGGACAGCCCGGTGGCCAACTTCCCGTTCCGCTACCCGACCAGCGACCTCGTCGTGGACGGCACGCCCGTGCCGCGCGGCACGGCGGTGCTGGCCGCGTACGCCGCCGCGGGCCGCGATCCGCGCGAGTACGGTCCCGACGCCGCACGGTTCGACATCACCCGCGCCGACACCCGGCATCTGGCCTTCGGGCACGGCGCGCACTACTGCCTCGGCGCGCCGCTGGCCCGGCTGGAGGCGGTGATCGCGCTGCGCGCCCTGTACACCGCCCACCCCGGCCTCACCCTGGCGGTGCCGGACGACACGCTCGAACCGCTGCCCGGCTTCATCGGCAACAGCGTCGCCGCGCTGCCGGTGCGCCTGGGCTGAGCGGCGCCGGTACGCCCGCCGCGGGCCCCTCGGCGGGCCGCCGCGGGGCAGCGGCTACGGTCGTCGCATGGCACCCCGCGATCCCCGCTCCCCCGGGCCCGAGTTCCTCGCCTTCTGGCGCGAGTACCACCTGTGCACCCTCACCACCCACCGCCCCGACGGCTCACCGCACGTGGTGCCGGTCGGCGTCACGTACGACCCGGAGGCCGGTCTCGCGCGGGTGATCACCAACACCGCCAGCCACAAGGCCAGGAATGTCCGCGCCGCGGGGCCGCAGGGCGCGCGGGTCGCCGTCTGCCAGGTCAAGAAGGGCACCTGGGCCACCCTGGAGGGCGTCGCGACGATCTCCGAGGACCCGGAGCGGGTCGCCGACGCCGTCAGCCGCTACGCCGAGCGCTACGGCCGCACCCCGGCGCCCAATCCGGCGCGCGTGGTCATCGAGATCGCCCTCACCCGGGCCATGGGCAACGCCTGAGGCTCACGCCACTCCCGCCGTGACCTTCCCCAGGAAGGCGTCGAGATTGCGGCGGGTGCGGGCGATCTGCTCGTCCAGGGTGAGGGTCTCCTCGAGACGCTTCGCCAGCGCCGTCTTCCGCTTTCCGCGCACATAGAGCGAGCAGGCGAGATCGGCGCACATATAGGTGGCGACCGTGTTGCCCTGCCGCCCCGCCGGACCGGCCAGTGGCGCGGCCAGCAGGTCGACGCCGCCGCCGGAGTGCGAGGTCACGCAGATCGAGCACATGCTGCTGCGCATCACATTGCGCGCGGCGCCGCCCGAGGTCCGCAGGGTGATCCCGACCGGCTCCTCACCGCCGCCCCCCACGCTCACCAGATACGCCCGGTCGGGCGCTCCCGGGTCGCGCCAGCCCAGGAAGTCCAGGTCCGCCCAGGGCAGTTCGGCCAGGTCGCGCGGCAGGTTGATGCGGCGCGCCTCGCCCTTGGAACAGTTGATGAAGGAGGCGCGGATCCGCGCCTCGGCCAGTGGGTCCATGCGCCCGAAGCTAACAAGGGGCGCCCGGCATGTCGCCCCAATATCCGCGGCGGCGCCCCCGGCCGCACCCCGCGACGGCCGCACCCGGCGACGGCGACGGCCCGCGCGGATCGCTCCGCGCGGGCCGTGGCCGCTGCTCTGCTGAGACGTTTCCGCGCCGTCAGCCGTCCCGCTTGGGGCGCCAGACCACCAGCGCGCTGGTGTGCTGGACGTCCGTGTACGGGACGAGGTCGCGGCGGTACGAGGCGTGGACGGCCGCCTCCCGCTGCTGGATGACGGCCGCGGCGCCCTCGACGGCGGCGGACAGCTCGGCGACCCGGGCCTGGAGCGCGGCGACCTGGTTCTCCAGCTCGATGATCCGCTTGATGCCCGCCAGGTTGATGCCCTCGTCCTGCGACAGCCGCTGCACCTCGCGCAGCTGCTCGATGTCACGGGTCGAGTAGCGGCGGCCCCGCCCGGCCGTACGGTCGGGCGAGACCAGGCCGAGCCGGTCGTACTGCCGCAGGGTCTGCGGGTGCAGCCCGGAGAGTTCGGCCGCCACCGAGATGACGTAGACCGGGGACTCCTCGGTCAACTGGTACGGGTTGCGCACCCCTGAACCACGGGGGCCGCGCGGCCCGCCACCACCCATCCGACCGTCGATGCTCATGCAGGTCACGCTCCCTTTGCGGCCTTGAACAGCTCCGCCCGCGGGTCGAAGTCCGCGGTCGCTTCCCGGTACGACTCCAGCGCGTCCAGCGCCTTGCCCTCGGTCTTCTCCGGCACCGCGACCTCGATGGTGACCATCAGGTCGCCGCGCGAACCGTCCTTGCGCACCGCGCCCTTGCCGCGGGCACGCAGCGTACGGCCGTTCGGGGTGCCCGCGGGGAGCTTCAGGGTGACCGGGGGCCCGCCCAGGGTCGGCACCTTGATGTCGCCGCCGAGCGCCGCTTCCGCGTAGCTCACCGGGACGGTCACCGTGAGGTTCGCGTCCTTGCGGCCGAAGACCGGGTGCCGGCCCACGTGCACGACCACGTACAGGTCGCCGGCCGGACCGCCCCGCTCGCCCGGAGCGCCCTTGCCGCGCAGCCGGATCCGCTGCCCGTCGGTGACCCCGGCGGGGATACGGACCTGCATGGTGCGCGAGGAGCGCGCCCGGCCGCTGCCCTTGCAGACCTCGCAGGGGTTCTCGGCGATCAGGCCGCGGCCCTTGCAGTCCACGCACGGGTCGGTGAGCGAGAAGCCGCCACCGCCGCCGCGCGAGACCTGCCCGGTGCCGACGCAGGTCGGGCACACCCGGGGCGTGCCGTTCTTGTCGCCGGTGCCGGAGCACGCCTTGCACGGCGCCTGGCTGGACATCCGCAGCGGGACCGTGGCCCCGTCGACCGCCTCGGTGAAGCTGAGCGTCACCTCGGACTCGATGTCCTGGCCGCGCCGGGGCTGCACCCTGGTGCCGCCCGCGCCGCGGTTGAACAGCCCGCCGAAGACGTCGCCCAGACCGCCGCCGAAGCCGCCGCCCTGCCCGCCCGGCGCGGAGCCGCCCGCGCCGCCGCCCTGGCCGCCGAACAGGTCGCCCAGGTCGAAGTTGAAGCTGCCGGTGCCGCCCGCGCCGGGACCGGGGCGGAAGCCGCCGCTCCCGAACAGCGCGCGGCCCTCGTCGTACTCCTTGCGCCGCTTGGCGTCGGAGAGCACGTCGTTGGCCTCGGAGATCTCCTTGAAGCGCTCCTCGGCCTTCGCGTCACCCTTGTTGGCGTCCGGGTGGAACTCGCGGGCGAGCTTCCGGTACGCCTTCTTGATCTCCGCGTCCGTGGCGTCCTTGGGGACGCCGAGGACCTTGTACAGGTCCTTTTCCAACAGGTCCCTACTGATACTCATCCCCGACGTCCCTCCTCTCCGCCACTGCCCTGCCGTCAGCCCTTGTCCGGGCCACCGGTCTCCTCGTCGTCACCGCTGTCCGCCGGTCCGTTTCCGGTGTCCGCCGTCGACTCGTCACCCTTGGTGCCGTGGGCGCCGGGCTGGGGCTCGGCGACCGCGACCCGGGCGGGGCGCAGGTTGCGCTCCCCGATGCGGTACCCGGGCTGGAGGATCTGCACGCATGTGGTCTGCGTGACATCCGGCGAGTAACTGTGCATCAGGGCCTCGTGCACCAGCGGGTCGAAGGGCTCGCCCTCCTTGCCGAACTGCTGCAGACCCAGCTTGGCGGCCACCGTCTCCAGCGACTCCGCGACCGACTTGAAGCCGCCCACCAGCTCGCCGTGGTCCCGCGCCCTGCCGATGTCGTCGAGCACCGGAAGCAGTTCCGTGAGGAGGTTGGCGACCGCGATCTCCTTGACGGCGATCCGGTCCCGCTCCACCCTGCGGCGGTAGTTCTGGTACTCGGCCTGCAGGCGCTGCAGGTCGGCGGTGCGCTCGTTGGCAGCGGTACGCACCTGGTCGAGCTGGGCCCGCAGTGCCGTGAGCTCCTTGGCGTCCCCGGCCGCGGCGGCCGGGCCCGCCTCCTCGGCGGCCCCGGCTTCCTTGGCGGCGCCCGGCTTGTCGCTGGCCTCGGAAGGGACGTCAGGCTCCGGCTCGAAGCCCTTCGGCTCCTCCGTCACGCGGCACCGTCCCTCTTGTTGTTCTCGTCGTCGACGATCTCCGCGTCCACCACGTCGTCGTCGGCGGCCTGGTCGGCCGTCGGCTCGTCGGCGCTCGGGTTGGCGGTGGCGCCCTCGGCCTGGGCGTTGGCGTAGAGCGCCTGGCCCAGCTTCTGGCTGGTGGCCGCGACCTTCTCGGTGGCCTCGCGGATCGCCGCGGTGTTGTCGCCGTCGGCGGACTCGTTCTTCAGCTTCTCCTTGAGGTCCGCGACCGCGGCCTCGACCTCGGACTTGACGTCCTCGGGGAGCTTGTCCTTGTTGTCCGCGATGAACTTCTCGGTCTGGTAGACGAGCTGCTCGCCCTGGTTGCGGGTCTCGGCGGACTCACGGCGCTTGTGGTCCTCGTCCGCGTACTGCTCCGCCTCCTGGCGCATGCGGTCGACCTCGTCCTTGGGCAGCGAGGAGCCGCCGGTGACGGTCATCCGCTGCTCCTTGCCGGTGCCGAGGTCCTTCGCGCCGACGTGCATGATGCCGTTGGCGTCGATGTCGAAGGTGACCTCGATCTGGGGCATCCCGCGGGGGGCCGGGGGCAGACCGGTCAGCTCGAACATGCCGAGCTTCTTGTTGTACGCGGCGATCTCGCGCTCGCCCTGGTAGACCTGGATCTGCACCGACGGCTGGTTGTCCTCGGCCGTGGTGAAGATCTCGGAGCGCTTGGTCGGGATCGTGGTGTTGCGCTCGATCAGCTTGGTCATGATGCCGCCCTTGGTCTCGATACCGAGGGACAGCGGGGTGACGTCGAGCAGCAGGACGTCCTTGACCTCGCCCTTGAGCACACCGGCCTGCAGGGACGCGCCGATGGCGACGACCTCGTCCGGGTTGACGCCCTTGTTGGCGTCCTTGCCGCCGGTCAGCTCGCGCACCAGCTCGGCCACGGCCGGCATACGGGTGGAGCCGCCGACCAGGACCACGTGGTCGATCTCGGAGAGCTGGATGCCCGCGTCCTTGATGACGTTGTGGAACGGCGTCTTGCAGCGCTCCAGCAGGTCGGTGGTGAGCTGCTGGAACTGCGCGCGGGTGAGCTTCTCGTCCAGGTGCAGCGGGCCCTCGGCGGACGCCGTGATGTAGGGCAGGTTGATCGAGGTCTCGGTCGACGAGGACAGCTCGATCTTCGCCTTCTCCGCCGCCTCACGCAGACGCTGGAGGGCCATCTTGTCCTTGCCCAGGTCCACGCCGTGGCCGGACTGGAACTGCTTCACCAGGTAGTCGACGACGCGCTGGTCCCAGTCGTCGCCACCGAGGTGGTTGTCGCCGTTGGTGGCCTTCACCTCGACGACGCCGTCGCCGATCTCCAGCAGCGAGACGTCGAAGGTGCCGCCGCCGAGGTCGAAGACCAGGATGGTCTGGTCTTCCTTGTCGAGGCCGTACGCGAGCGCCGCGGCCGTCGGCTCGTTGACGATACGCAGCACCTTCAGGCCCGCGATCTCGCCGGCCTCCTTGGTGGCCTGGCGCTCGGAGTCGTTGAAGTACGCGGGGACGGTGATCACCGCGTCGGTGACCTTCTCACCCAGGTACGACTCCGCGTCGCGCTTCAGCTTCTGCAGGATGAAGGCGCTCATCTGCTGCGGGTTGAAGTCCTTGCCGTCCAGGTTGATCTTCCAGTCGGTGCCCATGTGGCGCTTGACCGACCGGACGGTCCTGTCGACGTTGGTGACAGCCTGGCGCTTGGCGACCTCGCCGACGAGCACCTCGCCGTTCTTGGCGAAGGCGACGACGGACGGCGTGGTCCTGGCGCCCTCTGCGTTGGTGATGACGGTGGGCTCGCCGCCTTCGAGAACGCTGACGACGGAATTAGTCGTGCCCAGGTCGATGCCGACCGCACGTGCCATGGTGAAATCCTCCTGCTGATACTTGAGTGGAACTGGCTCAAGGGTGCCTCAGCAGAGATCGGCTGTCAACGTACGTGAGTCGCCCCGACTCAACTTAGCTCCGCGTGTGACGCGCATCTCATCGGACGACCGGAGAATCCGCTGGTCAGCGAAGCGGATGGTCGGTGCGCAACGCCGTCAGCAGCGGAGCGGCGTCCGCCGGGCGCGCGGGCAGCGTACGGAAGACCAGGTGGTCGGCGGGGAGCCTGCGCACACTTCCGGCCAGTTCGTACAGCGCGGGCAGCGAGCTGAGACCGGGGTCGGCGGTGATCGACGAGGTCGCCGTGTCGAGCAGCCCGAAGAACCTGGCCGGATGCGCGAGCGGGCCGCCGGAGCGCGCCTCACGGGACAGCGCGCTCAGGATGTCCCCACCGCGCTGCCCACTCGTACGGTTCTCACCAGGCCCGTTGCCCGCGTGACCGCTGCCGTGGCCGCCGACCGCCGACTCGATCTGCTCGAACCCGCCCATGTCGACGACGAGATGGTGGTCCACCCGGATGCCGGTGAACTGTTCGAAGGCGCGGATCGAGCAGGCCGCCCCGCCGTTGCGGAACGCCTGGCCGAATCGCTCGTATCCGGCCGGGCTCGCTCCGCCGTCCGGGCGAAGGCAGCTCGGCGCGCTGATCATCAGATCACCGGGTACGGCGACGGCCGCCGCCCGCTGGCGGTCGGCGGACAGGTGCAGCAGGACGGCCGCGTCACCGCTCGTCAGACTCACGGCCGAGGGGGTGGCGGAGGTGTGCGGCGCGGTGGCGGGCGACGAGGAGGACACGGCGGACGCGCTCCCACTCGCGCCCGGCGCCGGGCGGGTACCCGGCCCCGAGTCCATCACCAGGATGTTCCTGGCCCGCGGCACCAGGGCGCGGGGCCGCTGCTTGGCGTACTGCGCGAGCAGGTGCTCGGCGGTGCGGTCGGTGTGGATGTTGCCGCTGACCTTCCGGTAGGTCGCCCAGCCCACACCGGCCGTCACGACCAGAACGAGTCCGGCGCCGATCGCCAGCCAGCGCAGCACGGCGCGCATTCCGGCCTCCTCCTGCGAGTTCTCTGTCCATCTTTGCGATGATTGTCACAGTTCCAGCTAATTTAAGCGTTATGACAGGCACCGCACACACCCCGGCCGCCCCGTCCGTCCCCCACGCCCCGCCCACTCCGCCCGCCCAGCACGTCGTTGTCATCGGACAGGGCCATGTGGGTCTGCCGCTGGCCCTGCGGGCCGCCGAGGCCGGGTTCACGGTCACCGGCGTCGACACCGACGAGCAGCGCGTCAAACGGCTGACGGCCGGTGACCCGTACGTGGGCGACGTACCCGCCGAACGGCTGGCCGCCGCGCTCGACTCCGGCCGCTACCGGGCCAGCGCGGACTACGCCGACGCCGAGGGCTTCGACATCTGCGTGATCACCGTGCCGGTTCCGGTCCGCGACGGCGTCCCCGACCGCGGCGGTATCGAGGCCGCGGGCCGGGCGGTCGCGCCGTATCTGCGCCCCGGCGCGGTCGTGGTGCTGGAGTCCACCACCGCGCCGGGCACCACGGAGGAGCTGCTGGCCCCGCTCCTGGAGGAGACCTCGGGGCTGGCCGCGGGCAGCGGCTTCCATCTGGGCTACAGCCCCGAGCGCACCGACCCCGGCAACGCGCGCTGGACCCTGGAGACCACCCCCAAGGTCGTCTCCGGGGTGAACGTCCGCTCCCTGCTGGCCGTCGACGCCTTCTACTCGCGCGTCGTACGGCACACCGTCCCCGTCTCGTCGCCGCGCACCGCCGAGCTGACCAAGATCGTCGAGGACACCTTCCGCCAGGTGAACATCGCCCTGGTCAATGAACTCGCCACGGTCACGGGCCCGCTCGGCGCCGACATCCGCGAGGCGATCGAGGCGGCGGCGACCAAGCCGTACGGCTTCCTGCCGTTCCAGCCGGGACCGGGCGTCGGCGGCCACCGGCTGCCGGTGGCCCGCGGCGAGCTGCGGTTCGCCGCGCTCGCCGACGAGGTCAACGGCGCGATGCCCGGCCGGGTCGCCGACCGGGTCACGGCCGGCCTGGCCGCGCGCGGCACGGCCGTCGACGGCAGCCGGGTGCTGCTGCTGGGCCTGGCGTACAAGCGCAACAGCGGCGATCTGCGGGAGTCGCCCGCGCTGGCCGTCGCCGCCGAGCTGACCGCGCGCGGCGCCCGGGTGCGCGCGGTCGAGCCGCACGCGGACCCGGCGCGGCTGCCCGCGGACCTGCTCTGCGTCGAGCTGACGTACCAGGAGGCGGCGGCCGCGGACGTCGTGGTGGTGGCCACCGACCACGACGTCTTCGACTACCCGATGCTCGCGCGGGCGGCCCCGTATGTCTTCGACACCCGCGACCGCTGCCGGGGCGGGAGCGTCGAACGGCTCTGAGCACAACGGCCACGCCGCACCGCGCGCGATCCTGGAAGGGGCGCGCGCGACACAGATCACCAGCGGCCCGGCTGTATGAGGCCCCGGATCCCGGGTAATCTCAGCGGAGGCCCCATTAAGTTACCGCTTAGTAGGACCGACGGGATCCCCAGCCGGACCCAGCAGGACCCCCGCCAGACCACAGCCAGACCACCGCCAGAAAAGAACCGCCGCGCAGGCCCCGAGGAGCCCTCATGCAACTCGCCGCGATCATCGTGTCGCTGGTCCTCACCGCGGTCGGCGTCGCCCTCATCAGCCTCGCCGTCGCGCAGATCTACCGGTTCGTCACGCTCGGCCAGCCCGTCCCCGAGGGCTCCCGCACCAATGACCCGGTGGCCCGTTCGAAGACCCTGACCAGGGAGTTCGTCGGCCATACCCGGATGAACAAGTGGGGCGTCGTCGGCGTCGCGCACTGGTTCGTGGCGGTCGGCTTCCTCACCCTCGGCCTGACGATCGTCAACGCCTACGGCCAGCTCTTCAAGGCCGACTGGATCCTGCCGGTGCTCGGCGACTGGCTGCCGTACGAGCTGTACACCGAGTTCATCGCCACCCTCACCACCGTCGGCATCCTGGTCCTGATCGTGATCCGGCTGCTGAACCTGCCCTCCCGGGCGGGCCGCAAGTCGCGCTTCGCCGGTTCGACGGCCTGGCAGGCGTACTTCGTCGAGTACGTGGTGCTGATCATCGGCCTGGCGATCATGACGCTGCGCGGCCTGGAGGGCGCCCTGCACGGCGTCGACCACTACGAGGCCGCGTACTTCGCCTCGTACCCGCTGGTCGCCGCCTTCCACGGGCTGAGCACCGCCACCTTGCAGAACACCGTCTACGCGGTCGCCATGGTCAAGCTGAGCGTGACGATGATCTGGGCGATCACCCTCGGCCTGAACACCACCATGAGCGTGGCCTGGCACCGCTTCCTGGCCTTCCCCAACATCTGGTTCAAGCGCAACGCCGACGGCCCCGTCGCCCTCGGCCCGCTGCAGCCGATGACCAGCGCCGGCGTCCCGATCAACTTCGAGGACCCGGGCGAGGACGACCAGTTCGGTGTCTCCCAGGTGGAGCACTTCTCCTGGAAGGGCATCCTCGACTTCTCCACGTGCACCGAGTGCGGCCGCTGCCAGTCGCAGTGCCCGGCCTGGAACACCGGCAAGCCGCTGTCGCCCAAGCTGCTGATCATGAGTCTGCGCGACCACGCGCACGCCAAGGCCCCGTACCTGCTGGCCGGCGGCGGCAAGAACGCCGAGGGCGAGGAGACCGGGACGCCCGAGCAACTCGCGGGCGTACCCGCCGCGGCGCTGGCCGAGGCCGAGCGCCCGCTGATCGGCACCGCCGAGGAGAACGGCGTCATCGACCCGGACGTGCTGTGGTCCTGCACCACCTGCGGCGCCTGCGTCGAGCAGTGCCCGGTCGACATCGAGCACATCGACCACATCGTCGACATGCGCCGCTACCAGGTGATGATCGAGTCGTCGTTCCCGTCCGAGGCGGGCACGATGCTCAAGAACCTGGAGAAGAAGGGCAACCCGTGGGGCCTGCCCAAGAAGCAGCGCCTGGCGTGGGTCAAGGAAGTCGACTTCGAGGTGCCCGTCGTGGGCGAGGACATCGAGGACCTCACCGAGGTCGAGTACCTGTACTGGGTCGGCTGCGCGGGCTCCCTGGAGGACCGCGCCAAGAAGACCACCAAGGCGTTCGCCGAGCTGCTGCACATCGCGGGCGTGAAGTTCGCGATCATGGGCGGCGACGAGAACTGCACCGGTGACTCCGCCCGCCGCCTGGGCAACGAGTTCCTCTTCCAGCAGCTCGGCGCCGAGAACGTGGCGATGCTGAACATGGCCTTCGGCGAGGACGACGAGGACCCCTCGACGAAGAAGCCCAAGGCGTCGAAGAAGATCGTCGCCACCTGCCCGCACTGCTTCAACACCATCGCCAACGAGTACCCGCAGCTCGGCGGCGAGTACGAGGTCGTCCACCACACGCAGCTCCTGCAGCACCTGGTGGACGAGGGCAAGCTGGTGCCGGTGACCCCCGTCGAGGGCCTGATCACGTACCACGACCCCTGCTACCTCGGCCGGCACAACAAGGTCTACACACCGCCGCGCGAGATCATCGCCAAGGTGCCGGGCCTGCGGAACGAGGAGATGCACCGCCACAAGGAGCGCGGCTTCTGCTGCGGTGCGGGCGGCGCCCGGATGTGGATGGAGGAGCGGATCGGCAAGCGCATCAACAACGAGCGCGTCGACGAGGCTCTGTCGCTGAACCCCGACATCGTCTCCACCGCGTGCCCGTTCTGCCTGGTCATGCTCTCCGACTCGGTCAACGGCAAGAAGAACGACGGCAAGGCGAAGGAGTCGCTCCAGGTCGTGGACGTCTCCCAGCTGCTGCTGCAGTCGGTGCTGACGCCGGTTCCCGCGGGGGCCGACGGCGGCGGTGACGAGGCCACCGCCGCGGCGTCCACGGACGAGGCGCCCGCCTCCGCCTGACGGGGACTCTTCAGCCCCCTCGGCGCTTCACGCCCCTGCGCCGCCGACCTGTGACGCGTGCCTCCTCACGTGTCACAGGTTGGCAGCAAAGGGTGGCAGGTCCCGGGCTCGCGCGCTCCGGGCGGCGGCGAAGCGGGTACGTTCGAAGACGTGGCTGGATTCAGGAATCGACGCGGTGACGGCGGCGCGCGCCGAGGCGGGACACCGAGCCCGTACGGTCCGGGGCCGGGACAGGCAGCGGGACCGGCGGCGGGGCAGGGGCAGGGGTCCGGGTACGGACCGGGTTACGGGCAGGGTCCCGGGAACGCTCCCGGGCAGGGTTACGGGCAGGGCTACGGACACGCTCCCGGGCAGGGCCACGGGCAGGGTCACGGGGCTCAGCGGCCGCCCGCCGGCGAGCCGGAGTACTACGCGCCGCCCGCCCCCGGTTACGACGACTCCCCCGGCCACACCCGCGCGTTCACCCTGGGCAGCCAGGAGCAGCTCGCCTACGACGCCCCGTACGACCCGGCCCAGCCCTCGTACGCCGGCGACAACGTGGCCACCTACCGCGCCGGCCAGGCCGCCGCGCCGCCCGCCGGACCGCGCCTGCACTGGAAGCAGCTGCTGCGCGGCATCGTGCTGAGCCCCGGCCGGACCTTCTGGCAGATGCGCGACTACACGGTCTGGGGCCCGGCCCTGACCGTCACCTTCGTCTACGGCCTGCTGGCCGTCTTCGGCTTCGACGCGGCCCGCCACGACGTCCTGAGCGCCACGCTGTCCACCAGCATCCCCTGGGTGCTCACCACGGCCGTCGCCGTCGTCCTGTCCGCCCTCACCCTCGGCGCGGTCACCAACACCCTGGCCCGCCAGCTCGGCGGCGACGGCGCCTGGGCGCCCACCATCGGCCTGGCGATGCTGGTCTCGTCGCTCACCGACGCCCCCCGCCTCTTCTTCGCCCTCTTCCTCGGCGGCGGCAACGGCTTCGTCCAACTCCTCGGCTGGGCCACCTGGCTGGCCTGCGCCGCCCTCCTCACCTCCATGGTCAGCAAGTCCCACGACCTGCCCTGGCCGAGGGCGCTGGGCGCCGCCTCCATCCAGCTGGCGGCGCTGCTGATCCTGTTCAAGCTGCCGCTGATCTAGTGCCTGTCCGGCGCGCAAGGAACGTACAAGACGGGCCTGCGCGGCGGCTGACAGCGTGGTCCGTATGAGCACCGAAGCCTTGAGCACCGAAGCACGGACCGCCCCCGACACCCCGACCGCCAGGTTCGACACCAAGATCGCCGTACTGCTGCGCGAGGACCTGGCGCCGTGGCAGCGGCTGAACGCGACGGCGTTCCTGGTCAGCGGGCTCGGCGCGGCGGTCCCCGAGGTGATCGGGGAGCCGTACGCGGACGCCGACGGCACGGCGTACCTGCCGATGTTCCGCCAGCCCGTCCTGGTCTTCCAGGGCACCCGGCAGACCCTCACCACCGCGCTGGACCGCGCCCTGTCCCGCGCGCTCCCCCGGGCGGTCTTCACCGCCGACCTCTTCGCCACCGGCAACGACCACGACAACCGCGCGGCGGTCGGCGCCGTCCCGAAGGACGCGCTCGACCTGGTGGGCCTGGCCGTCTACGGACCGAGGAACGCGGTCGACAAGGTCCTCAAGGGCGCGCGGATGCACCCCTGAGCCCTGGGTCCTGTCTGTCGGTGGACCCTTCAGACCTTCGTACGGTGGAAGTTGAGGAACGACCGCGACGGCGTCGGCCCGCGCTGCCCCTGGTACCGCGAGCCGTACTGCTGCGAGCCGTACGGGAACTCCGCGGGCGACGTCAGCCGGAACATGCAGAGTTGGCCGATCTTCATCCCGGGCCACAACTTGATCGGCAGCGTCGCCACATTCGACAACTCGAGCGTCACATGCCCGGAGAACCCGGGGTCGATGAACCCCGCCGTCGAGTGCGTCAGCAGCCCCAGCCGCCCCAGACTCGACTTCCCCTCCAGCCGCGACGCGATGTCGTCCGGCAGCGAGATGACCTCGTACGTCGACCCGAGCACGAACTCCCCCGGGTGCAGGATGAACGGCTCGTCGCCCTCCGGCTCCACCATCCGCGTCAGGTCCGGCTGTTCCACCGCCGGGTCGATGTGCGGGTACCGGTGGTTCTCGAACACACGGAAGAAGCGGTCCAACCGCACGTCAATGCTCGACGGCTGCACCATCGCCGGCTCATACGGGTCCACGCGTACGCGCCCGCTGTCGATTTCGGCCCGAATGTCCTTGTCAGAGAGAAGCACGCCCCGAAGGTTACGCGCCCCGGGCGGCCCCGACCCAATCCCCGGCCGCAGCCGCCCGCGCCTGCCCGGTCTAGCGCTTCTCCACCGTCACGGAAACCGGCACGGCCGACCTCAGCCGCGCGCACCTGGGACACCGCAACAACCGCCCCGGCCCCAGCCGCTCAGCCCCCAACTGCTGCATCGGGAACGAAGCCGTACTGAACACATGCCCCTCGGCACAACGAACAACGGTGCGCTCCATCAAGTCCCTTCCCCAACTTCCGATGGCCAACAAACCACCACATTAGGGGACGAACCCACCCCACCTCCACGCACCACGCCACCCCACGCTACGCCCCCCAGCCGGGCCCACGAATGCGGTAGAGTGTCCACGGAGCCGCCCCTCCAGGGGCCCTCAACGCGGATGTAGTTTAATGGTAGAACATGAGCTTCCCAAGCTCAGAGCGCGGGTTCGATTCCCGTCATCCGCTCCATAACGAAGCCCCAGGTTGTCGACCTGGGGCTTTGTGTTGTCCGGACGAATTCTGAGTTGCGCAGACGGCCCGCTTGGCGGTGCACTTGGCCGGCGGCAATCACCGCCGCCTATGCGAACTGGGGGGATCCACTTGAAAGGACCTGCACGTCTTCTGGCGTCGGCGACCGCAGCAGCGGTGGCCACCGTGCTGAGCGTACTTCCTGCACACGCCACATCACCGAACCATCAAGCACAGCCACACCCCGCGACGCCTATGGCCATCTCGGCCGTGTCCTTCGACGCGAAATCCGTCGACGCCACCACCGGCTCAGCCACCATCGGCCTTTCCTGGACGATGACCTCCGCCAATCCCGATTCCACCGGACTCGGCGGCAACATCCACCTGCGACGCTTGGATCCGCGTACGGGCAAGTACATCGGCACCGAGATCGCCGTCAACTTCGACACCGAGGGTTCCGCGGTCGACGGTGTCACCGTCCGGCCCGGCGCCAGCGGCGCCGCGGCAACCTACGACTGGAAACTGGCCGTTCCGCAGTACGGCGCCACCTCCAGGACAACCTGGGCGGTCTCTGAGATCCAGGGGGGCGACGGGGTAGGCGACTCGATCGACTGGACCGCACCACAGCTGTCAGCGTTCCCACGGACGTTCGTCGCCCGCACCACACCGGACCAGACGTCCCCGGGCCTGGACCAGATCGCCGTCGCACAGGACTCGCCGACAACTGTCTATGACGACCCGCAGCAAGGCGCCATGCTCGTCTACCAGATCGACAGCCACGAAACCCTGTCCGGCGTGTACGGCGGCACCGTCGTCGCGACCGGTCCCGGCGGCCGGCATGCCCGCGGATCGTTCGCGATCACCTGGGACTGGAGCGGGGGCTACCGCGGCTGCGGCTACATCGACTGGCTGCAGCAGTACGTCAGTTCCTGCCAGGTGATTGCAAAGCTCCCCGCGGGCCTGCCCGAGGGCGACTGGACGGTCTCCGAAGTGGACCTGACCAGCAATGCCGGCGTCTCACACCGATACACCGGGCTCACCGCACCCACCGTCCACGTGACGTCCAACGCGGTGTTGTCGGCCGACGGCTTCGCCTTCACCCCAAGCCAGATCGACAGCTGGCACCAGCCGGCCCCCATTGCCCAGTTCTCGCTGCGCCCGCACGGCGCAGTCGGCGGCGTCACCTCAGTGGAGCTGACCGACTGGGACAGCAGCGGCGCATGCCTCCAACTTTCCACGGCACCGACCGTGCAGGCCGACGGCACCCTCACCGTGCCCATCCGCGCGGACTCGCGCGCTTTCACGTGCGTCCCCACCGGCCTCGTCGTCACCGACAGCAATGGCGACCGGGCCGTCTACGGTTCGCGCATGGCAGCCCCGGAGATCGGCGCGACCCTGACGAACACCCCCGACAAGGTGCTGCCCACCGTTGGTGCGGTCAGCCTCAGTCCTGGAACCGCCGGCGCCGACGACGACCAGACGCAGATCGCGCTGACCATCGACATCGCGGAGTCCACGGCCGGAGTCGTCGGCGCGTCCCTCTACCTGGTCGACAGCGCTGGGCAGAGCCACTTCATCCAGGGCGGCGGCGTTCCCACCACGTTCTCCGGGCCTTTCACCGACTACTTCCAACTCCCGGACAGCATCCAGCCAGGCACCTACACCATCGCCTTCGTCCTGCAAGACCAGAACTACAAGACGTCGAGCTACGGAATGCCCGCCAACAGTCAGGCCATGCCCGGCGGACCGGTCGTCCTGACCGTGACCAACCCGCCGGCAGCCCAGAGCTGACATCGCCCTGACTCAACCGCACGGGCCAGCCCGGATCCATCCGACATTGCGTTGCGGATGGATCCGGGCTGCGTCGGTCGCTCACCGTCCGGCCTGGGATCTCCTGTCGCTCTGCGCGAAGCTTGTCGGCCTCGCCGTAGAGGACAACGCTGGTGACCGGTTTCGACCCGAAGCCCCTACGCTGACCGCATGACACGGTTGATCGTGGCAGCCGGAGGAGGGGGCGACGCTGTCGCCGCCGCAGTGCTCAACGCCGCCCTGTACGGCGGTGATGACCCGGCCGTGATCCTCACCTACGCGTGGGACCGCCTGCTGATCGATCCCGTCCCAGGACCCCGCGGCCCAGCCAACTTCACCGGCCTCCACCAGCTCACCCCGAGCGTCTACACGGTCCCCGCCGAGGCGAAGCCCATTGCCCCGGCCGGCTCGACCCTGCCCAGGCTGGCAGCGGAGTTGCCACACACCTTCGCCCTCATCGACCCCCACCACGGCGCCGAGGGCATCACGCGCCAACTCGAAGAACTCGTCTCGGAGCTCTCGCCGTCGGGCATCGACCTCCTGGACGTCGGCGGCGACATCCTCGCCCGCGGCGACGAGCCCACCCTGAAGAGCCCCCCCGGCGACGCACTCACCCTCGCGGCCTGCGCCCAAGTCAATGCAGACATCCGCCTCCTGGTCGCCGGACCCGGCCTCGACGGCGAGATCCCGGCCCAGGTCCTACGCGAACGCCTGGGCCCCGTGGTCCACACACTCACGGCCGCGGACGTCGACCGCATCAGCGCCGTCCTGGAATGGCACCCCTCCGAAGCCACCGCCATGCTCTCCGCCACTGCCCGAGGCATCCGCGGCCTCTGCGAAGTCCGAGATGCAGGCCTCCCCGTCCCCCTCACTGACGAGGGCCCCGCGATCTACGAAGCCGACCTGGACGACGCCCTCCAGCGCAACGAGCTGGCCCGCCGCCTCCTGGACACCACCAGCCTCGACGAGGCGGAGCGCCACGCCCGCGAAGTCTGCGGCTTCTCGGAAATCGACCACGAGCGCAACAAGGCCCTATGGCTCGCCGACCAGGCCCCGACCGAGCTGGACCCCAACGCCACCTTGGCTCGGGTCGCCGAGTTCGAGGCCGAAGCCGTCACCCGCGGCGTCACCCACACCACCTTTCGCCGCCTCACCGAAGCCCTCAGCCTCAACGGCACCCAGCGCGAGGAGCTCCGGAAACTCCTCATCACCACCCACCCGGAGCGCTACACAGCGCCCTTGTGGCAGATCGCGTGACCGACGACGGCAGGCCAGCGGCCAACCTCCCAGACCCACAGCGGACGCTCATCCACACCAACTGGGCTGGCTTGCAGCATGCTTACGGGCCTGCCACGGACGCACCCGACCTGCTTTCTGCTCTGCTGCACCCAGATCAGAGCGCGCGAACCAAAGCGCTCGATGGCCTACACGGCACCCTGCACCACCAGAACACGGCCTACGAGGCGACAGTCCCCGCAGCACAGTACGTAGCCGCGATCCTGCTCGACCCGCGGACGACCCGTGCAGTCGACAAGGACCGTCGCTCCTTCCCCGGGTGTCTTCGGGCGGAGCTCCTGCAATGGATCGGCTCAGTAGCCGACACAGTGGACGACGAAGCAGAAGCCATAGATCGTCGCCACGGCCTTTCCCTGACTGCCTACCCGCCAGCCGCAGCCCTCCGCGAGATCCGACCCCAACTGTTCGCAGCGGCCTTCAGTTGCACGAGTGACCCGGACAGGGACGTACGCGAGGCAGCCGTAGCAGCTTGCATCCCGCTCTTGGACGATCCAAGCCTGCTGCACCACCGCGCAGCGATGGTTCCCCGGCTGCGAGAGGTCCTCGGAATCAGCGCGCTTTGGCAGTACCGCGAGCGAGCCATCGATGCGCTCAACGCATGGGGTGAGGACTCATCTGGCATAGAAGGCCAGCAGAACCCCTACGAGTTCTGCGACGCCGACCTATCGGACCACGCGTCGTTTGGGCATTCCCTCGGCCATCGCTCTGCCGACGGGTTCAGCGACGATCCGCCCTTCTGAGGCCTGCGGGCTCAACCGCCGTGCAGTCGAAGCCTCGCTGCTCATCTGAACGCAATCACCAACGAATCCGACCCCGGCGCGATGTAGTCGTATGTTGAGGAGTCGACGTGGCAGTGATCGCTTGCGTCCCCTTCGGTGGCGAAGCCCTCGATGTTGTCCGCGAGGAGGTCAAGAGCTTCCCGACGCCCCTGGATCCTCAGAATCTGGTCCTCGGTGACAATCGAAGCGGTGTCGTGCTCCGGATCCTCCCGGAACGCGATCCCAGACAGCGACCGCGCGTAGGGAAAGGGGTGCCGGTTCTCCGAGAGATCAAGGCTTCCAGCCTCCCCCCGCAGCAACTGCCCGAGAGCATGAAGCTCTCGACAGGTCCCAGAGAGCTTGAGCTCTCTGGTCTCCCCGCTGCACAGAACCTGCAACATCACACCCCCTCCGACCTGCCGATCCCATCGATCACCAACGTGGACCCTCCTGCCAGCCTTCCCGCCTACGGCCCGACCTACGACACCACGACAGATCTCAAACGCTGAGGCCGACCGGACAATGATCACCTGGGCAGGCCAGTCGACGAGTTACAACCTTCTCTACGGGTTCAAGGCGGCTCGCTACGCTCGCCGCGCGCTCCCCGGCTCCCCGCCGGGGACGCCGCTCCTGTCTCCGCCCCGCTCCGTCCCCGGTTCCGCCGGTCGCGCGCCAGCAGCGAACCAAATGACCAGGTTCAGACGAGGCAGACCGTGGCTGAGGCGGTCGGCTCCGCGGCTTTAGCCAGCCACCATGGGGCGAGCCTCGAAGATCGGGGCCCACTTCGGGCTATTGCGGGCAGGTCCACAGCCTGCCCGAGTCGCGCAAGCTTACGGGCCCCGATCTCTCGCCCCATGGCAGCTCCCGCCCAAAGCCACTCCGCCAACCTTGCACCTCAGATCGGCGCCGGACTCGGGACTTATATCGATCTCTGATTCGCACCATGGTCAGAGAAGGGGGTGTGTCCAGTTAACGGCTGATCTTGATTGTTGGGGTTCAGTTGTTGGCCGGGGTGAGCCGGCCCTCGAAGGCGATCTGGAAGGCGTTCAGG
>NZ_JBFAXL010000091.1:0-25615 GCF_040680795.1 Streptomyces sp. NPDC051976
TCGGACCACCGGCCGGTGGGGGCGGGCCGCGCAGTTCCCCGCGCCCCTACGGGGCGCATCGTCCTCCGCAAGCGCAGCGCGCTTCCCCGCGCCCCTAACGGGCGCGGCCGGTGCGGCCCGGGGCGTGAACGGGTCGCTACGGGGTGTGGCGGGTCGCCCCGGGGCGGGGGGCGGCGTATCCTCCGGCAGTGCGGGGCCGGAGTCGGGCCCGCCATGGCCCGTTCGGCCGCAGACGGCGGTTGCAGGGCCCCGCGACCTGCCCCACCGTCCGCGCAGGTCAGACCCTTTCCACCGCCGCCCGCACCCGCCCCGACGTGACAGACGCCTCCGGCGGTACGGCCGTTGGCCCGGCAGACTGGCACTAATATTGGTCGCTTGTCTTGCTTTGGTACCGCGTGCGACGCCCTCACAAGGCCCTCACCGGTACGTCACCTCCCCCGGGTTGCGGGCACCGTAGCGACGGGGGACGAGGGACGAGGAACGCATGAATCTGACGGCGCGGAGCGACACTCTGCGGAGCGAGGAGCGGCAGGCGGACCGGGGCGACATGACCGACCGGCCGGGCGTACCGATCGCCCGGTTCCCGGGGCGCGAGGCCCCCGGCCCGCGGACGCTGCTGGACGTGCTGGAGGCCACCGTCCTCACGCATCCGCTCGAACCCGCCCTGGACGACGGCCGGAACGCGCTGACGTACCGTGCGCTCGCCGCCGAGGTCAACGCACTGCGCCGCAGGCTGACGCAGGCCGGCATCGGCGCCGGCGACCGGGTGGGGGTACGGGTGCCGTCGGGCACCAACGACCTCTACATCTGCGTCCTCGCCGTCCTCGCGGTGGGCGCCGCCTATGTCCCGGTGGACGCCGAGGACCCCGACGAGCGCGCCGACCTGGTGTTCGGCGAGGCCGCGGTGAGCGCCTTCCTGGGCGAGGACCGCCACCTCACGCTGACCGGCGAGCGCACCACCCCCGCGCCCCAACGCCGCCCGGCGCCCGAGGACGACGCCTGGATCATCTTCACCTCGGGCTCCACCGGCAAGCCCAAGGGCGTGGCGGTCACCCACCGCAACGCGGCGGCCTTCGTGGACGCCGAGGCCGCGCTCTTCCTCCAGGAGGAGCCGATCGGCCCCGGTGACCGGGTGATGGCCGGTCTGTCGGTGGCCTTCGACGCCTCGTGCGAGGAGATGTGGCTCGCCTGGCGGCACGGCGCCTGCCTGGTGCCCGTACCGCGCTCCCAGGTGCGCGGCGGCGCCGACCTCGGCCCGTGGCTCGCCGAGCAGGAGATCACCGTGGTGTCCACGGTGCCGACCCTCGCCGCGCTGTGGCCCGCCGAGGCGCTCAACGAGGTGCGGCTGCTGATCTTCGGCGGTGAGGCGTGCCCGCCGGAACTGGTCGAACGGCTCGTCACCGAGGGCCGCGAGGTGTGGAACACCTACGGTCCCACCGAGGCCACCGTCGTCGCCTGCGCCTCGCTGCTCACCGGCGAGGGCCCGGTCAGGATCGGGCTGCCGCTGGACGGCTGGGACCTGGCGGTGGTCGACGAGGCCGGACTGCCGGTCGCGATGGGCCGCAGCGGCCAGCTCATCATCGGCGGCGTGGGCCTCGCCCGCTATCTCGACCCTGAGAAGGACGCCGAGAAGTACGCCCCGCTGGAGACGCTGGGCTGGGACCGCGCCTACCGCAGCGGCGACCTCGTCCAGGCCGAGCCCGAGGGACTGGTCTTCCTGGGGCGGGCGGACGAGCAGGTCAAGCTCGGCGGCCGGCGGATCGAACTCGGCGAGGTGGACGCCGCGTTGCAGGCACTGCCCGGTGTGCAGGGCGCCGCCGCGGCCGTCCGCTCGGCCCGGCGCGGCAACCAACTGCTGGTCGGCTATGTGGTGGTGGCCGACGACTGGGACCGCAAGCAGGCCGTCGAGCAGCTGCGCGCCCAACTGCCCGCCGCCCTGGTGCCGTTGCTCGCCCCGGTCGACTCACTGCCCACCCGTACCTCCGGCAAGGTGGACCGGGCCGCGCTGCCCTGGCCGCTGCCGGACAGCGCGGAGACCGATGCCGCGGAAGCGGCCGACGGCGAGCGGCTCACCGGCACCGAGGGGTGGGTGGCCGAGCAGTGGAGCGAGATCCTGGGGGTGCCCGTCCTCGACGCCCGGGACGACTTCTTCGCGATCGGCGGCGGCAGCCTGGCCGCCGCCCAGCTCACCACCCTGCTGCGCGTGCGCTATCCGGCGGTCGGCGTGCTGGACATCTACGAGCGGCCGACCGTGCGCAAGCTGGCCCGGCTGCTGGACGGCTCGGCGCAGGGCGACCGCCAGGCCCGTACGATCGCGCCGGTGCCGACCCGGGCCAAGATCGTCCAACTGCTCCTGCTGCTGCCGCTGTTCACCCTGGTCGGACTGCGCTGGACGGTCGGGCTGCTGGCGCTGGGCAATGTGCTGGCCTGGTTCGGCGGCTACCCGTGGGCACCGACCGCCTCCTGGTGGCTGGTCGGGGCCGCCGCCCTGGTGCTGTTCAGCCCGCCCGGCAGGCTCGCCATCGCCGCCGGCGGGGCGCGGCTGCTGCTGCGCGATCTGCGGCCCGGCAGTTATCCGCGGGGCGGCAGCCTGCATCTGCGGCTGTGGACCGCGGAGCGGCTCGCCGAACTGTCCGGCGCCACCGGGCTGTCCGGCGCCTGGCTGATCCGCTACGGCCGTGCGCTGGGCGCCCGTATCGGTCCCGATGTGGACCTGCACTCGCTGCCGCCGGTCACCGGCATGCTCAAGCTGGGCCGCGGCTGCGCGATCGAGGCCGAGGTCGACCTGTCCGGCTACTGGGTGGACGGCGACCGGCTGGAGATCGGCCCGGTCAAGGTCGGCTCCGGCGCGGTGGTCGGCACCCGCAGCACCCTGCTGCCCTTCGCCAGGGTCGGCAAGCAGGCGCAGGTCGCGGCCGGCTCCAGTGTCACCGGGCAGGTGCCGACCGGCCAGCGCTGGGCCGGTGCGCCCGCGGTCAAGCTGGGCAAGGCAGAGCGGCGCTGGCCCAAGCAGCGGCCGCCCCGCAGGACCGGCTGGGCCGCGGCCTACGGTGCCAGCGGCATCGGCCTGAGCCTGCTGCCGGTGGTCGCGGCGGTCGCCGCCCTGGCGGTCGCGGGCGCCATCATCCCGTCCGGCGCGGGACTCGGCGGCGCCCTGCGCGGCGCGCTGATCGCCCTGGTACCCGCCACGCTGGCGTTCGGTCTGGCCTACGCGGCGCTGCTGGTCGCCGCGGTGCGGCTGCTCAGCATCGGGCTGAGCCCCGGCTGGCACCCGCTGCACAGCAGGATCGGCTGGCAGTCCTGGACGGTCAGCCAGCTCATGGACGCCGCCCGCGAGACGCTCTTCCCGCTCTACGCCGGACTCATCACCCCGTTCTGGCTGCGCGCGCTGGGCATGAAGGTCGGCAGCCGCGCCGAGGTGTCGACCGTGCTGGCGCTGCCCAGCATGACCACCGTCGGCGACGGCGCCTTCCTGGCCGACGACGCGCTGGTCGCGCCGTACCAACTGGGCGGCGGCTGGCTGCGGATCGGCCCCGCCGAGATCGGCGAGCGGGCGTTCCTCGGCAACTCGGGGATGACCGCACCGGGGCGCATCGTGCCGGACCGGGGCCTGGTGGGCGTGCTGTCCGCGACCCCGAAGAAGGCCAAGGAGGGCCGCTCGTACCTGGGAATGCCGCCGGTGCGGCTGCCCCGGGCGGCCGACGACGGCGACGAGAGCCTGACCTACGAGCCGCCGGCCCGGCTGGTGTGGGCGCGCGGTCTCGTCGAGGTCTGCCGGATGGTGCCGGTGCTGGCCTCCGCCGCGCTGGCCGTACTGACCCTGGCGCTGCTGGCGTGGATCGCCGGGACCGGCTCGCTCTGGCTGGCGGCGCTGCTGTCCGGGCTGGTGCTGCTGGCCGCGGGGACGACCGCCGCGCTGGTGTCGGTCGCCGCCAAGTGGCTGCTGGTCGGCCGCTTCCGCGCGGTCGAGCGCCCGCTGTGGAGCGGCTTCGTGTGGCGCAACGAGCTCGCCGACACCTTCGTCGAGGTGCTCGCGGTGCCGTGGCTGGTCGGCTGGGTGCCGGGCACCCCGGTGATGAACGTGTGGCTGCGCGGGCTCGGCGCGAAGGTCGGCCGCGGCGTGTGGTGCGAGAGCTACTGGCTGCCCGAGGCGGACCTGGTGACCCTGGAGGACGGGGTGTGCGTGAACCGCGGCTGCGTCCTGCAGACCCACCTCTTCCACGACCGGATCATGAGGATGGATACGGTGGTGCTGCGCGAGGGCGCCACGCTCGGTCCCGGTGGCATCGTGCTGCCCGGCAGCGAGGTCGGGGCGCGCAGCACCCTGGGTCCGGCCTCGCTGGTGATGCGCGCGGAGTCCATTCCGGCGGAAACCCGCTGGCTGGGCAACCCGGCAGAGGTTTGGCAGGGCAAGTGAAGAGGCACAGCCCGACGAGAGCGGTCCTCCGGTGGACCACGAGGGAGCGTACGACCGTTGAGTCAGAAGCAGGCAGTAGCGCGTGGCGTGGACCCGTACTTCCCCGCCCACGGTGACATCCGCTACCGGATACACCGCTACGAACTGGCACTGACCTACCGGCCCGCCTCCAACCGGCTCGGCGGCACCGCGCGGCTCAGCGCGGTGGCCGACCGGGAGCCGCTGCGGGAGTTCACCCTCGACCTGGCCGACTTCCGGCTCAGCAAGGTGCTGGTCGACGGCCGGGCCGCGCACTACACCCACCGGGGCGGCAAGCTGCGGATCCGCCCGGCGAAGGTGATCTCCCCCGGCGCCGCCTTCACCGTCGACGTGCACTACACCGGCAACCCGCGGCCGGTGCGCAGCCAGTGGGGCGGTCTGGGCTGGGAGGAGCTGACCGACGGCGCGCTGGTGGCCAGCCAGCCGGTCGGCGCGTCGTCCTGGTACCCGTGCAACGACCGCCCCGCCGACAAGGCGTCGTACCAGATCTCGGTCACCGCGCCGACGCCGTACACCGTGGTCGTCGGCGGGCGGCTGCTGGCGAGGACCACCCGGGCGGGCAGCACCACCTGGGTGTACGAGCAGACGGCGCCGACCTCCAGCTATCTGGTGACGGTCTCGATCGGCCGGTACGAGACGGTACGGCTGACCGGCGGCTCGTCGGCCTTCGACGCCCGGCGCCCGGTGCCGCAGACCGCCTTTGTGCCCGCGCGGCTGGTGCCGGAGTTCACCACGGACTTCGGCAGGCAGACCCGCATGATGGACTTCTTCGAGGACGTCTTCGGGCCGTACCCCTTCGGCGAGTACACGGTGGTGGTCGCCGACGAGGAGCTGGACGTGCCCGTCGAGGCGCAGGGCATGGCCACCTTCGGCACCAACCATCTGGGCGGCGAGCGGGCCTCCGAGCGGCTGGTCGCGCACGAACTGGCGCACCAGTGGTTCGGCAACAGCCTGTCGATCGCCGACTGGCGGCACATCTGGCTCAACGAGGGCTTCGCCAAGTACGCGGAGTGGCTGTGGTCGGAGCACACCGGCGGCCCGACCGCCGCCGCGCGCGCCGCAGACGCGCACCGGCTGCTGGCCGGTCAGCGGCAGGACCTTCGGCTGTCGGACCCCGGGCGGCGGCTGATGTTCGACGACCGGCTGTACCAGCGCGGCGGGCTGGCGGTGCACGCGCTGCGCTGCGCCCTGGGCGAGGGCGCCTTCTTCCGGATGCTCAAGGGCTGGACCGCGATCCACCAGCACGGCGTGGTGACCACCGAGGGGCTCGCCGCCCACGCCCGGCAGTACACCACCCGCCCGCTCGACGGCGTCTTCGACGGCTGGCTGCACGGCACGGTTCTGCCGCCGCTGCCGACGGCGGTGCGCTGAGGCGGCGGGCCCGCGCCGGGTTCGTGTGCCCGCCGCCCGATCAGTGCCTCTTGGGGCGCGGCAGCAGCTCGCCGTCGACGTACAGGTCGGCCCGCTCGTTGTAGAAGCACACCAGCCCGGCGATCGGCGACAGCTGCCGGGTCGGGAAGTCGTACGCCCAGACCAGGTCCTTGTGGGTGCCGCGCGGGGTGCGGACCGACCAGTAGCCGCTGGTGGTGCCCTTGTACGGGCAGGCGGTGACGGTGTCGCTGGGCGTCAGGAGGGTGAAGTCGACGAAGGCGCGGTCGAGGTAGTAGCGGGTGGGCAGCCCGGTCTCGAAGACGGGGACGCAGGAGGGCGCGTCGGCCAGTCGCAGCCCGTCGAGTTCCACCCGGACATGGCTGCTGGAGCGCAGTGCGTCCACCCGGGTGTACGGACTCCTGGGGTGCACGAAGACGTGCTCGTCCTCCTCGAACCAGGCGTCCAGCGCGTCCCACTCGAAGCGGACCGTGCCCGCGAGCCCCTCGGCCGCGTCGTCGGCCCACACCCAGGCGGCGCCCGGCCGCAGTTCCGCGCCGATCCGCAGCGCGTGCCGCCGTACCGTGCCCGGGGCCCGCTTCTCCTCGTGTCCCTCGTCGACGAGTTCGCCGCCGGTCACGTCGGCGACCGGGATGCTGTACTGCGGGTAGGCGGGCCACTCCCACACATAGCGGGCCCGCCGGGTGTCCAGCACCGGGCGGCCGGCGACGAAGCCGCGGATGCGCCGCGGCACGGGCTCGACGTGCCCGGCGGGGGCGAGCGAGGCCGGGTAGCCGGGCGCGGGCTGTTCCGGGTGCCGTGCGGAGTCGGTCATGACGCCTCCTGTGCGCGCGTTCGGGCGGTGGTCAGAAGGGCCGCAGTTTCTCGGGGACCGTCACTTCGACAGTAGCCCGCTTCTCCTCGGGCGTCGGCCCCACCCGCTTCGCCCACGGCTCGTCCGAGCGCATCCACGCGGGCAGCCCGGCGGGGAGGTCGGCCTCGGGAATCGTGCCGAGGTCCTCCGGGGGCAGCTTCTTGGCGGCGACCACCGCGGCCACCGCGGCCGGCGAGGCGTCGTAGGGGACCGGCGGGCGCGCGGTGTCGGGGGTGACGACGCCGTGCAGCGCGGTCAGCGCCGCGTTCCAGTCCTCCAGCAGCCGCGTCCACGACGTCACCGGGTCCGATCCCGAGGCGATCGAGCTGTCGGGGAAGGTCGGGTGCACCATGTGCTGGTACGCGCCGGAGTAGGGTGCGCTGCCCGGCGCGTCACGCCAGGTGTGGAAGGCGGTGTCGGCCAGCCCGCCGAGCGAGATGACCGCCTCGATCGTGTTGTCGCCGACGAGCGCGTCGAGCCACCGGTGGCGGTAGCCGGCGATGTGCTGGTCCTTGGCGTGCGCGCTGCCGCCGCCCTGGCCGTACACGCTGTACAGGAAGGTGTTGACCATGACGTAGCTGGTGTCGATGCCGAGCTTGCCGAGGAATCCCTGGAAGCGGCGGCCCGCGGTGCCGACCAGGATGCGGCGGGCGACGGTCTCGTGGGCGGCCGGGTCCTGGCCGATGACGAGCACCCGCGCGCTCCCGTCGAGTCTGCCCCGGTGGAAGATCGGCCCCCACTCCACCCGGAAGTCGCCCACCGGGTAGACGTCCTCGTCCGGGTAGTCGCCGACGAGCGTCGCATAGGGATCGCGGGCGTAGCCGGGGTCGAATGCGTGCATGCCGGCCTCCTACTCCAAGTGGGGGGATCAGTCATGACGATAGGTGCATACAAGGTGACAGTACGACATTACGACTGTTGAGTAGTGGTGACCGGCCCGCACGCTTCCCCCGGGGAGCGGAGTGAAAGGGAAACCGACATGCCGTCTCCCGCCACTCCCCCGGACACCCCCCGGTACGCCCTGCGGGGCCGCGTGGTCACCCTCGACGCGCGCGACACGGTGGTCGACGACGGCGTCCTCTACGTCGGCGGCCGCACCATCGCGGACATCCGCCCGGCCGGTGACCCCGCCCCGGACGGCTTCGAGGGCGTCAAGCCCGTCGCCGTCGGCGGCTCGGTGTACCCGGGCCTGATCGAACTGCACAACCACCTGCCGTACGACGTGCTCCCGCTCTGGGACGTGCCGAAGACGTACGGCAACCGCTCCCAGTGGGGCGGCGCCACGAACCCCGCCTACCACGCGCTGGTCACCGGGCCGATGACCGTACTCGGCCAGGACCCGAAGCTGATGCCCGCCGTCGTGCGCTACGTGGAGGCCAAGGCGCTGGTCAACGGCACCACGACCAGTCAGGGCATCGCGCTGTTCAGCAACATGGGCGCCCGCCGGATGTACCGCGGCGTCATCCGCAACGTGGAGCAGACCGACGACCCGGACCTGCCCGAGGCGGCATCGAGGATCGCCGACGTCGAGGCGACCGACGCGGCGAAGTTCCTGGCCCGCCTGAAACAGCCGCACCGGCAACTGCTCCATCTGGCGGAAGGTGTCGACGACGACGCCCGCGCGCACTTCCAGGCGCTGGAGTTCGCGCCCGGCGAGTGGGCCATCACCGACAACCTGGTGGGCATCCACTGCACGGCCCTGACCGCCGACGACTTCGCGGTGCTCGCCGCCCACGGCGGGTCCATGGTGTGGTCGCCGCTGTCGAACCTGCTGCTGTACGGCAGGACCGCCGACATCGCCGCCGCCAAGAAGGCGGGGGTGCTGATGGGGCTGGGCTCCGACTGGTCGGTCTCCGGCAGCAAGGGGCTGCTCGGTGAGCTGAAGGCCGCCCGGCTGGCGTCCACCGCGGCCGGGGACGTCTTCACCGACCGGGAACTGGTCGCCATGGCCACCCGGGACGCGGCCCGCATCCTGCGCTGGGACGCCGCGCTCGGCTCCCTGCGGCCGGGGCTGCGCGCCGATCTGCTCGTGGTGAAGGACAGCGGCACCGACCCGTACACCTCGCTGGTCGACGCCCAGGACACCGACATACGGCTGGTGGTGATCGACGGCGTCCCCCGGTACGGCACCCGCCCGTTGATGCGGAAGCTGGCGCCGGGCGCCGCGCTGGAGGACGCGCCCGCCGGGATGCCCGCGCAGCGCTCGCTCAACCTGCCCGACACGGCCGCCGAGCCGGTCGTGGCCGGGCTGACGCTGGCCGAGGCCGTCGAGCGGCTGACCGCCGCGCTGGCCGACCTGCCCGCGCTGGCCGCCCGCGCCTCGCACGCGACGCCGCTCACCGCGCTGCCCGACGGCGAGGTGCGCTGGCGCATAGCCCTGGACGAGATACAGCCGACCGGCGCCGAACTACGGCCCAGGCTCCCGCTGCTGACCGGGGCGCACACGCCCTCCGGACCCGAGATCGGCCCGCCGTCCACCACCTCCGCGGCGGCGCCGGAAGCGGCGGACGGTCTGACGGCCGTCGGCCTCGACCCGCTGACGGCCTCCGCCGACCGCGCCTACCTGCACACCCTGACCGCCGAGAGGAACCTGCCCGACGGCTACGGCGCACAGCTGTCCCACCTGCTGCGCTGACCCTTCGCGCCTCCGAGGAGTCCCCATGCTCGCCACTCAGCTCGCGCTGGTCTCCGAGACCAGCCGGATCACCCCGTCCCAGCTCAACCGGGTCGCCGCCGCCCTGCAGAAGCAGGCCGTCCGCGACTTCTGCCCGATCTGGCAGATCCCGGCGTCCGTCGACGCCTTCGACAAGCTCAAGGACGTGCCCGTCGGCTACTGGCCGCTGATCGTCCGCGACGACATCGGCGAACCGGGCGCGGCCGGTGTGCACATGGACAAGAACGGCCAGCCGTTCTCGCTGATCCAGTACAGCGACAGCTGGTCGCTGACGGCCAGCCACGAGATGCTGGAGATGCTCGGCGACCCCTGGGGCAACCGCCTGGTGGCCGGGCAGTCGCCGAAGCAGGACCAGGGCGTGGTCGAGTTCCTGGTGGAGGTCGCCGACCCGCCGGAGGCGCCCGAGAACGCCTACACCGTCAACGGTCTGCTGGTCTCCGACTTCCTCACCCCGCACTTCTACGACCCGGTCACCGCGCCGGGCGTGCGCTACAGCTTCTCCGGCAAGCTCGACGGGCCCCGCAAGGTGCTCAAGGGCGGCTATCTGAGCTGGCGCGACCCGGTCTCCGACCACTGGTGGCAGCAGGTCTGGTTCGACGGCGCGCAGCCCGAGTTCCGCGACCTGGGCAAGATGACGTCCCGCGCGGGCAGCCTGCGCTCCGCGATCGACGCGCACACCAAGACCAACGCGCGGATCGCCACCAGCGGCCCCCGCTCCGCCGACTTCACCGCCGCCCGCACCCTGACCGCCGCCGTCAAGCAGTCCACCGCCTCCCGGGCCGACGTGTGGGCCTCCCACATCGCCGACCTGCTGGCGGGGAACACCGCGGAGGGCACCTGGGAGGGCGGCCAGGGCGCCGCCTAGGCAGGGGACCTGTGATGCCTCGCTTCTCCCTCCCCCCACGGGTCTCCGCCCGTACCGGCCTGCTGTGGGCACTGGCCGCACTGGTCCCCGGCGCGGTCGGGCTCGCCTACTACGAGTGGCGCACGCCGGACCTCGACACCGTGCCCCTGCAGCTCGCCGGTACGGAAGCGGCCGCCCTGGTGGAGACCGGCGCCCGCACGGCGGCCTTCCGCAGGGCGCTGGAGGCCGACTTCGCGCTGCTCACCTGCTCCCTGGTGACGCTGGTGCTGGTCTTCCTGCTCGGCCGCTACGCCTTCACCAGCAGACGTGGGCAGTCGGTGGCGCACTGGGCGGTCGGCACGGCGCTGCTGGGCTGGGCGTGCGGCCTGGCGGAGAACATCCTGCTCGTCCTCGCCGTGGACGGCCACGCGCACGGCGACCGGCCGTACGCGGTGGCGACCACGCTGGCCACCGTGAAGTGGCTGCTGCTGGCGGCGGTCGGCCTGCTGGCCTTCGTGGTGTGGGTGACCACGGTCTCCCGCACCGGCAGGTCGCTGCTGTACGAGCCGTGGCAGCGGCTGTGGCGCGGACTGGCGGCGGGCGTACGGCGGTTGCTGCGGCTGCCCGCACGCGAGCCCGCGCCCCCGCCGCCCGCGCACGACCATCCGGCGGACCGGCCCGAGGTCGTCCCGCCCCGGCCGGTGATCCGCTCCGACGGCAGCCGCTGGCCGACCGTGGTGACCGGGCTGCGCAAGGACCCCGCGATGCCGCAGGCCGCGCACTGGCGCTGCGAGGGGCGCTCGGCCCCGGGCCGCACCGGCGCCGCGCTCGGCTTCTGCGTCTCCGGCGGCGGCATCCGCTCGGCCTGCGTCACCCTCGGCGCCCTGCAGTCGCTGCGCCGCTCACTGCTGCGGGCCCGCTACCTGGTCTCGGTGTCGGGCGGCGGCTACACGGTCGGCGCCATGCAACTGGCCCTCGCGGGCGCCGAACTGGAGGCGGTGACCGGTACCGCGCCGGACCCCGGCGACCCGCTCACCGCACCGGGCCACGACACCGACCCGCTGACCGCCGTGACGGCCGAGGACGTCTTCGAACCGGGCTCGCCGGAGGAGGACCATCTGCGGCGGCACTCCAAGTACGTCGCAGACGGCACCGGGGAGTGGACGGTGGCCCTCGGGGTGCTGCTGCGCGGGCTGCTGGCCTCGCTGTTCCTGCTCGCCGCCACCACCGCCACCCTGGGCCTCGGCCTGAGCTGGGCGTACCACCACGTGCCGGTGACCGACCTGTCGGCGCTGGTCAGGGCGGGCGGGGTGTTCTGCCGGGGGTGCGCGGCGCCGGAGCGGCCGATGTTCCGCCACCCGGCGGTCTGGTCGGTGCTCGTGGTGCTGATGGCCGCGGCGGCGACCTGGCTGCTGTGGCTGCTGGCGTACGCCTGGCTGCGCGTGGACCGCCTCGGCGCCGTGATGGCCCGGCTGTTCCAGGCCCTGGTGGTGCTCGCGGTGGCGCTCTCCGCGGTGGTGGTCTTCGTCCCGCTGCTGGCCTGGCTGACCGTCGCTGTCCAGTCGAAGCTCGACGTCGGCCGTCCGGACGCCGCCGCGGGCGCCGGGCTGACGGTGCTGCTCACCTATGTCGCCGCCCTGGTCAGCACCCTGTGGCGGCGCCGGGAGACGCTGCGCGGCGGCCTGTCCAAGGTGCTCGACACCGTCCGCGGACGCCCCGGGCTGAGCCGCGCCGTGCCCAACGGCCTGGTGCAGTACGTGGTGGTGTGGCTCGTACTGGTGCTGCTGGCCGTCGCCTTCCTCTACATCCTGGGCTTCACGACCGCCACCGGCTGGGACTGGCCGCACTGGGCGCAGATCGGCATCCCGGCGATGCTGCTCTTCCTCGGGGTGAGCCTGGACCAGACCTGGATGGGACTGCACCCGTTCTACCGGCGCCGGCTGTCGGCCGCCTTCGCCGTGCGCCGGGTCACCGGCGCGGACGGGGTGGAGGTGGCGGCGCCCTTCGACTTCGACAACGAGGTGACCGCGCTCAGCCGCTACGGCGCCAGGCAGCGGGACTTCCCGCAGGTCATCTTCGCCGCCGCCGCGAACCTCTCCGGCAGCGACCGCACCCCGCCGGGCCGCCGCGCGGTGTCGTTCACCCTGTCGCACGACTACGTGGGCGGCCCCGACGTCGGCTACGCCTGCACCACGTGCCTGGAGCGGCGTACCAAGCGGCACATCGCCCGTGACCTCACGGTGGAGTCCGCCGTGGCGGTGTCCGGCGCCGCCTTCTCGTCCGCGATGGGCGCGCAGGCCCGGGCCTTCCAGACGCTGTTCGCGCTGTCCAACGCCCGGCTGGGCACCTGGCTGCCCAACCCGGGTGCCCTGGCGGAGCTGTGGAAGGACGGCGGGCGCTGGGAACTGCCGCCGCAGCAGGTGCTGCGGCGGCTGCCGTATCTGCTGCGGGAGGTGCTCGGCCGCTACCCGATGGACGACCGGCTGCTGCTGGTCACCGACGGCGGGCACTACGAGAACCTGGGCCTGGTCGAGCTGCTGCGGCAGGGCGTGCGCACCGCGGTGTGCGTCGACGCCAGCGGCGACGTGCCGCCCTTCGCCACCACGCTCGCGCAGGCCATCGCGCTGGCCCGGGAGGAACTCGGCATCACCATCACCCTGCACGACCCGACGAGCCTGGCCCCCGGCAGCGCCGACCCGCTGGAACCGGAGAGCACGCTGTCCGCCCTCAACTCCCGGCTGTCCAAGACGGCGGTCGTCACCGGCGACATCCTCTACCCGAGAAATCTGACGGTCGACGGCGGGCCGCCCAGCCCGCACGGCACCCTGATCGTCGCCCGCAGCACGCTCACCGCGGAACTCCCGTACGACCTGCTGTCGTACGCCGCCTCCAACCCGGTCTTCCCGCACGACAGCACCAGCGACCAGTGGTTCGACCACCAGCAGTTCGACGCCTACCAGTCGCTGGGCCGCTACATCGGCGCACGGGTCCAGGCCCTGCTGGACGACGGGGCGGCCGGCGGACCGCCGCTCCACTAGCGTGGCGGGTGCCGACCCCCCAGGACTGGAGGCCACGTGCCGATCAGCGACTGTCTGCCCGTACTGTCCGACGCCGAGGTGTCGCGGCGGCTGACCGAACTCACCGACAGCGGCGTGCGCGTGCTCATCGGCTCGGTGTCGGACATGGCGGGGGTGGCCCGGGCCAAGGCGGTGCCGCTGCGGCGGGCCGGGGTCTTCCACACGGCGGGCATGGGCGCCTCGCCGAGCTGGCACGTCTTCTGCGCCGACAACGCGCTCGCGTTCACCGAGCAGCTGAACGTGGTCGGTGACCTGCGGCTGCGCGCCGACCTGGCTGCGGCGCGGGCGATCGGCGACGGGTACGCGTGGGCGCCGGCCGAGTTCTTCCACCAGGACGGCACGCCGTCGGCGGGCTGCGCCCGGGGTGCGCTGCGCGGCGCCCAGGCGGCGGCCGAGGCGGCGGGGCTGACCGCGAAGGTGGGCCACGAGCTGGAGTTCACCCTCACCGACGGCGACGGGCAGGCGCTGCCCGCGCGGCACTGGCAGGGGTACGGGCTGGGCGCGGTGCTCGACCGGGGCACCTTCCTGGCGGACGTGACCGACGCGCTGGAGAGCGCGGGCGTGCCGGTGGAGCAGTTGCACGCCGAGTACGGCGTCGGGCAGTTCGAGGTGTCGCTCGCCCCGGCGGAGCCGCTGCGGTCGGCCGACGACGTGGTGCTGGCGCGGCTGCTGATCGGGCGGGTCGCGCGCGGCCACGGGATGCTGGTGTCCTTCTCCCCGCTGCCGTTCGACGGGGGCGCCGGCAACGGCGCCCATCTCCATCTGTCGCTGGAACGCGACGGGGTGCCGCTGCTGTCGGGTGGCGGCGAACCGCACGGCCTGACGCGGGAGGGGGCGGCGGCCGTCGCCGGGATCGTGGCCGGACTGCCCGGGACGCTGGCCGTCTTCGGCGGCTCGCCGCTGTCGTCGGCGCGGCTGAAACCCGGCAGGTGGTCGGGGGCGTTCGCCTGCTGGGGCCTGGAGAACCGCGAGGCAGCGGTCCGGCTGGTGGCCGCGACCGGCGGCAACCCGTACGGCGCCCATGTCGAGCTGAAGTGCGGCGACCCCTCGGCCAATGTCTACCTGGCGACCGCCGTCCTGCTCGGGCTCGCCGCCGACGGTGTCGCGCGCGGCGCGGAGCTGCCCGGCGAGGTGCCGGTGAACCCCGCCGAGGAGCCGGCCGTCGAGCGGCTGCCCGTCACCCAGGCCGCCGCGCTGGAGGCGCTGGAGGGCTCCGCCACCGCCCGCGCGCTGCTCGGCGAGGAGATCTGGGAGGCGCTGCTCGCGGTCCGCCACCACGAACTGCGGGCCTACGGCACCCTGGGCACGGCCGAACTCGCCGAGCGCTTCCGCTTCGCGTGGTCGTCGTGAGCCTGCGGGAGTTCACCGCGGGCCTGCGGCTGGTCGACCACCATGTGCACGGCGCCTTCGACGTGCCCCTGACCCGGGCCCGTTTCGAGGAGTCGCTCAACGAGGCCGGAACTGGGCCGGTTCCACCCGGGACGACGCAGTTCGACTCCCAGCTCGGCTTCGCCGTCCGCCGCTGGTGCGCCCCGCTGCTCGACCTGCCGCCGCACGCCCCCGCCGACGACTACTGGGCCCGGCGCGCCGAACTCGGCGAGGCGGAGGTCGCCCGGCGGATGCTGCCCGCCGCGGGCGTGGACCACTGGATCGTCGACGCGGGCTACCGGGGCGACGAGTTGCTCTCCCCCGAGGCGCTGGCGCGGGCCGGTGGCGGCGCGGGCCACGAGGTCGTACGCCTGGAGACGCTGGCCGAGTCGCTGGCGGCCGACGGCACGACGGGATCCGCGTACGCCGAGGCGTTCGGCCAGCTGCTGCGGGAGGCCGCCCGCGACGCGGTCGGGCTGAAGACCGTGGTCGCCTACCGGGCCGGTCTCGACCTCGACTGGAGCCCGCCCGCCGCCGTGTCCGTACGGGAGGCGGCGGCGCGCTGGCTGGCGGACGCCGGTCCGCTGCCGCGGCTCACCGACCCGGTGCTGCTGCGGTACGGCGTCCACCGAGCGCTGGAGCTGGGGCTGCCGCTCCAGGTGCACACCGGGTTCGGCGACCGGGACCTGGACCTGCACCGGGTCAATCCGCTGCTGCTGCTCGGCCTGCTGCGCCAGCCGGCGGCGGCCGCGGTCCCCGTGATGCTGCTGCACTGCTATCCCTTCCACCGCGAGGCGGGCTATCTGGCGCAGGCGTTCGGCAATGTGTACGTCGACGTGGGTCTGGCCGTGAACCATGTGGGCGCCCGCGCCGGGGCCGTCATCGCCGAGTCCATGGAACTGGCGCCCTTCGCCAGGCTGCTGTACTCCTCCGACGCCTGGGGCCCGGCCGAACTCCACTACCTGGGCGCGGACCTGTGGCGCCGCGGGACCGCCGCGGCGGCCCAGGCATGGGTGGACGCCGGTGAGTGGTCGGAGCCCGACGCCCGGCGGGTCGTCACCATGATCGGCCGGGAGAACGCGCTGCGCGCCTACCGCCTCTGAACCGGCGGCCGAGCGCGGCACCCGGGCGCCCCGCCGGTGGGGCGGGCCTGCCTGATCGGGCAGCCGTGAGGCCGAAGCGGGCAGCGGCGCCGTGCGGTCGGCACGGCGGCGCCCGGTAGACAGGGGCCGCGGCGCCGCGGATCCGGGCAGAAACGGGCAGCATGCTGTCCGTTATGGGCAGATGGCCTGCTACGTCTCGTCGGTATAAATGTCTCCAGACGAAAACCGGGCAGACCGTGCCCGGGACGGGCGAGCCGAGGGCGAGGTGATGGCGGTGAGAGCCGAAGAGCGCCAGCACCGCATCCTCGCGCTGGCCCGTCACCAGGGGCAGGTCGAGGTTGCCACCATGGCCGTCGACCTGGCCGTCGCACCGGAGACCATCCGCCGCGACCTCGGAGTCCTGGAGCAGCGCGGACTGCTGCGCCGTACCCACGGCGGCGCCTACCCCGTGGAGGGCGCCGGCTTCGAGACCGACCTGGCGCAGCGGGTGAACCTGCACATCGCCGACAAGCGCCGGATCGCCGCCGAGGCGGCCCAGCTCATCGGCGAGGCGGAGACCGTGTTCGTCGACGAGGGCTACACTCCCCAGCTCCTGGCCGCACTGCTGCCGGGCGACCGGCCGCTGACCGTGGTCACCGCGTCGCTGTCGACGGCGGCGGCGATCGCCGACTGCGCCAACCTCACCGTGCTGCTGCTCGGCGGCCGCGTCCGGGCCCGGACGCTCGCCACCGTCGGCTCCTGGGCCTGCGCCATGCTGTCCGGGTTCGTCATCGACCTGGCGTTCGTGGGGGCCAACGGCATCTCCCGCGAACTCGGCCTCACCACCCCCGATCCGGTCGTCGCGGACGTCAAGTCCAAGGCCCTGGCGGTCTCCCGCAGACGGGTGTTCATGGGGCACCACAGCAAGTTCGGCGCGAGCAGCTTCTGCCGCTTCGCCGAGGTCGGCGACTTCGAGGCGATCGTCACCGACACCGGGCTGTCGAGCGCCGAGGCGCACCGCTACACCCTGCTGGGGCCGCGGGTCTTCCGCGTCTGAACCCCCGCCGCCCCACCCGCCGTTCGCCGTCACGGGCGCCGAACGCACGTCAGCCGTGCCGCCATCCGACCTCCCGGCCGGCAGCCGGGCCGTCCCCCCTCGCTTGACCCTCATCTCACTACATGAAGGGATCCACCGTGAGATCAAGAAACAAGACCCTGCGCCGCACCCTTCCGCTGGCCGCGCTGGCCGTTAGCGGCACGCTGCTGGCGGCCTGTTCCGGGGCCGGCGGCGCCGGGGGCGGCTCGGGCGCCCACTCGATCAATGTGCTGATGGTCAACAACCCGCAGATGGTGGACCTGCAGAAGCTCACGGCCGCCAACTTCACCAAGTCCACCGGTATCAAGGTCAACTTCACCGTGCTTCCCGAGGACGACGTCCGCGACAAGATCACCCAGGACTTCTCCAGCCAGGCGGGCCAGTACGACGTGGCCACCATCAGCAACTACGAGGCCCCGATCTACGCCAAGAACGGCTGGCTGGCGCCGCTCACCTCGCACGCGAACGCCGACACCGCCTTCGACCAGAAGGACATCCTGCCGCCCATCGCGCAGTCCCTCACCTCGGGCGGCGACATCTACGCCGAGCCGTTCTACGGCGAGTCCTCGTTCCTGATGTACCGCAAGGACGTCTTCGCGGCCAAGAACCTCACGATGCCCGCCAACCCGACCTGGACCCAGGTCGCCGACCTGGCCGCCAAGGCCGACGGCGCCCAGCCCGGCATGAAGGGCATCTGCCTGCGCGGCCAGCCCGGTTGGGGCGAGGTCATGGCTCCGTTGACCACCGTGGTCAACACCATGGGCGGCACCTGGTTCGACAAGGACTGGAAGGCTCAGGTCGACAGCCCCGCGTTCACCAAGGCGACGCAGTTCTACGTCGACCTGGTGCGCAAGCACGGCGAGGCCGGCGCCCCGCAGGCCGGGTTCACCGAGTGCCTCAACGACCTGGAGCAGAGCAAGGTCGCCATGTGGTACGACGCGACCTCGGCGGCCGGATCACTGGAGGCCAGTGACTCGCCGGTGGCCGGGAAGATCGGCTACGCGCCCGCCCCCGTCGACCAGACCAAGAGCTCGGGCTGGCTGTACACCTGGGCCTGGGGCCTGCAGAAGGCGAGCAAGCACCAGGACGACGCCTGGAAGTTCATCTCCTGGGCCTCCAGCAAGTCCTACGAGAACCTGGTGGGCAAGACGCTGGGCTGGTCCCGGCTCCCGGCGGGCAAGCGCACCTCGACGTACGAGAACCCGCAGTACGTCGCCGCCGCCTCGTCCTTCGCCAAGGCCACCCAGACGGCCATCGACGCCACCGACCCGGCCAACCCGGGTGTGCAGCCGCGGCCCGCGCCGGGCATCCAGTTCGTCGGCATCCCCGAGTTCACCAACCTCGGCACCCAGGTCTCCCAGCAGATCAGCTCCGCCATCGCCGGTCAGACCAGCGTCGACAAGGCCCTCAAGTCCGGGCAGTCGCTGGCCCAGAAGGTGACCGACAAGTACGCGAAGTAGCGCGCGTTCCGGCCCTCCCCACCCGACGGTTCCTCCGCCTCCCGGCCCCTGACACGGGGCCGGGGGCCGGGCGAGAAGCGGAAGAGACCATGAGTACACCATCGATCACCACCGAAGTCCGCGTGCCGCGGTCCACCGGACGCCCGGCCCCCCGGGCGGCGAGGCGACGGCGGCAGCGCGGCGCGTGGGCCCGGCGGGCCCCGCTGCTCCCGGCACTGCTGTTCATGATCGTGGTCACCCAACTGCCGTTCGTCGGCACCCTGGTGATCTCCTTCATGCGCTGGAACGCCCTGGACCCGGGCAACCGCGGCTTCGCCGGGATCCAGAACTACAAGACCGAGTTCACCGACCCGCAGCTGCGCTCGGCGCTCACCACCACGGTGGTGCTCACCGTCTCCGTGGTCCTGGTCAGCCTGGTGCTGGGGCTGGGCCTCGCGCTGCTGCTCGACCGCAAGTTCCTCGGCAGGGGCATCGTGCGCACCCTGCTCATCACGCCGTTCCTCGTCGTGCCGGTGGCGTCGGCGCTGCTGTGGAAGCACGCGCTGTACAACGCGGAGTACGGCCTCATCAACGGCAGCCTGAACTGGGTGTGGAAGCTGTTCGGCAGCGACAACGCCCCGCAGACGGACTGGCTTTCGCAGTCACCGAAGCTGGCGGTGGAGGCGGCGCTGGTGTGGCAGTGGACGCCGTTCATGATGCTGATCCTGCTCGCCGGACTGCAGAGCCGCCCCACCGACGTGATCGAGGCCGCCCGGGTGGACGGGGCGGGGAACTGGCAGATCTTCCGCTATCTGACCTTCCCTCATCTGCGCCGCTACCTGGAACTGGCCGCGCTGCTCGGCACCGTGTACGTGGTGCAGAACTTCGACGCGGTGTTCACCATCACCTCCGGCGGACTGGGCACGGCCAACCTGCCGTACACCGTCTACACCACCTTCTACCAGGCCCATGACTACGGGCAGGCGTCCGCGGAGGGCGTCATCGTGGTGGCGCTGTCCATCATCGTGGCCACCTTCGCGCTGCGGACCGTCTCGTCGCTGTTCCGAGAGGAGACCCGCTGATGGCCACGGCAACCACCCTCGCGCCGCGCGGTGCCCATGCCCCTGAACGCGGCCGCGGCCGGCGCGCGTCCGCCGAGCGGCGCAACCGCGGACTGCTGGGCCTGCTGGCCTGGGTGTGCGGGCTGCTGTTCTTCCTGCCCTTCGGCTGGATGGTGCTCACCTCGCTGCACAGCGAGCAGGACGCGGCGACCAATCCGCCCAAGCTCGGCGCCCCGCTGACCCTGCACGGCTACCGCGAGTTCTTCGGCGCGGGCACCGGCGTCAGCCCCTGGCCGCCGCTGATCAACTCCTTCACCGCCAGCGTCGCCTCCACCCTGCTGGTGCTGCTGCTGGCGGTACCGGCCGCGTACGCGCTGTCGATCCGGCCGGTGCGCAAGTGGACGGACGTGATGTTCTTCTTCCTGTCCACCAAGATGCTGCCCGCGGTGGCCGGGCTGCTGCCGGTGTACCTGATCGCGAAGAACGCCGGGATGCTGGACAACATCTGGCTGCTCGTCATCCTCTACACCTCGATGAACCTGCCGATCGCGGTGTGGATGATGCGGTCCTTCCTCGCCGACGTCCCCGTGGAGATCATGGAGGCGGCCTCGATCGACGGCGCCGGGCTGCCGACGATCCTCGCCCGGATCATCGCCCCGGTGGTGATGCCGGGGATCGCCGCCACGGCGCTGATCTCCTTCATCTTCAGCTGGAACGAGCTGCTGTTCGCCCGGGTGCTGACCGGTGTCACGGCGGGCACCGCGCCGGTCTTCCTCACCAGCTTCGTCACCAGCCAGGGGCTGTTCCTGGCCAAGGTCTGCGCAGCGGCCGTCTGTATCTCCCTGCCGGTGCTGGCCGCCGGGTTCGCCGCCCAGGACAAGCTCGTCCAGGGCCTCTCTCTTGGAGCAGTCAAGTGAAAGCAGCCGTCATCAGCGCGCCCGGAGTCGTCGGCATCGAGACCGTGGCCGACCCGGCGCCCGGGCCGCGCGACGTCGTCGTGCGGGTCGCCGCGTGCGGCCTGTGCGGCACCGATCTGCACATCCTGCAGGGCGAGTTCGCCCCGACGCTGCCGATCGTGCCGGGCCATGAGTTCGCCGGTGAGGTCGTCGCCCTCGGCTCCGAGGTGCGCGAACTCGCCCTCGGCGACCAGGTGGCCGTCGACCCGTCGCTGTACTGCCACGAGTGCCACTACTGCCGGATCGGCCGCAACAACCTCTGCGAGCGCTGGGCGGCGATCGGTGTCACCAACCCCGGCGGCGCCGCCGAGTTCGCCGTCGCGCCCGCCGCCAACTGCGTGAAGCTGCCCGGCCATCTGCGCACCGCGGACGCCACCCTGATCGAGCCGCTGTCCTGCGCGGTCCGCGGATACGACATCCTCCGCAGCCAGTTGGCGACCAACGTCCTCATCTACGGCTCCGGCACGATGGGGCTGATGATGCTGGAGCTGGCCAAGCGCACCGGCGCGGCGAGCGTCGACATGGTCGACATCAACGAGGACCGGCTGGCGACCGCCCGCACGCTCGGCTGCAGCAACGCGGTCACCACCGCGGACGAGGTCGAGCGGCCGCGCGGCTGGGACGTGGTGATCGACGCCACCGGTAACGCCTCCGCCATCCAGGACGCGCTGGGCCGGGTCGGCAAGGGCGGCACCTTCCTGCAGTTCGGGGTCGCGGACTACGCGGCGCGTGCCGTCATCGAGCCGTACCGGATCTACAACCAGGAGATCACCATCACCGGGTCGATGGCCGTGCTGCACAGCTACGAGCGGGCCGCGCAGCTCTTCGCGGGCGGTGTGCTCGACCCGGAGGTCTTCATCAGCGACCGGCTGCCGCTGGACGACTACGCGGCGGGCCTGCGGCAGTTCCAGGCGGGCAAGGGCCGCAAGATCCAGATCGTGCCCTGACGCCCGGCGCACGCACCGTCCCCGCCAACACCCCCTCTCCCCGCAGGAGTTCTCCATGGCCGCCCCAGTGCCCCCGGCCCCCGTGCCCCTGAGCCAGGCGCTGCCGCGTCCGGTGCTCCCGGCCTCGGCGCTGCCCGCGTACGTCATCGGCGAGGCGCTGACCGACGTCCTGGTCGCGCCGGACGGACGGCGGCACGACGCCCCGGGCGGCAGCCCGGCCAATGTCGCGCTGGGCCTGGGGCTGCTGGGCCATCCCGTACGGCTGGCCACACGCGTCGGACGTGACCCGTCCGGCGCGGCCGTGCTGCACCATCTCCGGTCGGGAGGCGTCGAGTTGGCGCCGGGCTCCGTCGTCGACGCGCCCACGTCCACGGCCACCGCGCGGCTGGACCCCACCGGGGCGGCCACGTACGACTTCGACATCGCCTGGTCGCTGACGCCCGAGGCCGCGGCGGCGCCGCGGCGGGGGCCCCGGGCCCATCTGCACGCCGGTTCGATCGCCGCCGCGCTGCCGCCGGGCGCCGACCAGGTGTACGACGCGGTACGGGCCGCCCGGCCGTCGGCCACGGTGTCGTACGACCCCAATCTGCGGCCCGCCCTGCTCCGCGCACCGGACCTGGAGCGCGCCCGGGTGGAGGAACTCGTCGCCGCCAGCGACGTGGTGAAAGCCAGTGACGAGGACCTGGCCTGGCTCCACCCCGGGCTGGACCCGGACCAGGTGGCGGCGCGGTGGGCGCGGAGCGGTCCCGCGCTGGTGGTGCTGACCCGCGGCGCGCGGGGCGCCCGCGCCTGGTGGCGGCACGGCCACCACGACACACCGCCGCGTCCCGTCCGCGTGGTGGACACCGTCGGCGCGGGCGACGCCTTCATGTCGGCCCTGATCAGCTCGCTGCTCCGGGCGGGGCTGCTGGGCGGCGCGGGCGGCACGGCGCCTCCCGCCGCCCGTGCGGCGCTGCGCGCGGCGACGGCGGGCCGCGGCCTGCCGCCCGCGGTGACCGAGTCCCTCGCCTTCGCCGTCCGCGCCGCCGCCCTCACCTGCACCCGCGAGGGCGCCCAGCCCCCGACCCCGGCGGAGCTGGCCGCCCAGGGCGTCTCCTAGGACGAGGACCGCTCCGCGGCCGTTTCTGCGGCCGTCGCCGTGGCCGCGCCCACCACCGCCAGCGTCCAGGCGATCGCCGCGATCCAGAGCAGGACCTCGCCGAGGGTGTGCAGCCAGTGGATGTGCGCGGCGGCGGAGGTGGACAGGGCGGCGGCGGACGTCATGCCGAGGGGGAAGACGGTGGCCCAGCGGCGCATGTCGTAGTGCGGGCGGGGCCGGCGGACCTCGGCGGCGGCCAGGAGGACGTAACCGGCCAGGGCGAGGCCGAGCAGCACCAGGGTGGTGGTGCGCAGCGTGGTGTGGGCGGCGCCGGTCCACACCGGGGAGGCGGTGAGTTTGGACCCGGCGAGCGCGCAGATGGCGAGGGCGCCGGCCGAGATCCAGTGGTCGCCGGCCCCGTCCATGATCTGGGCGAAGTCGAAGCGGGCCAGGGCGTACGGATAGAGGACCAGGCCGAGCAGGAAGCAGACCAGGGCCGCCCAGGCGAGCCAGCGCTGCCCGTCGGCCGTGGACAGGACGGCGGCGAGCACCGCGAGGCCCTCGGCGGCCACGCACACCAGGAACACACCGCCGGGCATCCGCCGCTTCCAGCGGCGTACGACATGGACGAGCAGGGCGGGCCAGACCACCGCGGCCAGCGCCAGCAGCGCCGCCGCCACGGTCTGCCAGCCGAAGAGGGAGAGCCGGGTGCCCAGCACCGCGGTGGCGGCCACCGCCGTCAGCGCGGGAGGGGTGTCGGCGTCGGCGCGGAAGCGGGCGCGGTCGCGCAGCAGCCGCCAGCCGAAGTCGGCCGCCAGTACCAGCCAGAGCAGTGCGGCCACCGCGAGCGCCGCCAGTGACAGGCCGTGGCGGCCGGTCTGCTCCAGGTCGACCGAGATGATGCCGGTCGCCATGACGGCGGAGCCCGCCGCGGGCGGCAGTTCGGCCCACACCCGGCCCAGCTGACGGTGCACGGCTCCATTCGACGCCGCCTCGTCCCCGGCCGCGCGCCCCGGTGGGCCGTTCGGGGGCCTCACCGGGCCGCCTGCCGGGCCGGCCGGCTGACGCCCCGTTGGATACCTGGTCCACCGCGGCCGCTCCCCCCGGCAGCTCACCGAGCGCGCGGAGCGGCCGGGGTGGGAGCGGGCGGGTTCCTGAGCTACGACCGGGCGGGGAGCTTCCAGCCGGGGCGGATGAAGTGGCAGGTGTAGCCGTCGGGGTAGCGCTCCAGGTAGTCCTGGTGCTCGGGCTCGGCCTCCCAGAAGTCGCCCACGGGCGCGACCTCGGTGACGATCGGTCCCGGCCACAGACCGGACGCCTCGGCGTCGGCGATGGTGTCCTCGGCGACGCGCTTCTGCTCGTCGCTGGTGTAGAAGATCGCCGAACGGTAGCTGGTGCCCAGGTCGTTGCCCTGGCGGTTCAGCGTGGTCGGGTCGTGGATCTGGAAGAAGAACTCCAGGACGCCGCGGAAGGTCAGCACGGAGGGGTCGTAGAGGATCTCGATCGCCTCGGCGTGCCCCTCGTGGCTGCGGTAGGTGGCGTTCTTGACGTCTCCGCCGCTGTATCCGACGCGGGTGGAGAGCACTCCTGGCTGGCGGCGGATGAGGTCCTGCATCCCCCAGAAACAGCCCCCCGCGAGGACCGCGCGCTCGGCCGAGTCGTTCATGGTGGTGTCTCCTCCTGGTCGGGTCCGACGTCGGCGCGGTGGTGGCCGCGCCGCCTCCTCCAGCGTGCCTGACCAAGGCTTCCCGGCCAAGCGCGTCCGGCCAAACGTGAGCGAGTGAACGCGCGCGTGCGGCGGTCGCGGCCGGGCGCGAAGGACCCGGCCCCCGCCCGGCCCCGCCCGAGGGGGGTGGTTCGGGGACGGGCGGGGCGGGTGGGACATGATGCGGGGATGAAGCGAAACCCCGCCGTCGGCGGAACAGCTCGCACGGGCCGCGCGGTCGCCGCCGCGGCGGTCCTCGCCGTCGTGGCCACCGGCTGCGGCCACTCCGCGGCGCCCGACGACCCCGAGCCCACCAGCAGCGCGCCGGACGTCCCCGGTCAGGTGAGCGTGAAGGTGTCGGACATCGACCTGGCCATCACCGACGCCGTCGCCCATCTCGACGCGTCCGGCAACGGCACCCTGACGATGACGATCCGTAACGGGAGCGGCACTCCTGAGCACCTCGACATGGTGGGCACCCCCGAGGCGGGGCGCGGCACGCTGGTGGGCGCGCCGGGCAAGCGCACCGGCATGATGACCGAGGCCGGGATCCTGCTGATGCCCCACAGCTCCGTGACCTTCGGCGGCACCCTCGGGCCCGCCGTCCGGTTCTCGTCGGTGCACGGCGTCACCGCCGCGCACACCCTGCCGCTGGCGTTGCAGTTCGGCGTGGCCAGACTCGTGCACCTCACCGCCAAGGTCGCCGCCCGCTGACGCTTTCGCTTCCGCGGGGGGCCGCTTCAGTCCGCGCGGCCCGTCACACCCACCATCACGCCCAGTCCGATCATCGCGACGCCGCCCGCGCCGCCGACCAGCGACAGCCGCCGCTCCGAGCGCGCGAACCAGCCGCGGGCGGCGGCCGCGCCCAGCCCCCACAGGGTGTCGGTGAGCAGCCCGATGGTGATCGGCACGATCCCGAGCAGCAGCATCTGGGCGGGCAGGTGCCCCGCCGCGTGGTCGACGAACTGCGGCAGCACCGCGGCGAAGAGCACCACGCCCTTCGGGTTGGTGATCCCCACGACGAGGCCGTCGGCCATCGCGCGCAGATCCCGGCGCGGCGGCTCGTCGGGTGCGGCGGCGACCGCCGCCCTCAGGTCCGCGCGGTGGCGGAACGCCTGGCAGCCGAGGAAGACCAGATAGACCGCGCCCAGCAGCTTCACCACCGTGAAGACCGCCACCGAGCGCTCCACCAGGGTGCCGAGCCCGAACGCGACGGCGACCACGAGCCCGTACGACCCGGCGGCATTGCCGATCACCGTCGCCAGCGCGGTCCGCCGGCCGTGCGCGAGCGCCCGCCCCACGACGAAGAGCACACTCGGCCCCGGAACGGCGATCACCAGCAGAGACACCGCGACAAGCGCCAGCAGACGATCCATGCCCCCCATCGTGGCAGCCCCCCGCCCCCGGTCACACCCCCGCCGCCCACCCATCCGCCGTCCATCTCCGCCACCTGCCCCAGCCGCACAAGCCGCACAAGCCGCACTCAGCAGCCCTACACGCGGCACGCGGCACGCGGCACGCGGCACGCGGCACGCGGCACGCGGCACGCGGCACGCGGCACGCGGCACGCGGCACGCGGCACGCGGCACG
>NZ_JBFAXL010000092.1:0-24622 GCF_040680795.1 Streptomyces sp. NPDC051976
CCTGTGGGAGAGTAGGACGCCGCCGAACAATTTTTGTAGCTCGGGTCCCCCGGATTTATTCGGGGGACCCGAGCTTTTTCGCGTTACAGGCCGCGGTAGGCGAGCCGCACCAGGAAGAACTGCACGACAGGGCCGACGGCGACCGCGTACAGGACGGTGCCGATACCGACGCTGCCTCCGAGCAGCCAGCCCGCCGCGAGCACGGTCAGCTCCAGCAAAGTGCGGACGAAGCGAATGGATCGTCCGGTGACGGCGGCCGCGCCGGTCATGAGGCCGTCCCGGGGGCCGGGGCCGAAGCGCGCGCCGACGTAGACGGCCACGGCCAGGCCGTTGAGCAGGATGCCGCCGATCAGCAGGCCGTAGCGGGCGGACAGACCGAAGTGCTGCGGAATGAGCTGGAGGCCGAGGTCGGAGGAGCCGGCGAGCACGACGATGTTGGTGACCGTGCCCAGCGTCGGGCGTTGCCTGAGCGGAATCCAGAGCAGCAGCACGAGCAGGCCGATGGCGCCGCTGGCCATGCCGAAGCTCAGCACGGAATGCCTCTCCACACCCTGGGTCAGCACGCTCCACGGCCCGAGCCCCAGGCCGGCCCGGACCATGAGCGACAGACTGAACCCGTACAGGGCCAGGCCCGCGAGGAGCTGGGGGAGCCGCCGCAGCGGGCGCTCGCGCAGGGGGGCGTAGCTGAGGGGCGGCAGTGGTGGGTGGCTGCCGGGTGGTCTGGGTGGGGCGGTCGTGTGCCCCTGCTCGTGACGTCGTTGCAGCGCGCGCTCGTACCGGTCGGTGATCTGCTGCGGCATGCCGGTTACCCCCACATGGATGTACTTCAAGGCCATTGAGGGGAGTCTGTACAGTGATTGGTCTAGGGAGTACGGCCAATCTGGAGACAGTGGTATGGCTGAAGTGGACCCGTTCCGGCCCGTGGACAGGGTGGAGCGCAGTGGGCGGACCGTGGGCAGCAGGCAGTTGGCGCTGTTGCTGCCCGACCCGGCGGGGGCGCGGCCCGCGTACCGGCATCTGGCGCAGGCGGTCAGCAGGCTGATCCTGGACGGGCGGATCGCGTTGCACGTCAAGCTGCCCGCCGAGCGGGAGCTGGCCGTCGCTCTGAAGACCAGCAGGGCCACCGTGACAGCGATGTACGACCTGCTGAGGGAGAGCGGGTATGCGCGCAGCCGTCAGGGCTCGGGCACCTGGACGGCGCTGCCGGAGGGTGGCACGCCCAGTGGCCTGGCGCGGGCGCTGGGGCCGCCGGACGCCACCGTCGACCTGGCGCGAGCGGCGCCGGGGTTGGAGGAGCGGCTGCTCGTCGACGCTCTCGCCCGGGTCGCCCCGCGGCTGGCCGAGCACGCACGCACCCCCGGATATCACCCTTTCGGGTTGCCGGAACTGCGCGCCGCCATCGCCGAACGCTTCACCCGGCGGGGTCTTGCCACCGTGCCGGAGCAGATTCTGGTGACCTCGGGCGCCCAGCACGCGCTCACCCTGGTCCTCGGCCTGCTCTGCGGTCCCGGTGACCGGGTCATGGCGGAGAACCCGTCGTATCCGAACGCGCTGGACGCCATGCGCCGGGCCAGGCTGCGTACCGTCTCCGTTCCGGTGACGGAGACCGGCTGGGACATCGAGATCGTCGAGTCGACCCTGCGTCAGGTGGTGCCGCAACTGGCCTATCTGATCCCCGACTTCCACAATCCGACCGGCTGCCTCATGCCCGACCACGAGCGCGCCCGGGTGCTGCGGGCCGCGCAGCGCTCGGGGACCTGGCTGGTCGTCGACGAGACCCTGGCGGAGCTGGCGCTCGACGTGCCCGCACCAGCGCCGTTCGCCTCCTTCGCCGCGGGGGCGGCGGGCGGGACCGGTCAGGTCATCACCGTCGGCTCGATGAGCAAGACGCACTGGGGCGGTCTGCGGATCGGCTGGCTGCGCGCGCCTTCGCAGCTGGTGACCGAGCTCGCGGGGCAGCGCGTCGTCAACGACATGGGCGGTTCGGTCCTGGACCAGCTCGTGGCGCTCGATCTGCTGGCCAGCGCCGACGAGATACTGCTGTCGCGCCTTGACGACCTGCGGGCGCAGCGCGCGGCGCTCGTCGCCGCCCTGGGTGAGCACCTGCCGCACTGGAACTGGGAACTGCCGTCCGGCGGACTGTCGTTGTGGGTCGACCTGGGTGAGCCCATCGCCACGGCGCTGGCCGAGCGGGCCATGGACTACGGCGTACGGATCGAGGGCGGCGCCTACTTCGGCACCGACCCCGGTCTCTTCGAACAGCGGCTGCGGATTCCGTACACGACGGATTCCGACACCTTGCGCGAGGCGGTACGCCGTATGGCCACCGCGCTCGCCGACGGCGTCCCCGCCTCGGCGGCCGTCCGACGGCCGCACTGGGTGGCGTGAGTCGCCGACTTCCCTGAGCTGACTTCCCGGGCTGACCTCCCGAGCCGACCTCCCCGAGCTGACGGACCGGCAGCGGCGGGGAGTCCGCTACTGCTTGTTCGCCGCGCGGGTCAGCTCGATGTCGAGGGCCTCGCGGCGGATCCGCTGGTCCATGTACAGGAGCGAGGTGACGGCGGCGCTGATCGGCAGGGTGAACATGGAGCCGATCGCGGCGCCGACACCGGTGATGATCAGGAACGTCCAGCTCGGGTTGGAGTCGCTGGACAGGAAGCTGCCGAAGCTGTCGTTCGTCACGCCCCCGGCGAGCAGCATGAACGGCACCTGGATGATGGACGCGGCGATGTTCACCAGGAGCAGTGCGAGCAGTTGCACGCCGAGTACCCGCCACCAGGCGCCGCGTACCAGCTTGGCGGAGCGCTTCAGGGCGCCGATGACGCCCTGCCGTTCGAGCATCAGGGCGGGCGCGGCCAGGCTCCACTGGACCGCGATCCAGATGACGACCACCATGCCGCCGACGAGGCCGAGGAACGCGAGCGCCCCGCCACCGTCCTCCGCTCCGGCCAGCGCGATCAGGGCGCCGGGCAGGACGGACACGGCGAGGATCGCCACGAGGGCGAGCGGGATCAGCAGGGTGAGGCCGAGGAGGGAGCGCAGCCGTGGCCGGGCGTCGCGCCAGGCGTCGCCCGCCGTGACCGTACGGCCGAGCACCGCGCGACTGGTGACCATGGCGAGCAGTGCGCCCGCGATGATCGTGGCGAAGAGGACGACGAGGAGGGCCAGCCCGGAGCCCGCGAGTGCGCCGCGCAGCGCGTGCAGGATGTCGCTGACGCTCGGGTCGGGGTTGTCCCTGAGGTTCTTGAGCCGGGTGTCGTCGAGGAACAGGCCCTGGACGACGACGCCGACGCCCTGGGTGAGGAGGGCGATGACGAGGGTGAAGCCCAGGATCGTGCGCCAGTTGAGGCGCAGGGTGGCGATGGCCCCGTCGAGGATCTCGCCCGCGCCGAGCGGGCGCAGCGGGATCACCCCGGGCTTGGGCACCGCGGGCCTGCCCCACCCTCCCTGGTGCTGCCAGCCGGGTGCGGTGCTGCCCCAGCGCGGACCGCCGGCGTACGGCGCTCCGCGCGGCGCCTGTGGGCCCTGAGGGGGCGCCCACTGGCCCCAGCCGCCCCCAGGCGGGGCCGCGGGGCCTTGGGGACCCGTGGGGCCCGCGTGCCCGCCAGCGGGGCCCGGGACGCCGTCAGGCGCGCCTCCCGCGGGCGGGCCGCCGGGTGTGTGCTCCCAGCGGCCGGCGGGCGGCTGCTGCGCCGACCAGCCGCTGCCCTGGGCACGGGGGGAGGCGGGCGGCGCGTCTTCCGGGGAATCCGGGGATTCAGAGGAAACCGGGGACTCGGCGGAAACCGGGGACTCCTGGGTCGTGGGCGTGGGCGTGGAGCTGGGGTGGTCGCCGTCCTCCGGCTCGGGTGAGTCGGAGGATCCGGGCGAGGCCCAGCCCGGAGTGTTGGTCATCGGAGGCTGCCCCTTCGCATGGTGCTCGTCGCTCTACTGTCCGCCATCGTGCCATGGGCTGCCGTAGCCGGGGTTTGGCAGGGCAGACTGGACAGATGGGTGATCACTTCGCGCGACCCGAAACCAACGTCAACTACGGGGCCGCCTACGGCCCCCATGCGGACTCCGGTCCCGGCGCCCCGCCTGGTCAGGTCCCCGGGCCCGCCGGCGCCGTTCCCGCGCTGCGCTGGGAGGAACCACCTGAGGGGCCTGTTCTGGTGCTGCTCGACCAGACCCGACTTCCGCAGCGCGAGGTCGAGTTGGTCGTCACGGATGTGCAGGCGCTGGTGCTGGCGATACGTTCCCTCGCCGTCAGGGGCGCTCCGCTGCTGGGCCTGGCCGGCGCGTACGGCGTCGCTCTCGCCGCCGCGCGCGGCTATGACGTCGAGGAGGCCGCGGAACTGCTGGCGCACGCGCGGCCGACCGCGGTGAACCTGGGCTACGGGGTGCGGCGGGCGCTCGCCGCCTGCCGCGAGGCCGCACCCGGCGGTGAGGCGGCGGCCGCCCTCGCCGAGGCGCGGGCGCTGCACGCGCAGGACGCGGCGGCCAGCACCGCGATGGCGGAGCACGGGGAGCGGCTGCTGGCCGAGCTGGTGCCGGGGGGCGGCTACCGGATCCTGACGCACTGCAACACGGGCGCCCTGGTCTCGGGCGGAGACGGTACGGCGCTCGGTGTCGTGATGGCGGCGCACCGTGCGGGTGAACTGCGGCGGCTGTGGGTGGACGAGACCCGTCCGCTGCTGCAGGGTGCGCGGCTGACGGCGTACGAGGCGGCGCGGGCCGGGATGCCGTACACGCTGCTGGCGGACAACGCCGCGGGCTCGCTGTTCACCGCCGGTGAGGTGGACGCGGTGCTGATCGGCGCGGACCGGATCACCGCGGACGGCTCGACGGCGAACAAGGTGGGCAGCTATCCGCTGGCGGTGCTGGCGGCGTACCACCATGTGCCGTTCATCGTGGTGGCGCCCACGACGACGGTCGATCTCGACACCGAGGACGGCGCCGCGATCGAGGTGGAGCAGCGTCCGGGCAGCGAGGTGACGGACCTGGCGCCGTCGCCGCTGGGCACCCAGGCGTACAACCCGGCGTTCGATGTGACGCCACCGGAGCTGATTACTGCGATCATCACGGAGAACGGGGTGGTCTCCCCGGTCACGAAAGAGGCGCTCGTAACTGTGTGTAATCAGTCGGTGCGTCGGGAAGGCTCTGACTAGGGGGAACGGGGCACCGCGGATGCGGACATCAGGGGACAATGGTCGCGTAGCGTGACCTCGATCACCAAAGGTCACCAGCAACGATATGCAAATGGGATGATGGTCGTTATGAAGGGACGAGTCCTGGTCGTCGATGACGACACCGCGCTGTCAGAGATGCTCGGCATCGTGCTGCGTGGAGAGGGTTTCGAGCCGTCGTTCTGTGCCGACGGTGACAAGGCCCTGGCCGCTTTTAGGGAGACCAAGCCTGATCTGGTCCTCCTTGACCTGATGCTGCCCGGAAGGGACGGCATCGATGTCTGCCGCCAGATCCGTGCGGAGTCCGGTGTGCCGATCGTGATGCTCACGGCGAAGAGTGACACCGTGGACGTCGTGGTCGGTCTCGAGTCGGGTGCCGACGACTATGTGATCAAGCCGTTCAAGCCGAAGGAACTCGTCGCCCGGGTCCGGGCGCGGCTGCGGCGTGCCGAGGAGCCCACCCCCGAGCAGCTCACCATCGGTGATCTGGTGATCGACGTGGCCGGGCACTCGGTGAAGCGCGACGGGCAGCCGATAGCGCTGACGCCGCTGGAGTTCGACCTGCTGGTGGCGCTCGCCCGCAAGCCCTGGCAGGTGTTCACCCGCGAGGTGCTACTGGAGCAGGTCTGGGGTTACCGGCACGCGGCCGACACCCGGCTCGTCAATGTGCACGTTCAGCGGCTCCGGTCCAAGGTCGAGCAGGACCCGGAGCGTCCGGAGATCGTCGTGACCGTCCGTGGTGTCGGTTACAAGGCGGGACCCGGCTGAGATGTGCGCGTCGTACGAGCGTGAGCGACTGGAGAGCCGGCTTGCGGACCCCATGCGGGGTCTGCTGCCGGTGATCCGCTCGTTCGTGCGCTGGGCACGGCGTCCGCTGCAGCCCGTGACGAGGCTGTGGCGGCGCAATCTGCAGTTGCGCGTGGTGGCCTTCACCCTGCTGATGTCGGTGGGTGTGGTGCTGCTGCTCGGCTTCGTGGTCATCGGGCAGGTCAAGAACGGTCTGCTCGACGCCAAGGAGAAGGCCGCGGAGAACCAGGCGATCAGCGGCTTCTCCATCGCGCAGGACATGGCGGACAAGGGCGGCCAGCCGCAGGACACGGCGGGTTCCGGCGCCCAGCACGGCGCCGTCGACTCCGGCGCCTGGCTGACCAACCTGGTCCAGCAGTTCGGCAGCGGCGGCAAGGGCGTGTACTGGATCGTCACCCTCAGCCCCGGCGGCGGCGACGAGCAGTCGTTCGGCGAGGGCAGCACCAACGCGCGCGGGCCGCGCGGCTCCGGCCCGATCCTGCCCGACGCGACCATCCCCAAGTCGCTCAGCGACGCCGTGGAGACCCATACCGGCGCGCTCAAGCAGTACACGACCGTGGTGACGGACGACGGCAACCCGCCGGAGCCCGCGCTCGCCGTCGGCAAGCGCCTCACCGATGTCAACGGCAACGCGTACCAGCTGTACTACCTCTTCCCCTTCGACCAGGAGGAGAAGACGCTCGGCCTGGTCAAGGGCACGCTGGCGACCGCCGGGATCTTCGTGGTGGTGCTGCTCGGCGCGATCGCCTGGCTGGTGACGCGGCAGGTCGTCACGCCGGTACGGATGGCCGCCGGGATCGCCGAGCGGCTCGCGGCGGGCCGCCTCCAGGAGCGGATGCAGGTCTCCGGCGAGGACGACATCGCGCGCCTGGGCGAGTCCTTCAACAAGATGGCGCAGAACCTCCAGGTCAAGATCCAGCAGCTGGAGGACCTGTCGAGGATGCAGCGCCGATTCGTCTCCGACGTCTCGCACGAGCTGCGGACCCCGCTGACCACCGTGCGGATGGCGGCCGACGTCATCCATGACGCGCGGACCGACTTCGATCCGGTGACCGCGCGCTCCGCGGAGCTGCTGCAGAACCAGCTCGACCGCTTCGAGTCGCTGCTCTCCGACCTGCTGGAGATCAGCAGGTTCGACGCGGGCGCGGCAGAGCTGTCCGCCGAGCCGATAGACCTGCGGGAGGTCGTCCGCAGGGTGGTGGACGCCGCCGAGCCGCTGGCCGAGCGGAAGGGCAGCCGGGTGTCGGTGCGCGGCGACGCGCAGCCGGTGATAGCCGAGGCCGATCCCCGCCGGGTCGAGCGCGTCCTGCGCAATCTGGTGATGAACGCGATCGAACACGGCGAGGGCCGGGACGTGGTCGTACGGCTGGCGACGGCCGACGGCGCGGTGGCGGTCGCGGTACGGGACTACGGCGTCGGACTCAAGCCCGGCGAGGCGACCCGGGTGTTCAACCGGTTCTGGCGGGCCGACCCGGCGCGGGCGCGTACCACCGGTGGTACGGGCCTAGGTCTGTCGATCGCCGTCGAGGACGCGCGGCTGCATGGCGGCTGGCTGCAGGCGTGGGGCGAGCCCGGTGGCGGCTCGCAGTTCCGGATGACGCTGCCGCGCACCGCCGGCGACAGCCTGCGCGGATCGCCGATCCCGCTGGAGCCCGACGACTCGCGGCGCAACCGCGGACTGAACTCCTCCGGGCTGCCCGTCCGCCCGGCGTCGCAGGTCCCGGTGCCGCGCACCGGGGACCCGGGCACCCGCGGCGTCACCGGGATGCCCGGTGGCTCCCCGACGATGCCGCAGATGCCCCAGATACCGCCCATGCCGTCCGCACCGGCCAGGCCGCCGTCGGCCGATCCCGCAGCGCTGCCCGGCAGCGGCGCGCGTGTGGTGGAGCGCAGGGAGACCGTGCGGGAGGACGACATCTGATGCGAGCGATGGGGGGCCGGGGGCGGCGTCTTCCGCGGACCTGGCCGGTGCCGGTGTGCGCGGTCCTGCTGCTGGCGGGGTGCGCCTCGATGCCCAGCAGCGGCGAGGTGCGCAAGGTCGGCGAGAGCGACGGCCAGCGCGCCGACGCCGGCTCGCAGGTGCGGGTCTTCGGCATCCCGCCGCACTCCGGGGAGAGCGCCTCCGAGATCGTCAGCGGCTTCATGGAGGCCACCACCAGCGGTGAGGCGGACTTCGCCACGGCGAAGAGGTACCTGACCCGGGGCCTGTCGCAGACCTGGAACCCGTTCGCCCAGATCACGGTGCTGTCCGCCGGCGGTCACCTGACCGAGGACGGGGGAACCGGCCGCAAGGAGGGGTACACCACCGTCACCCTGTCCGGCAGCAAGACCGCGAGCGTCGACGCCAAGCACGCCTACCAGCCCGGGCAGGGCAACTTCCAGACGTCGATCCACCTGGTGCGGCAGAACAACGAGTGGCGGATCGACGACCTGCAGAACGGCCTGGTGCTGTCCCAACAGGACTTCCAGCGCATATACCACTCGGTGAACATGTACTACTTCGCCGACCTGGGCTCGGACGTGCAGCGCACCGGGAGTGTGCAGAAGACGCTGGTCGCCGACCCGGTCTACCTGCGCAACCAGCAGCAGGACCCGCTGGTGTCGACGGTCTCCACGCTGCTCGGCGGCCCCACGGACTGGCTGTCCCCGGTGGTCTCCTCGGCGGCGCCCGCGGGCATGCGGCTCTCCGACAAGGACTCCGACCACGGGGTCTCCATCGACGACTCGCAGCACCTCAAGGTGCGGCTGGAGCACGCCAACCAGTTCGGCGGCGCGCGGTGCACGGACTTCGCCGCGCAGCTCTACGCCACCGTGCAGGCGCAGGCGTCGGCGAAGCTGGCCGCCGTCGACGTGCTGCGGGCCGACGGCACCACGGCGTGCACGCTGCCCAGCACGCAGGCGCAGACGTACGGGCCGGAGAACCTGGTCGGTTCCTCGACCCGGCAGTACTACATCGACTCCGACCAGCACCGGCTGCGGGAGCTGACCGGGGACACGACCAAGGCGGACCCGGTCTCCGGGCCGTTCGGCGCGAACAAGGCGAATCTGGACGCGGTCGCGGTGCGCCGGGACGAGCAGATGGCCGCGGGCGTACGGAGCAACGGGCGCCAGCTGGTTGTCGCCTCGCTCATCGACGACGAACAGTTCCACGCGCCCGTGGTGTCCAGCGCCGTGAAGGACGGACTGAGCGCGCCGAGCTGGGACGGGTTCGGCGACCTGTGGGTCGCGGACCGCAATCCGGCCGAACCCAGGCTGATGATGCTCACCGACGGCAACGGCCAGCCGGCCACCGTCACCGTGCCGGGCCTCAACGGCCGGATCGAGTCGCTGCGGGTGGCCTCGGACGGGGTGCGGATCGCGCTCGTCGTGGAGCAGAACGGCGTCAGGACGCTGCAACTCGGCCGGATCGGGCGGGGCGGCACCCTGGACAAGCCGGAGTTCTCGGTGACGGGCCTGCGGCCGCTGACACCGCCGGGAGTGGGCGTCGCGTCCTTCTCCTGGGCCGGTCCCAGCCGCCTGGTGGTGGTGCTGGGCAGCGAGCAGGGCGGAGTGCAGCAGATCCAGTACGTGAGCACCGACGGTTCCGCCGCGCCCGCGCTGGAGGGCATCAGCGAGGCGTCGTCGGTCGCCGCCTCCGAGGACCAGACCCGCCCGCTGCTGGCCTCGTACAACGACAGCGTCTACCGGCTGCCGGTGGACGGTAACTGGAGCCAGGTCACCCCCAAGGGCGGCAGTCCGGTCTACCCGGGCTGAGCGACGGCCGCGAAGCCTGATCGAGCCCCGCCCGACCCAGGCGGAAAATCCGACCGGAACGCCTCCGGCCTGCCGTTCCGTGGAGTTATCCACAGGCTGGGAGGGGGGCTGGCGGCGGTCCGCCCGCGGCGGGCACAGTGGACTCATGCGGGGCTGGTGGCAGGAGATCACCGGGCTGGTGCTGCCGGTCGACTGCGCCGGTTGCGGGCGCCCGCGGACGGAGCTGTGCGAGCGGTGCCGGGTGCTCATCGGCGGCGCGGCGGGGTCGGCGGGGGCGCGCCGGGTCCGTCCGGCGCCCGAGCCCGCGGGGCTGCCACCGGTCTACGCGGCGGGCCGGTACGGCGACGAGGTGCGTGCGGTGGTGCTGGCGCACAAGGAGAGGGGTGCGCTGGGGCTGGCCCGTCCGCTGGGCGCGGCGCTGGCGGCGGCCGTGCTGCGGGTGGGCGTCGCCGGGAGGGTGCTGCTGGTCCCGGTGCCCTCGTCGCAGCGGGCGGTGGCCGACCGGGGCCATGACGCCACCGCGCGGATGACCCGTGCGGCGGCACGGGAGCTACGCCGACAGGGCGTACCGGCCAGGGCGGTCGGGGCACTGCGGCAGCGGCGGCCGGTGGCGGACCAGTCCGTGCTCGGCGCGGCCGGGCGGCTGGCCAATCTGTCCGGCGCGGTGGAGGCCGCGGGCGGCGGTGCGGCACTGCTGGGGGTGGCTCCGGTGGTCCTGGTGGACGACCTGATGACCACCGGAGCGTCACTGACAGTGGCCGCGAGAGCGGTCGCGGAAGCGGGGGGAGAAGTGGCGGGAGCGGCGGTGGTGGCGGGTCCGCATGACGCGGAACTCCACTCCGATGCGCGTCGTTGCAGGTAGTGAGGGCCAATCTTCACTCGAACGGAGGTGGGCTGTCGTTGGGGATGCCGAGTCCCACTCTCCGGGTCTATGTTCGGGGGTGAGGGAAGCGGACACTTTGGGGTGTTGATCTTCCCGGTGGGGCAGGAGGAGGTGAAAGCCGCAGCTTCGCGGTACCCGGTCAGGTCCGGGAGGCGGAGCAGCAGCTAACGCAGCGCCGGACGGGACTGGCACCCGGGCCGGCCTCAGCGAAAGGGATCGCCTCCGGAGGACCCGGAGGGATCCGGGAACGGAGTTCTGCGTGGACATCGTCGTCAAGGGCCGCAAGACCGAGGTGCCCGAGCGGTTCCGGAAGCACGTGGCCGAGAAACTGGACAAGATCCAGAAGCTCGACGGCAAGGTGATCAGCCTCGACGTCGAGGTGTCCAAAGAGCTCAACCCCCGCCAGGCGGACCATTCCGACCGGGTGGAGATCACACTGAACACCCGCGGCCCGGTGGTTCGTGCCGAGGCTGCGGCCGCGGATCCGTACGCCGCGCTGGATGTCGCGGTGACCAAGCTGGAGGCGCGGCTGCGCAAGGCCGCGAGCAAGCGGCACACCCGCCGTGGGAACGGCCGGCTGTCCGCTGCCGAGGTCGCCTCCACCGTGCCCGACGCGGCGACCATGAACGGTGAGGGGGAGCTGATCGCCGACCACGGCCCGGAAGGCGTCCCCACCACCAGGATCGGCTCGCTGGAAGTGCGCGGCGAGGGTCCGCTGGTCGTCCGCGAGAAGACCCACGCGGCCTCACCGATGGCGCTGGACCAGGCTCTCTACGAGATGGAACTGGTCGGGCACGACTTCTACCTGTTCGTCGACAGCGACACCAAGCAGCCGAGCGTGGTCTACCGCCGGCACGGCTACGACTACGGAGTCATCCATCTGAACGCGGACGAGTCCGGCGTGGAGGCCCCGGCCGGGGCGGGCGGCGCACTGCGCCGCTAGCCGGGCCGGGCCGAACGCACGCCGAGCGCGCGGGTCCCGTCAGGGTGCCCCCGGGACCGTCCCGGGGGCACCACCGCGCCAGGACGTGAAATGCTGGGTCCGTGGTCAACTCTGGCTTATGGGGGAGGATCTGATGCCGGACAGCTTTGAGCGCGGAGCCACCGGCGAGCGCGGACCCGTCTCCTATGACGAACCCGCTGGTCCAGCCCGTGCGGAGCCCATCCGGGTGCTGGTGGTCGATGACCACGCGCTCTTCCGCCGGGGCCTGGAGATCGTCCTCGCGCAGGAGGAGGACATCCAGGTCATCGGTGAGGCGGGGGACGGCGCCGAGGCGGTGGACAAGGCCGCCGACCTGCTGCCGGACATCGTGCTGATGGATGTGCGGATGCCGCGCCGCGGCGGGATCGAGGCGTGCACCTCCATCAAGGAGGTCGCCCCCAGCGCCAAGATCATCATGCTGACGATAAGCGACGAGGAAGCCGACCTCTACGAGGCGATCAAGGCCGGTGCGACCGGCTACCTCCTCAAGGAGATCTCCACCGACGAGGTGGCCACCGCCATCCGCGCGGTGGCCGACGGCCAGTCGCAGATCAGCCCGTCGATGGCGTCGAAGCTGCTCACCGAGTTCAAGTCGATGATCCAGCGCACCGACGAGCGGCGGCTGCTGCCCGCGCCCAAGCTCACCGACCGGGAGCTGGAAGTCCTCAAGCTGGTGGCCACCGGGCTGAACAACCGGGACATCGCCAAGGAACTCTTCATCAGTGAGAACACCGTGAAGAACCATGTGCGCAACATCCTGGAGAAACTCCAGCTGCACTCCCGGATGGAAGCCGTGGTCTACGCGATGCGCGAGAAGATCCTGGAGATCCGCTAGGCGGTGCGCCCCGGCCGGGCGCCGGCCCGGCCGGTCAGCGCCTAGCGCCTGTCGTGGGTCTTCTTCAGCTCCGCCTCCAGCGGCCCGCGCAGCGACTCTGGCAGCACCCGCTCGACGCGTGCCTCCGTACAGCCCACCCACCCGGCGGCCTCGGCGATGGCGTCCGCCGCCGGGATCACCGCCTTCGGGCCGTCCAGCGTGACCTGCCGGGCCACCAGGGTCGTCCCCTCGCGCGCCGGGTCCACCCGGCCCACCAGCTGCCCGCCCGCGAGCAGCGGCATCGCGAAGTAGCCGTGGATCCGCTTGGGCTTGGGGGTGTACGCCTCCAGGCGGTGCGTGAAGCCGAAGATCCGCTCGGTGCGCGGCCGGTCCCAGATCAGTGAGTCGAACGGCGACAGCAGTGTCGTGCGGTGTCGGCCGCGGGGCGCGGTCGCCAGCGCCGCGGGGTCGGCCCACGCAGGCTTGCCCCAGCCCTCGACCTCGACCGGCACCAGGCCGGTGCTGTCGATCACCGCGGTGACCTGCTCGCCCTTGAGCCGGTGGTAGTCGGCCAGGTCCGCCCGGGTGGCCACGCCCATCGCCGCCCCGGCCTGGGCGACCAGCCGCCGCATGCACTCGGTGTCGTCGAGGTCGTCGTGCAGCAGGGCGTCGGGGACGGCGCGCTCGGCCAGGTCGTAGACCCGCTTCCAGCCGCGCCGCCGGGTGCAGACCACCTCACCGGTGTCGAGCAGCCACTCCACCGCGATCTTGGTCTCGGACCAGTCCCACCACGGTCCGCCGTTCTTCGCGCCGCCGAGCTGCGTCGAGGTCAGCGGCCCGTCGGCCTTGAGCCGGTCGAGCACCGCGGCGCACGAGCGCTCGGCGTCCTCCAGCACGTGCCAGCGGTGGCCGCGCGCCCGCCGGGCCCGGCGCCGGAAGGCGAAGTGCGGCCACTCCTCGATCGGCAGGATGCAGGCGGCGTGCGACCAGTACTCGAAGGCGTGGTCACCGCTCCAGTACGCCTCCTCCACCGCCGGCCGGCCGACGCCGCCGAGCCGGGCGTAGGGGATCAGCTCGTGCGAGCGGGCCAGTACCGAGATGGTGTCGAGCTGCACCGCGCCGAGCGACCGCAGCACCCCGCGCGCCCCGGCCCGCCGGTCGGGAGCGCCGATGAACCCCTGCGCGCGCAGCGCGATCCGGCGCGCTTCGTCGGCGGACAGGGAGACCTGGGGAGACGGCAGCGGTGTCATGCCGGACAGCGTAGGACGGGCCACTGACAATCCCCGCTGACCTGCGCGGACGCCCCCTTCCGCGGGGTGCGGGGGCTGCGGGGCCGCGCTCGCGGCAGAGGTTCCGGCACGGGTCAGCCCGGCACCCCGGGCGGGTACGGCAGATACGCCGCGGCGCCCGACAGGCCCCAGTCGGAGGGCAGCAGCGAACCGCTCCAGGCGTCCCGGCGCGTGCCCGTCTGCGCGATCTTCGACCGGACGGTGCCCTCCATCACGAAGCCGATCTTCAGCGCGACCGCACGCGAGCCTTCGTTGCCCGCCTCCGCGTACCACTCGACGCGCTCCACACCGAGGCTGTCGAAGGCCCAGGCGCAGACCGCGCGCCCGGCCTCGGCCGTGAAGCCCTTGCCGCGCTGCTCCTTCGCCGTCCAGTAGCCCAGTTCCGCCTGCCGCTCGGGGCCGTGCAGCGCGCCGAGCCGGACCAGGCCCATGGAGCCGACGAGCCGGTCCTCTTCGCGGGTGAAGACACCGAAGTTGTAGAGGGTGTCGTCGCGCCAGCCCTCGGGGCAGATCCGTCCGGTGAAGTCCGCCGCGTTCTCCCGGGTATAAGGGGAGGGGACCGTCGTCCAGCGCGGAATGTCCGGATCCTGGCAGGCTTCGTACACCGCGTCGGCGTCGCCCGGCCCCAGCGGACGCAGGCACAAGCGGTCGGTGGTGAGGGTGATCGGCTCCATGGGCGCAGTATCCGGGAACGCCAATGCTGTGGAAAACCGTTTTGCCACTGCCGGGCCTCCCGGCCCGCTGGTCTCCTCGCTTACGATGGCCGTTGCAGCGGGGCCATCGGCAGAGAAAACCCCGCTGTGCCCGGCGCGAGCCAACCGCGTCAGGCCCGACCGGCAAGGAGCCCGCCTAAGTGTCCGTCTTCAACAAGCTCATGCGTGCAGGCGAAGGCAAGATCCTGCGCAAACTGCACCGCATCGCGGACCAGGTCAATTCCATCGAAGAGGACTTCGTCAACCTCACCGATGCCGAGCTGCGGGCACTCACCGACGAGTACAAGGAGCGGTACGAAGGGGGAGAGTCCCTCGACGACCTCCTTCCCGAGGCGTTCGCGACCGTCCGCGAGGCCGCCAAGCGCGTGCTCGGACAGCGCCACTACGACGTCCAGCTCATGGGCGGCGCCGCCCTGCACCTCGGTTACGTCGCCGAGATGCGCACCGGTGAGGGCAAGACCCTGGTCGGCACCCTGCCCGCCTATCTGAACGGCATCTCCGGCAAGGGCGTGCACCTGATCACGGTCAACGACTACCTCGCCGAGCGCGACTCGGAGTGGATGGGCCGGGTGCACAAGTTCCTCGGCCTCGAGGTCGGCTGCATCCTGGCGAACATGTCGCCCGCCGAGCGCCGGGCGCAGTACGCCTGCGACATCACCTACGGCACCAACAACGAGTTCGGCTTCGACTACCTGCGCGACAACATGGCGTGGTCGAAGGACGAACTGGTGCAGCGCGGCCACAACTTCGCGATCGTCGACGAGGTCGACTCGATCCTGGTGGACGAGGCCCGTACCCCGCTGATCATCTCCGGCCCGGCCGACCAGGCCACCAAGTGGTACAGCGACTTCGCCCGTCTGGTGAAGCGGCTCAACCGCGGCGAGGCGGGCAGCCTCGGCAAGGAGGAGACCGGCGACTACGACGTCGACGAGAAGAAGCGCACCGTCGCCATCCACGAGACCGGCGTCAGCAAGGTCGAGGACTGGCTGGGCATCGACAACCTCTACGAGTCGGTGAACACCCCGCTGGTCGGCTACCTGAACAACGCGATCAAGGCCAAGGAGCTGTACAAGAACGACAAGGACTACGTCGTCATGGACGGCGAAGTCATGATCGTCGACGAGCACACCGGCCGTATCCTCGCGGGCCGCCGCTACAACGAGGGCATGCACCAGGCGATCGAGGCGAAGGAAGGGGTGGACATCAAGGACGAGAACCAGACGCTCGCCACGATCACCCTGCAGAACTTCTTCCGCCTGTACGACAAGCTCTGCGGCATGACCGGTACGGCGATGACCGAGGCCGCCGAGTTCCACCAGATCTACAAGCTCGGTGTGGTGCCGATCCCCACCAACCGCGACCTCGCCCGGGTGGACCGCCCCGACCTGATCTACCGCACGGAGGAGGCGAAGTTCGCCGCCGTCGTCGAGGACATCGTCGAGAAGCACGAGAAGGGCCAGCCGGTGCTGGTCGGCACCGTCTCCGTCGAGAAGTCCGAGTACCTGTCGGCGCAGCTGTCCAAGCGCGGTGTGCCGCACGAGGTGCTCAACGCCAAGCAGCACGACCGTGAGGCGTCGATCGTCGCCCAGGCCGGCCGCAAGGGCGCGGTCACCGTGGCCACCAACATGGCCGGCCGCGGTACCGACATCAAGCTCGGCGGCAACCCCGACGACCTCGCCGAGGCGGAGCTGCGCCAGCGCGGCCTCGACCCGGTGGAGCACGTCGAGGAGTGGGCCGCGGCCCTGCCCGAGGCGCTGGAGCGCGCCGAGGCGGCGGTCAAGGCCGAGCACGAAGAGGTCAAGGACCTCGGCGGCCTGTACGTGCTGGGCACCGAGCGGCACGAGTCGCGCCGCATCGACAACCAGCTGCGCGGCCGCAGCGGCCGCCAGGGCGACCCCGGTGAGTCCCGCTTCTACCTCTCGCTCGGCGACGACCTGATGCGGCTGTTCAAGGCGCAGATGGTCGAGCGCGTGATGGCCATGGCCAACGTGCCGGACGACGTGCCGATCGAGAACAAGATGGTGACCCGCGCCATCGCCTCGGCCCAGTCGCAGGTCGAGCAGCAGAACTTCGAGATCCGCAAGAACGTCCTGAAGTACGACGAGGTGCTCAACCGGCAGCGCGAAGTCATCTACGGCGAGCGCCGCCGCGTCCTGGAGGGCGAGGACCTCCACGAGCAGGTGCAGCACTTCATGGACGACACCATCGACGCGTACATCGACGCGGAGACCAAGGAAGGCTTCGCCGAGGACTGGGACCTCGACCGGCTGTGGGGCGCCTTCCGGCAGCTCTACCCGGCGGTGGCCACCATCGAGGAGCTGGAGGACGCGGCGGGCGACCGCGCCGGCATCACCGCGGAGTTCATCGCCGAGACCGTCAAGGAAGACATCCACGAGCAGTACGCGGCCCGTGAGAAGTCGCTGACCGAGGACATCATGCGGGAGCTGGAGCGCCGCGTGGTGCTCTCCGTCCTCGACCGCAAGTGGCGTGAGCACCTCTACGAGATGGACTACCTCCAGGAGGGCATCGGGCTGCGCGCGATGGCGCAGCGCGACCCGCTGGTGGAGTACCAGCGCGAGGGCTACGACATGTTCACCGCCATGATGGACGGCATCAAGGAGGAGTCCGTCGGCTACCTGTTCAACCTGGAGGTCCAGGTCGAGCAGCAGGTCGAGGAGGTCCCCGTGGACGCCACGGTCCAGGACGCGGTGCCCTCGCTGGTCAAGGACGCGAGGCCGGAGATCCGCGCCAAGGGCCTGGAGGCGCCCAAGCGCGCCGACCGGCTGCACTTCTCCGCGCCGACCGTGGACGGCGCCGGCGGTGTCGTCGAGGGTGACTTCGAGGGTGTCGACGGCGGCTCCGAGGGTGACGGCCAGACGCGCGCCGAGCGCCGCAAGGCCGCCAAGGGCGGGCGCCGCCGCAAGAAGTAGCGCCTGAGCTGATCCGTACCGGCCGGGGGCCGGGCCTGCACGGGCCCGGCCCCCGGCCGTCGCACGTCCCGGGGCCGGGCGACGGCTCACCTGGCCTCCAGTTCCGTGCAGTGCCACCGGCCCTGGCCGTAGCCGGACCGCGCGCCGGGGCCGCCGGGCTCCAGGCGGAAGGCCAGGGCGCGGAAGACCTCGCGGTCCAGTGCGACCACCGCCGTGACCTCCAGCGCCCCGCCCGCGGTGCGGAAGTAGCGGCAGCGGTACACGTACGGGGTACGGCCGCGGACGCGCTGCCGCCAGTCGGCGCGGGCGCCGTGCAGCTCCCACAGCCGCTGGTACGCCTCGTCCCTGACCCGGCCCGCCAGGCAGGTGAGCGGCAGCCGTCCGGTCAGCACGTCGAGCAGCCGCCCGGCGAACCACAGATGGGGTGCCGGCGGCCGTACGGCGGGGCGTACGGCGGTCGCGGGACGGCCGGTGGGCCGACGGACCTCCACCCGGCCGGGCGGCGCCGCACCGGCGCCCTGCCGCCGTTGCGGGCGGGTGGCGGAAGTGGTCGGGGCGGTCGGGCGCGGCAGCACTGGTGTGGTCGGCATGAGCGGGCTCCCCTAGCGTTTTGTTACTGGCTGGTAGGCCCGGTTCTAGGGGGCGGGCGGCGGGTCCGGCAAGCATCCCGGAGGTCGCGCCGGGGCCCGGCGGAATTCACCTATCCGCGTGGTGGCGCACGTATCATTCACGCCATGCGCGTCTACATTCCCACCACCCTGCCCGGCCTCGCGGAGGCGTACAAGGCGGGTGAGCTGGGGCCCGAGCCGCTGGGCGCCTACGCGGTGACGCCGAGCCTGCGCGAGTGGTACGTCTCGGACGACATAGAGGAACTGGAGTACGCCGCGCTGACCCGGGCCGCCCAGGCGTCGCTGCGGCTGCTGGCCGCGCACCCCGAGGCGCCGCGCCGCCGTGTCGTCCTCGCTATCGACGTCGCGGACACCGCCGTCGGCTTCGACCCCGACCGCGGGCTCGACCCGGCCACGCTCGGCGAGGTCCGGCTCGCCCACACCGTGCCGCTGGGCAAGGCGGCCGCCGTCCACCTCGACGCCGACGACGCCGACGCCGACGTGGCCGCCGCGGCGCAGGCGGTCGGCGCGGCCGACGCGGGCGACGACGACGCGCAGTTCACCGTCGACGGCGCCGAGGACCACGAGCTGCTCTGGTACGCGACCCAGGAGATCCCCCACCTGATCGGCTGACCGCCGACCGCTCGCCACCGGGCTGTCGGACCCGCCGGGTACGGTTCATGGTGTGAGCACGCATCTCGTGTGGGACTGGAACGGCACCCTGTTCCACGACATCGACGCGGTGATCGAGGCGACGAACGCCTCGTTCGCCGAGCTCGGCCTGCCCGCGATCACCCTGGAGCGGTACCGGGAGCTGTACACCGTGCCGGTGCCGCGGTTCTACGAGCGGCTGACCGGCAAGCTGCCCACCGACGCCGAGTGGGCCGTGATGGACGCCGCCTTCCACCGGCACTACTGGGTACTGGCCGAGCGCTGCGGCCTGGCCGAGGGCGCCGCAGAACTGCTCGCCGCCCGCCCCGCCTCGGGGCGCACCCAGTCGCTGTGCTCGCTCGCCCCGCACGAGCAGCTGCTGCCGATGGTCACCTCGCACGGCATCACCGGCCACTTCCTGCGGGTGGACGGCAGGACCGGCTCGTCCAGCACCGGCAAGGCCGAGCAGATGGCACGGCACCTGACCGCGCTGGGCATCCCCGACCCGCGCCGGGTCGTGGTGATCGGCGACGCGCTGGACGACGCGGCGGCCGCCGCCCACGTCGGGGCCCACGCCGTGCTGTACACCGGCGGTTCGCACAGCCGGGCCAGCCTGGAGTCCGCCGGGGTCCCGGTCGTCGACACCCTCGCCGAAGCCGTAGAAGAGGCCGAGCGAATAGGGCGTGGTTAGGGCCTGTCCTGCGGTGAGCCGGGAGGCGGCGGGGGGACGGTTCCTGTCCATTCGGGCCAAAGGTGTGCGGCGGATTTGTACGAAGCCGTCTCATGACAGGCACCCCGGACAGAGCGATAGCCTTACTGCGTGATCAACGTTGATCCGTGCACCTGGGGCCTCTGCGTGCGTATGGGCACGACGAACCCCTCTCCCGGCATAGCGTCGTCCCGTAGCGGCAACCCCGCGTCACGGGACGTCGTGCCATCACCCGACGTCACGCAACGGCGCGCGACAGGAGTCAGAGGACATGCAGACCAAGCTGGACGAAGCAAAGGCCGAGCTGCTGGAACGAGCAGCCGGGGTCGCTGAGAACAGCCCAGCGGGGGGACTACCCGGCCAGGGCCTCGACAAAGAGGCGCTGACCTCGTTTCTCCAGCGGTACTACCTCCACAGCGCACCCGAGGATCTGATCGACCGCGATCCGGTCGACGTCTTCGGCGGAGCACTGTCGCACCACCGGCTCGCCGAGGTACGCCCCCAGGGCACCGCGAACGTCCGGGTGCACACCCCGACCGTCGAGGAGAACGGCTGGCAGTGCAGCCACACCGTCGTCGAGATCGTCACCGACGACATGCCTTTTCTGGTCGACTCGGTCACCAACGCGCTCTCCCAGGCCAACCGCGCGATCCACGTGGTGGTCCACCCGCAGTTCCTGGTCCGCCGTGACGTGACCGGCAAGCTGCAGGAGATCGTCGGCGCGGGCTGCGGCCCCGAGGACGGCTCGCTGCCGCACGACGTGCTCGTGGAGTCCTGGATCCACGTCGAGATCGACCGCGAGACCGACCGCGCCGACCTCAAGGAGATCACCGCCGACCTGCGGGCCGTGCTGTCCGACGTCCGGGAGTCCGTCGAGGACTGGACGAAGATGCGCGCCGCGGCCCAGCGGATCGCCGACGAGCTGGCCGCCAGCCCGCCGTCGCTGCCCGAGCAGGAGACCGGCGAGGCCGTCGAACTGCTGCGCTGGCTCAACGACGACCACTTCACCTTCCTCGGCTACCGCGAGTACGAGCTGACCAGCGAGACCGGCCCCGAGGGCGCCACGGAGGACGTGCTCGTCGCGATCCCCGGCACCGGGCTCGGCATCCTGCGCTCCGACCCGGTGCACCCCAGCGCGGACAGCACCCACCCGGGACACCCCGGGCACCCGGGCTCGCCGTCGTTCAGCAGGCTGCCCGCCGACGCCCGCGCCAAGGCCCGCGAGCACAAGCTGCTGATCCTCACCAAGGCCAACAGCCGCTCCACCGTGCACCGCCCCTCGTACCTCGACTACGTCGGCGTGAAGCGCTTCGACGCCGAGGGCAATGTGGTCGGGGAGCGCCGCTTCCTCGGCCTGTTCTCGTCCGCCGCGTACACCGAGTCGATCCGCCGGGTGCCGGTCATCCGCCGCAAGGTCGAGGAAGTCCTCGACGGCGCCGGTTTCTCGCCGCACAGCCACGACGGCCGGGACCTGCTGCAGATCCTGGAGACGTACCCCCGCGACGAGCTGTTCCAGACCCCCGCCGACGAGCTGCGGGCCATCGCCACCAGCGTGCTGTACCTCCAGGAGCGCCGCAAACTGCGGCTCTACCTGCGGCAGGACGAGTACGGCCGCTACTTCTCCGCGCTGGTCTACCTGCCGCGCGACCGCTACACCACGGCGGTACGGCTGCGGCTGACCAACATCCTCCAGGACGAACTGGGCGGCCACAGCGCCGACTTCTCCGCCTGGAACACCGAGTCGGTGCTCTCCCGGCTGCACTTCGTGATCCGCGTCGAGCCCGGGGCGCCGCTGCCCGAGCTCACCGACGCCGACATCGAGCGCATCGAGACCCGGCTGTCCGACGCGATCCGCTCCTGGTCGGACGGGTTCGGCGAGGCGCTCACCGCCGAGTGCGGCGAGGAGCGGGCGGCCGAGCTGACCCGGCGCTACGCGCAGGCGTTCCCCGACGGATACCGCGCCGACTTCGCGCCGCGCGTCGCTGTCGCCGACCTCCAGCACATCGAGGGCCTGGGCCCCGACGACTTCACCCTCAGCCTGTACGAGCCGGTCGGCGCCGCCCCCGAGGAGCGCCGCTTCAAGATCTACCGCACCGGCGCGCCCGTCTCGCTCTCCGCCGTGCTGCCGGTGCTCCAGCGGCTCGGCGTCGAGGTGGTCGACGAGCGGCCGTACGAACTGCGCCGCGGCGACCAGTCCCGCGCCTGGGTCTACGACTTCGGGCTGCGGCTGGACCCCTCGCTCGGCGACCTGGGCGACGACGCCCGCGAGCGGTTCCAGGAGGCGTTCGCCGCCACCTGGACCGACCAGGCGGAGAACGACGGCTTCAACTCCCTGGTGCTGCGCGCCGGTCTCGACTGGCGGCAGGCGATGGTGCTGCGCGCCTACGCCAAGTACCTGCGGCAGGCCGGGTCGACCTTCAGCCAGGACTACATGGAGGACACCCTCTGCACCAACGTCCACACCACCAGGCTGCTGGTCAACCTCTTCCAGGCCAGGCTCTCGCCCGACCACCAGCGGGCCGGCAGTGAGCTGACCGACGGCATCCTGGAGGAGCTGGACGGCGCCCTCGACCAGGTCGCGAGCCTGGACGAGGACCGCATCCTGCGGGCCTTCCTCACCCTCATCAAGGCGACGCTGCGCACGAACTACTTCCAGCGCCGCGCCGACGGTGAGCCGCACGCGTACCTGTCGATGAAGTTCGACCCGCAGATGATTCCCGACCTGCCGGCGCCCCGCCCGGCGTACGAGATCTGGGTCTACTCGCCGCGAGTCGAGGGCGTCCACCTCAGGTTCGGCAAGGTCGCCCGCGGTGGCTTGCGCTGGTCCGACCGGCGCGAGGACTTCCGTACCGAGGTGCTCGGCCTGGTCAAGGCGCAGATGGTGAAGAACACCGTCATCGTGCCCGTCGGCGCCAAGGGCGGCTTCGTCGGCAAGCGGCTGCCCGACCCCGCCGTCGACCGCGACGCGTGGCTGGCCGAGGGCATCGCCTCGTACAAGACCTTCATTTCCGGCCTGCTCGACATCACCGACAACCTGGTCGGCGGCGAGGTCGTGCCCCCGGCCAACGTGGTGCGGCACGACGAGGACGACACCTATCTGGTCGTCGCGGCCGACAAGGGCACCGCGTCGTTCTCCGACATCGCCAACGAAGTGGCCGTCTCCTACGGGTTCTGGCTCGGCGACGCCTTCGCCTCCGGCGGTTCCGTCGGCTACGACCACAAGAAGATGGCGATCACCTCCAGCGGCGCCTGGGAGTCGGTCAAGCGGAGCTTCCGCGAGATGGGCCACAACACCCAGGAAGAGGACTTCACGGTCGTCGGCATCGGCGACATGTCCGGTGACGTCTTCGGCAACGGCATGCTGCTGTCGGAGCACATCCGCCTGGTCGCGGCCTTCGACCACCGGCACATCTTCCTCGACCCGAAGCCCGACGCGGCCACCTCGTACGCCGAGCGGCGCCGGATGTTCGAGCTGCCGCGCAGCAGCTGGGCCGACTACGACACCTCGCTGCTGTCGTCCGGCGGCGGGATCTTCCCCCGTACGGCCAAGGCGATCCCGCTCAACGCGCAGATCCGCAAGGCGCTCGGCATCGAGTCGGCCGCCGCCAAGATCACGCCCGCCGAGCTGATGAAGGCCATCCTCCAGGCCCCGGTGGACCTGCTGTGGAACGGCGGCATCGGCACCTATGTGAAGGCGTCCACCGAGACGCACACCGACGTCGGCGACAAGGCCAACGACGCGATCCGCATCGACGGCGGCGAGCTGCGCTGCAAGGTCGTCGGCGAGGGCGGCAACCTGGGCTTCACCCAGCTCGGCCGGATCGAGTTCGCGCTGGCCGGCGGGCGGATCAACACCGACGCGATCGACAACAGCGCCGGTGTGGACGCCTCCGACCACGAGGTCAACATCAAGATCCTGCTCAACAGCGTGGTCGCGGACGGCGACATGACCGTCAAGCAGCGCAATTCGCTGCTCGCCGAGATGACCCACGAAGTCGGCGACCTGGTGCTGCGCAACAACTACGCGCAGAACGTGGCGCTGGGCAACAGCATGGCGCAGACCACCAGCCTGCTCTCCGCCCACCAGCGCTACATCCGGCGCCTGGTGCGCGACGGGCACCTCGACCGCGCGCTGGAGTTCCTGCCCACCGACCGGCAGATCAGGGAGCGGCTGGCCAGCGGCGCGGGCCTGACGCAGCCGGAGCTGGCCGTGCTGCTGGCCTACTCCAAGATCACGGTCGCCGAGGAGCTGATCCACACCGATCTGCCCGACGACCCGTATCTGCGGGGGCTGCTGCACGCGTACTTCCCCGTGCCGCTGCGGGAGCGGTTCGCCGCGCAGATCGACAGCCACGCGCTGCACCGCGAGATCATCACCACCGTCCTGGTCAACGACACGGTGAACTCCGGCGGCACCACCTTCCTGCACCGCTTCCGCGAGGAGATCGGCGCCACCACCGAGGAGATCGTGCGGGCCCACACCGCCGCGCGGCAGATCTTCCACCTCGGCGGGATCTGGGACGAGGTCGAGTCGCTGGACAACGTGGTGGACGCCGAGATCCTCACCCGGATCCGGCTGCACTCGCGCCGGCTGGTCGAGCGGGCCACCCGCTGGCTGCTCAACAACCGGATGCAGCCGCTGCAGATCGCCGAGACCATCGAGTTCTTCGCCGACGGCGTCAGCGCGGTCTGGGCGCAGCTGCCGAAGCTGCTGCGCGGCGCGGACCTGGACTGGTACCAGTCGCTGCACGACGAACTGACCGGCGCGGGCGTGCCGGAGGACCTGGCCACCAGGACCGCCGGATTCTCCTCCGCCTTCCCGGCGCTGGACATCGTCGATGTGGCGCACCGCAGCGGCAAGGAGCCGCTGGAGGTCGCCGAGGTCTACTTCGACCTCGCCGACCGGCTGCAGATCACCCAGCTGCTGGACCGGATCATCCTGCTGCCGCGTGAGGACCGCTGGCAGTCGATGGCCCGGGCCGCGATCCGCGAGGACCTGTTCGCCGCGCACGCCGCGCTCACCGCCGACGTCCTCTCGGCGGGCAACGGGACCTCCACCCCGGAGCAGCGCTTCAAGGCGTGGGAGGAGCAGAACTCGGGTCTGATCGGCCGGGCCCGCACCACCCTGGAGGAGATCCAGGGCGCCGAGGAGTTCGACCTCGCCAGCCTGTCGGTGGCGATGCGGACCTTCCGCACGCTGCTGCGCACCCACCGCTGAGCCCATGCCGGAGGGGCGGGACCCGGCCCCCCCGGCCCCCCCCCCCCCCCGTGATACGCATCCGCGAAGCCGACCGCACCGCGGCTAACGAGGGGGCGGG